>DASXOS010000105.1:0-23769 GCA_036494115.1 Solirubrobacteraceae bacterium | reverse complement strand
TCCACGAACCAGGCGAAGATGTCGCCGACCCCGGTTTGGCCGGCCTCGTAGCCCCAGCGCCCCGGGACGATCCCGCCCTTCACCGCGCCGCACATCCCGGGCACTTCGCTGAGCTTGTCGCCCACCATCACGTGGCAGGTCGAGGTCCCCATCACCGCCACCATCTGACCCGGTTGGGTCGCCTGCGCGGCCGGCGGGCTCACGTGCGCGTCGACGTTGCCGACCGCCACCGCGATCCCGGCCGGCAGGCCGGTGCGCTGCGCCATGTCGTCAGTCAGCGAGCCGGCGCGCTCGCCCAATTGGGACAGGGACGAGCCCAGCTTGGTCGCGGCGAAGTCGCGAAATCCCGGATTCAGTGCCTCGAAGTAGTCCCTGGATGGGTAGTGGCCATCCTGGTAGAGCGCCTTGTAACCGGCTGGGCAGGCGCTCCGGACGTGTTCGCCGCACAGCTGCCACACGATCCAGTCCGCGGCCTCGATCCAGCAGTCCGTCCGGTCGTAGATGTCCTCGTCCTCCTCGAGGACCTGAAGTCCCTTGGCCACCGCCCACTCAGACGAGATTCGGCCGCCGTAGCGGCTCAGCCACGGTTCGTCGCGCTCGGCGGCGACCTCCGTCACGCGGTCGGCCTGCGGCTGAGCGGCGTGGTGCTTCCACAGCTTGGGGTAGGCGTGCGGCCGGCCGCGGAGCTCGTCGAGGAGGCAGAGCGGCGTGCCGTCGCCGCGCGTGGGCATGATCGTGCACGAGGTGAAGTCGGTGGCGATGCCCACGACGCTGTCGGGATCGGCGCCCGCCGCCTTGACGGCGTCCGGGACCGCGTGTCCCAGCACGTCGATGTAGTCCTGCGGGTCCTGGAGCGCCCAGTCCGGTGGAAGGTCCTCGCCGGTCTCGCCCAGCTGACGGTCCATCGCGCCGTGCGGATACTCGTATTCGGCGGTCCCCAACTCCTCGCCATCGCTCGCCCGGACGACCACGGCACGCCCCGAGAGTGTGCCGAAGTCGACGCCGATTACGTAGCTCTCTGCCATTCTCACGCCTGCTCTGTGAGCGCTAACATCCTCCTCGCCGAAAAGTCCTACCCGGCCGTTCTGAGGCGAAACGACGGTGTAATCAAACGGACCGCCGGTGCCCGCCCGGCCCCGGCCCTGACCCCCGGGACCCGCCCCGCCCGGACCGCCGGTGCCTGTCCGGCCAATAGCATCAGCGCGGTGGAGCTCGCAGATGCTTCTCGATGAGCTAGACGTCCCGGTCGTGCTGGCACCGCTCGCCGGCGGCCCGTCGACGCCTGAGCTCGCGGCGGCGGTGTCGAACGCGGGCGGCCTCGGCTTCCTGGCCGCGGGATATCTCGCGGCGGCCGACCTCGAGCAGCGGATCGCGGCCCTCCGAGAGTTGACCGCCAAGCCGTTCGGGGTCAACGTGTTCGCGCCCGGAGACGGCCCGAGTGAGCGCGAAGCCTATGCGGGGTACGTCGAGCGCCTCGGGGACTGGGACACCGAGATCGAGCTGGGGGAGCCCCGCTACAGCGACGACGGTTGGGAGGCAAAACTCGAACTGCTCAGGGCAGCCCCGCCGGCGGTGGTCTCGTTCACGTTCGGGTGCCCGGAGCCGCCGGTGATCGAGTCGCTGCGTGCCGCGGGGGCAGAGGTGTGGGTCACCGTGACGAGCCCGGCCGAGGCGCGTCAGGCCCACGCCGCCGGGGCCAGCGGACTCGTCGTGCAAGGCGCCGAGGCCGGCGGTCACCGCGGCTCGTTTCGCGACGAGCCTGACCTGCCGGTCTACGGCCTGCTGCCGTTGCTCGCGCTCCTTCAGGCCGCGGTCCCACTGCCGCTGGTCGCGACTGGCGGGATCGCGAACGGCGCCGCCGTGGCGGCCGTTCTGTGCGCGGGAGCGTCCGCGGCGCAGCTCGGCAGCGCGTTCATGCTTGCCGCCGAGGCGGGCACCGCGCCCGCGCACCGCGAGGCGCTGCAGACGAGCGAGGGCACCGTCCTCACCCGCGCCTTCACCGGACGGCTGGCCCGCGGGGTGCGCAACCGCTTCATCACCGAGCACGAGGCGGCGGCACCGATCGCGTACCCGGAGGTGCATTACCTCACGGCCCCGATGCGGCGTGCGGCCCGCGAGCAGGGCGACGCGGGGTTGATCAACCTGTGGGCGGGTGAGGCGCACGAGCTGGCGCTGAAGCTTCCGGCGGCGGAGATCGTTGCTCGGCTCGACGCCGAAGCACGGACCGCAATCGCGATGACGTACACTCGTATGCGATGACAAACGCCACCGAGGTCTTCAACGATCACGCCGCCACGTACAACGGACCGCGCAGACGTCTGATCCCACCGTTCGACGCGTTCTACGGCACGGCCGTCGACGCGATCGCCCTGACCGGGCGCGAGCCGGAGCGCATCCTCGATCTCGGCGCCGGCACGGGAATGCTCTCCTCCTTCGTGCGCGCCGCGTATCCGGGCACCCACCTGACCCTGCTGGACAGTGCGACGCAGATGCTGGCCCAGGCGCGTGAGGGGCTCGGCGAGGACGCCGCGACGTATGTCGAGGCCGACCTGGTCGACCCACTGCCGGCGGGTCCCTTCGACGCGGTCGTCTCAGCTCTGGCGATCCATCATCTCGACGGCGCCGACAAGCGCGGTCTGTTCGAGCGCGTCCACGGCGCGCTCGTTCCCGGGGGTGTGTTCGTCAACGCCGAGCAGGTGGCGGGACCTGGGCCGGCGTTCGACGACCTGTACGCGCGGTGGCACGAGGAACGAGCCCGTGCCGTGGGCAGCGACGACGCCGAATGGGCGGGAGCGCTGGAGCGGATGCGCTACGACCGGTGCGCGACCGTCGAGAATCAGCTCGGCTGGCTGAGGGCGGCCGGCTTCGTAGCCGCCGACTGCCTGTTCAAGGACCACCGGTTCGCGGTGATGGTGGCGATCCGCGAGGACGCGGTCAGGCACCTGACGGGCTAGGCACGATCCGCACGCTGCCGAGCTGGAGCGGCTCGCGCCGGGCAGCGATTCCTCCGAGGGCGATCTCGACCAGGCCGGGCTCGGCCGGGTCGCGAATGAACGTGATCCCCGGCAGGCCGCCGATCACCCCGCTCCACCGGCCGGCCACCGCCTCGGGGTCGGCTACGGCGAGCGTCACCCCATCCACCCGCAGCGCCACGCTCCGGGCCGGCCAGTCGGGGCCGCCCCAGCGCCACGCGGTCTTCGGCCGCGGCTCACTCAACGAGACGATCGCGCCATGCATGTCGGCAGGATGCAGGTGGACTTCGGCGATGTCGTCGAGCTCGACCTCGAACACCTCGCGGACTCGATGCGACTTCAGGCGACTGCGTCGCCTCGCGAGGTCATTGACCTGCACCATCACCATGTAGCCGCAGTCGTCGCCCGCCCGGTCGATCTGCCGGCCCGCCGCGGTTCCGTCGTGCGCTGGGGAGACGACCTCGAGGAACGTGTCGCCGAGCGCGAAGACCGCGTTGCGCAGACCGAAGTGCCCGACTGCCGGATCGTGGTACGGCTCGCCCAACCCGAGCGAGGCGCGCAGCGTCGCGCACACCGCATCGAGGTCCCGCGCCGCAACCACGGCCTGGCGCACCCGGGGCAGGTGTGGGGCGTCGATCGTGGTCATAGCCGCTCGAACACGGCCAGCCCCCATTCGCCGAGTACGCGCGACAGCGGCTCGCGAGCGGCGAACGAGCGCTCCTCGCCGCGCAGCACGTCGCGCCACCGCCCCCGGGGCGCGACCAGCGGCCCCTCGGCAGCGTCGTCGCGGAGTCCAACCGCGACCATGATCCGATCGCCGCGAATGAACGCGCACGCGTGCTCGCCGGCCTCGAGCGGCTCGTACCCGCCGCGCAACGGCTCGGGACGGCGAGCGCGCAATCCGAGCAGCCGCATCGTCAAGAACAGCTTCCGGGTTCCCACCGCAGGCGGCGAGCCGCCCATCATCCGGCGCAGCATCGCCTGGTGGTAGGCCCAGTCGACCGGCCGCCGGTTATCGGGGTCGACGAGCGCGCGGAACTGGAGCTCGTCGCCCTGGTAGATGTCGGGAATCCCCGGCGCCGTCAGCTGTAGGGCACGCTGCCCGAGCGCCGCCCGCCGCCCGGCCCGCGCGACGCGGGCGGCAAACGGCTCGAACTCCTTCAGGAACGCGGTGTCCTCGTAGAGCGCACGGCAGAACGCCTTGACCCCGTCCTCCCACTCGGTGTTCTGCTCGATCCAGTTGGTGTTGCGCTTCGCCTCGCGCAGTGCCTTCTCCATGTAGGCCTCGATCCGTTCCGCCTCGATCGGCCACGCGCCGACGAGCGTCTGGAACACGAAGTAGCGCTCGACGTCGTCGGGCGCCGCACCGGTCCGTAGGCCGTCGGTGAGTGCGAACCAGCGGTCCACCTGCTCGGTCCACTCTGCCGCCATCGAGGAGAGCATCGCGATCCGCATCCGCACATCACCCGAGCGCTTCGCGTCGTGGGTCTGAGTCGTCAACAGGTTCAGGGGAAAGCGCTGCAGTCGCTCGAGTGCGCCGTCGTGGAAGCGACCCACCGGCATTCCGAACCGCGACGGATCGCCGCCCACGTCGTTGAGCGCCAGCAGGCGGGCATAGCGGTAGAACGCGGTGTCCTCGACGCCCTTGGCCATGATCGCCGGCGTCGTCTGCTGAAACCGGGTGACGAACTCCTCGAGGACCGATCGATCCTCGAGCAGCAGCACCGATCGCAGCGCGGGATCCATGTCCGCGGCCGCGAGCGCCTCGCGGTCCTCGTCGCCCACTGTCCCCTGCGCCGGGTCGACATACGTTCGGTACACCGGGAGCGAGGACACTGCCTGCGCGAGCTCGTCGAAGCCGAAGCGACCGCCGCTGGCGCGCTCCAGGCGCTCGATCTCGGGTCGGAACACGCCGCGGGCCTGCTCGAGCTTGGCCTCGGTGGCGAACTCGCCGAACGGCCGGCGGTCGCCGGAGACCTTCTCCCACAGGGCCGTGAGCGGGGTCTCGCCGGCGGGATCGACGAACAGCGCGCAGGCGTCGTTGAGGAACTCGTACCCGACGGTGCCGCTCACCGGCCAGTCGCGCAGGCGCTCTCCGGGGTCGAGGATCTTCTCGACCCAGACCCGCTCGGCGCCGCCCGCGCGTAGCCGCTCGAGATACTCCCCGGGGTTGGCCAACCCGTCCGGGTGGTCGATCCGCAGGCCGTCGATCAAGCCGTGGCGAACGTGGGCCAGAAGCAGCTCGTGCGTGGCCTCGAACACCTCGGGGTCCTCCTGGCGAATGCCGGCGAGATCGTCGATGTCGAAGAAGCGCCGGTGGCGGCCCGTTTCGGGATCGATGTCGAAGAAGCGCTCCCGGAGCCTCGGATCGCTCCAGAACCGGTTGGCGTCATCGGCCGCCATGTGGTTGGGCACGACGTCCATCACGATCCCCATCCCGGCGTCAGCGGCCGCGCCGGACAGACGCTCGAACTCGGCGCCGCCGCCGAGCGCGTCGGAGAAGCGGCTCGGGTCGGTCACGTCGTAGCCATGGGTCGAGCCCTCGCGGGCCTGGAGCGACGGCGACAGGTACAGGTGGGAGATCCCCAGGTCGCGGAGATAGGGAATCAGCGACCGCGCGTGGGCGAATCCGAAGCCCGACGTCAGCTGGAGGCGGTAGGTCGCCCGGAGCTCGGCGGGAGGTGGGTTCACGTCGCGCGCTTGAGGATCACGATCGAGCGGGAGGTGACGACCAGCTCGGTGCGTGCCCCGTGCCGGCTCGAGCCCGACTGGGCCGACGGGTCCGCGGTCGAGAGCTCCAGTACCCACTGCGCCCCGAACCGCCGGCGCGGGAGCATGAACGACTTGTCCTCGCCGTCGGCGTTGAACAACAGCACGAACGAGTCATCTTCGACATCCTCGCCTCGGGGGCCCGGCGTGGTGATCTCGCGGCCGTTGAGGAACATGCCCAGAGCGTGCTCGCCGTCCTGCCAGTCACGACGGGTCATCTTCAGCCCGTCCGGGCGAAACCACCACACGTCCGGGAGGCCCGACCCCTTCATCTCCTGACCGCGCAGGAAGCTCTCCTGGCGGAACACCGGGTGCTCACGGCGCAGCGCGATCAGCCGCTTGGTGAACTCCCGCATCTCGGTCTTCTCAGGCGACTCGCTCCACTCGTACCACGAGATCTCTGAGTCCTGACACCAGCCGTTGTTGTTTCCGCACTGCGTGCGGATGATCTCGTCGCCGCCGAGCAGCATCGGCGTGCCCTGGGAGATCAGCAACGTGGTCAGGAAGTTGCGCTGCTGCCGCGCCCGTAGCGCCAACATCTCCGGGTCGTCGGTCTCACCCTCGACGCCGCAGTTCCACGATCGGTTGTCGTCCGTGCCGTCGCGGTTGTCCTCCATGTTCGCCTCGTTGTGCTTCTCGTTGTAGGAGACGAGGTCCCGCAGCGTGAAGCCGTCGTGGGCGGTGATGAAGTTGATCGAGGCGAACGGCTCCCGGCCGTCGGCCTCGTACAGGTCGGAGGAGCCGGCGAGCCGCTCGGCGAAGTCGCCGCAGTTCGCAAAGCCGCGCCAGTAGTCGCGCATCGTGTCGCGGTAGACCCCGTTCCATTCCGACCACAGCACCGGGAAGTTCCCGACCTGATAGCCGCCAGGACCGACGTCCCACGGCTCGGCGATCAGCTTGACCTGAGACAGGAGCGGGTCCTGATGGATCGTGTCGAAGAACGCCGACAGGCGATCGACGTCGTAGAACTCGCGGGCCAGCGCCGAGGCCAGGTCGAAGCGGAAGCCGTCGACGTGGCATTCGCTGACCCAGTAGCGCAGCGAGTCCATGATCAGCCGCAGCACGCTCGGGTGGACCGGGTTCAACGAATTGCCCGTGCCGGTGAAGTCCATGTAGTGACGCGGATCATCGGGCATGAGCCGGTAGTACGAGCTGTTGTCGACGCCCTTGAACGACAGCATCGGACCCAGGTGGTTGCCCTCGGCGGTGTGGTTGTAGACCACGTCGAGGATCACCTCGATCCCGGCGCGGTGCAGCGCCTTGACCAGGCCCTTGAATTCGCGGACCTGCTCGCCGCGGCGCCCGGTGGCGGCGTACTCGGAGTGGGGCGCCAGGTATCCGATCGTGCTGTAGCCCCAGTAGTTGCGCAGGCCGCGCTCGAACAGGAACGACTCGTCGGAGATGTGGTGGATCGGCAGCAGCTCGACCGCGGTCACCCCGAGGTCGACGAGGTACTCGATCGCCGCTTCGGACGCGAGCCCGGCGTACGTGCCGCGCAGGTCCTCGCGCACGCCCGGATGGGTCATGGTGAAACCCTTGACGTGGGTCTCGTAGATCACCGTGTCGGCGAACGGGATCCGCGGCGGCCGATCGCCCTCCCAGAGGAACGCGTCGTCGATCACGACGGACTTGGGCATCGCCGCGGCGTCGTCCTCGTCGTCGAGCTCGAGGTCGGCGTCGTCCTCTCCGGTCGGCACGTAGGGCAGCACGTTGGCGTCGTGGGCCCAGTCGACGACACCCTCGATCCCCTTCGCATAGGGATCGATCAGCAGCTTCGCCGGGTTGAAGCGGTGACCTTCCAGCGGGGCATAGTTGCCGTGCACCCTGAGTCCGTACCGCTGCCCGGGTCCGACCTCGGGGAGGTAGCAATGCCAGTTGAGCGCGCGCCGCTGGGTCATCTCGATCCGCGTCTCGACGTCGTCATCGTCGAACAGGCACAGCTCGATGGCCTCCGCGTGCTCGGAGAACACCGAGAAGTTCGTACCGCCTCCGTCCCACGTCGCGCCCAACGGGAAGGGGCGTCCTGGCCACACCTCGGTCATCGGATCAGCACTCCTGACAACGGCTCGAGCTCCACATGGCCATCCTCGATCTGCGGCTGTCCGTCAGTTGCCAACTCGACGTTGCCTGCCGAGCACGGTACACGGCGGGGCTCAGCGGCGAAGTTGCACACCAGCTCGTACTGCCCGCGCCGCACCCGCAGCCACCGGGCGTCCTCGTCGAATGCAATCTCGTCCGCGTCTGACGTTCGCAGCTCACGCCGAACGGTCAGCAACCGCGCGTAGAGGTCCGCGATCTCCGGATCCCGCGTGCGCGTCAGCTTCGAGCGCTCGAACGTCGCCGGATCCTGCGGATCGGGGATCTCCTCCTTGGAGAACTCCGAGAACGCGGCGAACTCCTCGCGCCGCCCCTCGCGGGTGGCGTCGGCGATCTCCTTGTCGATGTGGTCGGAGAAGAACTGGAACGGAGCGCGCTCGCCGTACTCCTCGCCCATGAACAGCAGCGGCACGAATGGCGAGAGCAATGTGCAGAACGCCGCCAGCGGCCGGGACTGGTCGGGCATGCGGTCACCGAACGCGCGGTTGCCGACCTGGTCGTGGTTCTGCGAGAAGACCACGAACCGATCGGTCGGGACATCCTCGGCGGGTGCGCCGAAACGCCGCCGGCGAAAGCTCGAGTATGTTCCGTCGTGGACGTGGGGCCGGTGGAAGGCCTTGGCCAGATCTGCCACCGACCCGAACTCGGCGTAGTAGCCGTCGCGGTCGTCGGTGACGAGCGTGCGGACCGAGTGGTGGAAGTCGTCCGCCCACTCTCCGTCGCAGTCGTAGCCCCCGCGCTCGCGGGGCCGCATCACCCGGGGGTCGTTCAGTCCCGACTCGGCGATGACCAGCGCGCGGGGGTCGACCGCGTGGACGCGGCGTGCCACCGCCTCGACGATGTGCTCGGTGCTCGAGTCGAAGATCGCGTGGATCGCGTCGAGCCGCAGACCGTCGATCCCGAAGTCCCGGATCCAGCCGCACGCGCTCTGCAGCACCCATTCGCGCACCGGATCGCACTCGGCATCGTCGTAGTTCACCGCGCGCCCCCACGGCGTCTCGTACTTCTCGGTGAAGTACGGCCCGAACGCATCGAGCGCCTGGGTTCCGGAGGCGCCGACGTGGTTGTAGACGACATCGAGGATCACCGCCAAGCCGGCACGGTGCGCAGCCTGCACCAGACGCTGTAGCCCAGGCGGGCCGCCGTAGGACGACTGCGCAGCGGAGAGGTAGACCCCGTCGTATCCCCAGCCATGGTGTCCCGGGAACTCCGCGACGGGCATGATCTCGATCGCGCTGATTCCGAGCGCGGCCAGGCCCTCGAGGTAGGGGATCGCGCCGTCGAACGTGCCCTCCCGGCTGAACGTCCCGACGTGCAGTTCGTAGATCACGAGGTCCGGTGGCGGTGGGGGCTCGAAGTCGACGCGCCGGTGTGCCGTGCTAACGATCCGCGACGGGCCGCGAAGGCCCTCGGGCTGCCAGCGCGAGCACGGGTCGGGAAGCTCGTTGCCGTCGAGCACGAAGGCGTAGTCGTCGCCGGCGCGGCCGGGCACTGCGGCGGCATGGACGCCAAACCCCTCGGGGTGCAGCGGCGCCGCCTGTCCCGCGACCTTCACCGCCACCGATTCGGCACGCGGCGCCCACACCCGGAACTCGACGGTTTGCTCATCGCGCTCACGCGCTCCCAGGGGAAGCTCCCACGGATAGCGGGGCTCCTCAGGACTCCCTGCTGCGCTCACTCGGGTACGAGCCAGACGGCGGCGAGCGGCGGTAGGGTGATCTCGGCCGACACGGGCTGGCCATGCCAGGGGAGCGGCTCGGGCTCCACGCCGCCCAGGTTGCCGACATCGCTGCCGCCGTAGTAGGTCGAGTCGGTGTTGAGCGCCTCGCGCCAGCGCGTGGCCCGCGGCAGGCCGAGCCGGTAGCCGGGCCGCGGCACCGGGGACAGGTTCGCCACGAACACGGCGACCCGCTCGCCGTCCTTCGACTGGCGGGCGAACGCGACCACGTTCGCATCGGCGTCGTTGGGCTCGATCCACCAGAACCCGGCCGGGTCGGAATCGAGCTCCCACAACGCGGGCTCGTCCCGGTAGAGCCGGTTCAGGTCGCCGACGAGCCGCTGAATCCCGGCGTGCTCCGGCCGTTCGAGCAGATGCCAGTCGAGCGAGCGCTCGTGGCTCCATTCCTGCTCCTGGGCGAACTCGCCGCCCATGAACAGCAGCTTCTTCCCCGGGTGGGCCCACATGTAGGCGTACAGGGCGCGCAGGTTCGCCAGCTTCTGCCAGCGGTCGCCTGGCATCTTCTGGAATAGCGACCCCTTGCCGTGCACGACCTCGTCGTGCGACAGCGGCAGGATGAAGTTCTCGCTGAACGCATACATCAGGCTGAAGGTCAGCTCGTGGTGGTGGTAGCGACGGTAGATCGGCTCCTGCTGGAAGTACGCAAGCGTGTCGTGCATCCAGCCCATGTTCCACTTGAACCCGAACCCGAGGCCGCCCACGTACGTGGGACGGGATACGCCGGGCCACGCCGTGGACTCCTCGGCCGCGGACACGATCCCGGGCTCGCGCGCGTAGAGGACCTCGTTGAGCTGCTTGAGGAACTCCACCGCGTCGAGGTCCTCGCGGCCGCCAAACTCGTTCGGCACCCACTCGCCCTCACGGCGGGAGTAATCGAGGTACAGCATCGAGGCCACGGCGTCGACGCGGATTCCGTCGACCTTGTACTCGCGCAGCCAGAACAGCGCGTTCGAGATCAGGAAGTTGCGGACCTCGTGACGGCCGAAGTTGAACACCAGCGTGCCCCAGTCCGGATGTGCCCCACGCCGGGGATCGGCGTGCTCGTACAGAGCAGTACCGTCGAAGCGCGCCAGCGCGAACTCGTCGCGGGGGAAGTGCGCCGGCACCCAGTCCAGGATCACCCCGACTCCGTTGGCGTGCAGCCGGTCGATGAACTGACGCAGCTCGTCAGGGGTGCCGTAGCGCGGGGTGGGAGCGAAGTAGCCCGTCACCTGGTAGCCCCACGAGCCCGAGAAAGGATGCGCCATCACCGGCAGCAGCTCGATGTGGGTGAAGCCGAGGTCGGTGACGTATGCGCACAGCTCGTCGGCCAGCTCGAGATAGCTCAGTGGCCGGTTGTCCTGGAGCGTGTTCAGCCGCCATGACCCGAGGTGGACCTCGTAGATCGACATCGGCTGAGTCAGCGGCTGCTGCTCGGCGCGCTCGGCGTGCCAGCGCTGCTCGGCCGGGCTCCAGTCGTAGCTCGAGCGGAACACGATCGACGCCGTCTTGGGGGGGTGCTCGGCCTCCTGCGCGTAGGGATCCGCCTTCAGCTTGAGCTCGCCGTCGGCGCCCAGGATCTCGTACTTGTAGTGCGAGCCCTCGGTCACGCCGGGGATGAAGAGCTCCCAGATCCCGCTCGCCCCGAGCGAGCGCATCGCGTGCAGTCGCCCGTCCCAGGAGTTAAAGTCGCCGACCACGCTCACGGCTTTCGCGGCCGGCGCCCACACGGCGAAGGCTGTGCCGAGGACGCGTTGGTTCTCTCGCACGTGGGCCCCGAGCTTCTCGTAGATCTCCTCGTGCCGGCCCTCGCCGATCAGATGCAGGTCCAGCTCGCCGATCGTCGACGGAAACGAGTACGGATCGTCGATCATGAACGTTCCGGCCGAGCCGTAGTCGACCTCGAGCCGGTACCGGAGAGGCAGCTCGGCGCCGTCCACCGTCCCCTCGAACACCCCGCCGGGATGGATCTGAGCGAGCTCGATGACGTCGCCGCCGTCGACGTGGGCCTTGATCTCGCACGCGGCCGGCCGCAGGGCGCGGATCGTCACCCCGCCGTTCTCCGAGTGCGCGCCCAGGATCGCGTGGGGGTTGTGGTGCTCGCGGCGAACGAGCTGATCGAGCTCTGCGGTGGCGACTGTGGTCACACTTCTACCTCTAGCAGGCGGCGGATCCCCGCCACAGGGATCGGCACCCAGTCGGGACGGTTGTCGAGCTCGTACTGAAGCTCGTAGATCGCCTTCTCGAGCTCGAAGATCGAGAGCACCGACTGGATCGCCGCCTCGCCCGCGGGAAGCAGCGCGGGGTCCACGGTCGCGAGGTAGCTCTGGAGGAACTCCACGCGGGCTCGCTCTTCGAAGTCGGGCGGGGCACCGCCCTGGAGCGCGACCGCCGAGCTCACATAGGCGAACGACCGCAGCATGCCCGCCACGTCACGCAGCGGCGAGCGTTTGGCGCGACGTTCGGGGAGCGGCCGGGCGGGCTCGCCCTCGAAGTCGATGATCACCCAGCCGCGGGGGGTGTGCAAGGTCTGTCCGAGGTGATAGTCGCCATGGGTGCGGATCACCCGGCCTCCTACCCCGACCTGTGCCCGCGCAGCCAGCTTCTCGCGGACGTCCTGGCCGCGCCCGGCGATCGGGGCCACGCGCTCGTCGTCGGGCAGGCGCACGAAGATCCGCTCGATGTCCTCGTCGACCGTCGCGGTCAGCAGGGACATCGCCTCGACGCTCGGCTCCTCCGGCGCGAACGCCGGGTCGGCGGCATCGGAGGCCAGCACGTTGTGCAGCTCGGCGGTAACGGCGCCCAGGCTGCCCAGCTGACCGAGGAACCAGTCCGCGTCGCTCTGCACCCGGTCGAGCGCGAGCTCCCATCCGCCGACCGCGTCGCGGAGGAACTGCTGCGCGACCCCGAGCGTGGCGGCGAGCGCAGTCCCGTCGTACTCGTACCAGCCGTGCAGCGTGGCGATGTTGGGAAAGCCGCGCGCGGTCAGGAAGCGCAGCAACTCGAGCTCAGGGTTGACGCCCGGCTCGAGCTTGCGGAACACCTTGAGCGCGATCGCCTCGTCGAACACGATCGACGAGTTCGACTGCTCGACGCCCATCGGGCGGACCTTGGCGTCATCGCCGACATCGGCGACGCCATTGGCGCGGTAAAAGCCGAACGTGCCCTCGGCGGCCTCGATCTCGTCGCCCGACTCGATTCGGCGCAGAATCTCGATCAACAGCTCCGGCTGGGCGAGAGCGTCGAAGGCGGTCAGATCACGAGTCCGGGCGATCGCGTCCTCGCTCCGCGTGCCACCGCCTGGCCGCAGCGCGAGCGGCAGTTGATACAGCTCATGGGTCCCGGTGGCAAACCGGGTCTGGACCAGCGCCAGGAACAGCAGCGGATCCTCGCGTAGGGCCACGCCCTCCACCACCTCGATCCCGGCCACCGACCGGGACTTGGAGGCATACCAGCGCTGCTCCTGCACCCACTCCCGCAGGCTCTCCTCGTCGAGGCACCGGCGGATCTCGTCATCGCGCGTCTTCACGTCGGTCATCCGGGCTGAGTCTCTCCCTCTTCGACGAGCTCGAACCAGTAGAACCCCCGCGGCGCGAGGGTCAGCAGGTACGGGAGCTGGCCGATGCGGGGGAAGCGCGAGCGTCCGAACAACTCGAGCGGATAGCGGCCCTCGTAGGCGCTGAGATCGAGCTCCACGGCCTGTGCCGAGCGGGCCAGATTATGCACGCACAGGACGAGGTCGTCCTCGAAGCGGCGCAGGTGGGCGAAGATCCGGCCGTTCGAGGGCTCGATCGGCTCGTAGGTCCCGAATCCGAACACCGGATGCTCCTTGCGCAGCGCTATGAAGCGGTGCACCCAGCGCAGCAGGGACGTCGCGGTCCGCAGCTGCGCCTCGACGTTGACCGCCTGGAAGCCGTACACCGGATCCATCAGCGGCGGCGCGTACAGCTGGGCGAAGTCGGCGCGGCTGAAGCCGCCGTTCCGGTCGCCGGTCCACTGCATCGGAGTGCGCACGCCGTCCCGGTCGCCCAGGAACACGTTGTCGCCCATCGCGATCTCGTCGCCGTAGTACAGGACCGGCGAGCCGGGCAGGGAGAACAGGATCGCGGTCATCAGCTCGATGTCGTCGCGTCCGTTGTCGAGCAGCGGCGCGAGCCGCCGGCGGATGCCCAGGTTGAGCTTCATCCGCGGGTCCTTGGCGTACTCGCTGTACATGTAGTCGCGCTCCTCGTCGGTGACCATCTCCAGGGTCAGCTCGTCGTGGTTGCGCAGGAACAGGCCCCACTGGGAGTTGTCGGGGATCTGAGGAGTCTGCTCCAGGATCTCGTAGATGGGGACGGCCTCCTCGCGCCGGACCGCCATGAACATCCGTGGCATCACCGGGAAGTGGAAGCACATCTGGCACTCATCGCCGCGGCCGAAGTACTCGACCACGTCCGCCGGCCACTGGTTGGCCTCGGCGAGCAGCACCCGGTCGGGGTAGTTCTCGTCCACCTCCTTGCGGACGCGCTTGAGGTAGTCGTGGGTCTCCGGGAGGTTCTCGCAGATCGTGCCCTCGCGCTCGAACAGGTAGGGGACGGCGTCGAGCCGGAACCCGTCGAGACCGAGGTCGAGCCAGAACCGCAGCACCTGGATCATCGCGTCCTGGACCTCGGGGTTGTCGTAGTTGAGGTCCGGCTGGTGGGAGAAGAACCGGTGCCAGTAGTACTGGCCGGCGACCGGGTCCCAGGTCCAGTTCGACGACTCGGTATCGATGAAGATGATCCGCGCGTCGGCGTAGCGCTCGTCGTTGTCCGACCACACGTACCAGCCGCGCTTCGGGTTATCCGGTCCTCGCCCACCCGAGCGCGACTCCTGGAACCACGGGTGGTCGATCGAGGTGTGGTTCATGACGAGGTCGGCGATGACCCGGATGCGCCGGGCGTGCGCGGCATCGATCAACTCGTGGACGTCATCGACCGTGCCGTAGTCCGGGTGCACGTCGGTGAAGTCGGAGATGTCGTAGCCGCCGTCGCGCAGCGGCGAACGGTAGAACGGCAGCAGCCAGATGCAGTCGATCCCGAGCCACTGCAGGTAGTCGAGCTTCTCGGTCAGGCCGCGGAAGTCGCCGGACCCGTCGCCGTTTGAGTCGAAGAAGCCCCGGATGTGGATCTCGTAGAACACGGCGCTCTTGAACCACAGGGGCTCGGCCTCGAACCACTGACGGGTCTGCGCCGAGTGCGGAGGCGCGGCCGGCTCGGGCTCGGGGCGCCGAACGACCGTGCCGCGCTCGGCGTTCAGCAGATGCGTGAGGGTGGGCGGCCCGGTGCTCATCAGCTCTCCACTCGGAGGACGTGCGCTTGGCGGCCCCACGGCTCGAGCCGGACGTAGTTGGGGCCGATCCGCCAGGCGAAGCGTTCGTCGGAGAGCAGGTCGACCACGGTGAAGCTCGGCGGCAGTCCGAGGTGGGCGGGAATCGTGGCGGCGCCCTCCTGGGGCTGATGGGGATCGAGGTTCACGACAGTGATGACGGTATTACCTGGCGCCTGTTTGGCGTACGCAATGAGCGCGTCGTTCGCGGTGTCGAGGAACGTGATGTTGGCAAGGCGGTGCAGCGCGGGGTTCTCGCGCCGGATCTCGTTCAGCCGCGCCACCACCGGCAGCAGCGGACCGTCGAGGGACCGCCGCTTGATCTCGTACTTCTCGGAATGGAGGTACTCCTCGGACCCTTCCCGGACGGGAACGTTCTCGTAGCTCTCGTATCCCGAGTAGATGCCGTAGCTCGGGCTGAGCGTGCCCGCGAGCACGAGTCGGCTCTCGAACGCGGGTCGGCCGCCGTGCTGGAGGTAGGCGTGGAGGATGTCCGGGGTGTTGGCGAAGAAGTTGGGACGGAAGTACTCGCCCTCGCCCGAGTACGCCAGCTCGGAGACGTACTCGGTCAGCTCCCAGCGGGTGTTCTTCCAGGTGAAGTAGGTGTACGACTGGCTGAAGCCGATCTTCCCCAGGTGACGCATGACCGCTCGGCGCGTGAACGCCTCGGCCAGGAAGACCACGTCGCGATCGTGCTTGTGCACCTCGCCGATCAGCCACTGCCAGAACGCGAACGGCTTGGTGTGCGGATTGTCGACGCGGAACACCTTCACCCCGCAGTCGACCCACCCGATCATGACGTCACGGAGCGCCTCCCACAGCCCCCGCCAGTCAGGCGACTCCCAATTGACGTTGTAGATGTCCTGGTAGCGCTTGGGCGGGTTCTCGGCGTACTTCAGGGTGCCGTCGGGGCGGCGGTGAAACCACTCCGGATGCTCGGTCAGCCACGGGTGGTCGGCCGAGCATTGGATCGCGAAGTCGAGCGCGATGTCGATCCCGAGGGCGCCGGCCGCCTTCGTCAGCTCGATCAGGTCCCCCTTGGTGCCGAGCCTTGGGTGGACCGCGTCGTGGCCGCCGGTCTCGTCGCCGATCGCCCACGGCGAGCCCGGGTCGGTGGGCCCCGCGGTCAGCGAGTTGTCCCGACCCTTGCGGTTGGTGTGGCCGATCGGGTGGATCGGTGGCAGGTAGACGACGTCGAAGCCGAGCTCGGCCAGGCGGGGGAGCTGCTTCTGGACGCCGTGAAGGCCACCGAATGAGCGTGGGAACAGCTCGTACCACGATCCGAATCGAGCGCGGAGCCGGTCGACCTCGATCGGCAGCGAGTCGGTGCTGACCGCACCGTGGCGCTCCTGTGTGCGCTCGACGGCTTCGCACAACTCCTCGCCGAGCACGACGTCGTGCTTGGCCGGCTCGGGGGCATCGTCGTCGGCGAGGGTCCGCAGCGCGTGCTCGATCAGCCGCTTGTCAGTGCTCTCGGTGGCGCGCTGTGCCGCTGCTCTCAGCAGCAGCTCACCCTCTGAGAGCTCTCCTTTCAGGTTGTGCTGCTCGGCGGCAACCTTGCGTGCGAGCTCGTCGCGCCACGTCCCGAACACGTCCGTCCAGGCCTCGATCGCGTACTCCCAGCGGCCGGTGCTCGTGACCGTGAACTCTCCGGCCCAGCGCACGCCGTCGAGATGGGCATCGATCCGCTTGAGCGCGTGTTCGCGCCACTCGGGCTCGCCGGGGCCTCGGAAACGGACGGTTGCCCGCAGCAGGTCGTGACCGTCGCGAAATACGTCGGCTTCGACGTGCACGGTGTCGCCGACGCACCGCTTGGCCGGATAGCGGCCGTCGTCGACGACCGGCGCCGGGTACTGGATCACGATCCGCTCCGGGAGCTCGGTGACCGGAGGTTCAGTGGGTGGGGCCTGGGTGGGGCGAGGCTTTATCGATGCCACGTTGTGCGGAAAGTATCCGCCGGTCCGGTTCGGGTAAACACCGCGCTGTGAACAGCCTTCCCCGCTCGAGCGGCGTCCAACTCCATATCTCGTCGCTCCCGGAAGGTCGGCTGGGCCGCGGTGCGTTTGCGTTCGTGGACTGGCTGGCCGAGGCGGGTCAGACGTGGTGGCAGCTGCTCCCGCTCGGGCCACCCGATCGCTACCACTCGCCCTACAAGTCGCGCTCGGCGTTCGCCGCGTGGCCGCGTCTGCTGGCGTCACCGAGCGCGGCGGTGTCGGCGTCCGAGCGGATCGACTTCGTCGAGCGCAACGCGTTCTGGATCCACGATTGGGAGCGATTCGGGGGTCGGGGAGCGGTGGCGGACCAGGTCCGGTTCGATCGCGAATGGGCTGCACTGCGCGGGTACGCGGCCGAGCGGGGGGTGAGGCTGTTCGGGGACGTGGCCATCTACGTCTCGCCGGGAAGCGTCGACCACCGCGCCCACCCCGAGCTGTTCCAGGAAGGCCTCGTGGCCGGCGCGCCACCGGACGCCTACGCCGCCAAGGGCCAGCTGTGGGGCAACCCGCTCTACGACTGGCCGGCGATGCAACATCGTCGCTACCGGTGGTGGGTAGACCGGATGCGGCGCACGTTCGATCTGTTTGACCTGGCCCGGATCGACCACTTTCGCGGGTTCGTGGCCTACTGGGCTGTTCCGGCTTCGGCTCGGACGGCGGCATCGGGGCGCTGGAAGCGGGGGCCGGGGCGGGCGGTGTTCGACGCCGTGGCCGCTTCGCTGGGGACCTTGCCGCTGGTGGCCGAGGACCTGGGCGTGATCACGCCGCCGGTGGAGCGCCTGCGAGACGCGCTCGGACTGCCGGGCATGCTCGTGCTCCAGTTCGGCTTCGACCCCGACGACCCGGGCAGCCCGCACCGGTTCGAGAACCACATCGAGAACCGCGTCGTGTACACCGGTACCCATGACCACGACACCGCTTTGGGCTGGTATTCGGGTCTTTCCGCTTCTGTGCGGGATGTCGTCGACGCCACGTTCTTGGAGCACAGGGTCGGCGGCGACGATCCCTGGTGGAGCCTGATCCGCCTGGCGATGCGCTCGCCGGCCCGGGTGGCCATGGTCCAGGCCCAGGACGTCCTCGGCCTCGGCAGATCGGCCCGCATGAACGACCCGGCGACGGCGTCGGGGAGCTGGCGCTGGCGGATGTCCGACGGGGCCCTGACCCCGTCGCTGGCAGCTCGGCTCCGTGAGGCCATGGCCGAGGGCGGTCGCCACACTTAGCCGGGCGCGTCCGGGGTCCGGGGGCGTGCATTTCCGCGCATGTCGTCGGCTTGCGGCGAGGCGTGTAGCGCCTGGCACGCGTAGCGAGCAGAACGTCGACACACCTACCCCAAAGCGGACCGAATGCGAGCTTTTGCACGACCACAGTCGGGCAAATCCGCCGGCCGCCGGCGCGAGTGTCGAGTTACGTGCTCCCTGGAGCAACAGTTCGACGCGGCCGGCGCGATCTGGCGCCAAATGTCGAGTTGTGGTCGTGACCGCCCCCAAACCCTCCCCCTCATTGCCGCCGTTACGAGCAGCACGCCCAACGGGGCCGACGCCGCGCGAGCGCCGCTAGCGCGGCCCGAGCCCCAGCCGCGACCGGGCCTTGAACACCCAGCCCTTCACCTCGACCTTGAACCGGCGCCACACGTAGGTCAGATCGCCCCGCAACCGCCCCCGCCGCGTCGTCTCGAACGCGATCAGCGAGCGGGGCCGGACCGCCACCCGCATCCCGTCGCCCGCCAGCACGTCGAGGGCCCGCTCGGCAATTGCGATCTGACCGAACGCGGTCGGATGCACGTGGTCGGCCATCACCAGGTTCCGCGCGCCGAAGTCGCTCAGATCCAGCACGAGCGCCCCGCAGGCGGCCGCGCAGCGGACGATCGCGGCGTTCAGCTCGAGCACCTTCGCGCCGGCGGGCGGCCGTCCCAGGTTGAGCGGCGCGGTCACGGCCAGCACACGATCGCTGCGCGCGCAGACAAACTCCAGCGCCGCCGCAAACTCGCGCTCGAACGACGCAGCGTCCCAGTCCAGCGCGCGGACGTCGTTGACGCCGATGTAGAGACAGCCGACGTCGAACCGGGCGTCCGGCGCCGCTGAGCGCTCGACGAACGCCGGGATTTGCAGGCCGATCACGTCCCCCACGGTGGCGCCGTCGACGGCGCACCCGGTGTAGGGCATGCCCAGGCCGCGGGCCACCCAGTGCGCCCAGGATTGCAGCGCCACGCCCCACTGGAGCTCGCCGCCGCCGTTCGTGATCGAGTCGCCGAAGGCGAGCACGCCGGCATGGTTAGGACACAAGGACGCGAGGGTACGCACTGCTTGATAATCACGCCCGTGCAATCGCCGACAACCACAGTCAACGACGGGCGCGAGGACGTTCGACGCGCCGCCTCCGAACTCGCCGACCGGCTGCCTGAGTCGCTGGCCCCGCTGGCCCGGCTGGCCTACAACTACCGCTGGTCCTGGCTGCCCGGGGCGCCGGAGCTGTTCCGTTCGATCGACCCCGCTCGGTTCGAGATCTGTTGCGAGAACCCGGTCCGGCTGCTCCAGGAGGCGTCCTCCCGCTCGATCCGGCGCGCCGCGGCGGATGGCGAGCTCACGGAGCGCGCCGCGTCGCTCGAGGCTCGGGTGACGGCGGACCTCGAGCGCCCGCCGGCATCGAGTGCGGTCGACCCGGCCAACCCGGTCGCGTTCCTGTGCGCCGAGTACGGCGTGCACGTGTCGCTTCCGGTGTACTCGGGCGGCCTCGGCGCGCTTGCGGGCGACCTGCTCAAGGAGGCCTCCGATCGCGCCGTCCCCCTGGTCGCGGTCGGCCTCATGTACCGCAAGGGCTACTTCCGCCAGCGGATCGACGCGAGCGGCTGGCAGCACGAGTACTGGATCGACACCGACCCCGAGCGGCTGCCGGCGGCGCTCGTCACCGGCGGCGACGGTGAGCCGCTCACGATCACGGTCCCGATCTACGACAAGCAGGTCACCGCCCAGATCTGGCGGGTGGACGTCGGACGCGTCCCGCTCTTCCTGCTCGACACCGACGTCGCCGGCAACGAGACGCTCGAGCGCTGGATCACCGCACGGCTCTACGACGCCGACGCCGTCACCCGCCTGGCTCAGTACGTGCTGCTCGGCGCCGGCGGGATCCGGGCGCTCCGCGCGCTGGGGATCGAGCCCGGCGCGGTTCACATGAACGAGGGTCACCCGGCGCTCGCGTCGGTCGAGCTCGCCAGCTCCGCCCTGCTGAGCGGTGCCGAGTCACTCGACGACGCGCTCGAGCGGGCGCGCGCCAAGACCGTGTTCACCACCCACACCCCGGTCGCCGCCGGCAACGACGCGTATCCCGCCGAGCAGGCCCGCGCCGCGATCGGCGGGCTCGCGAGCGAGCTTGGCATCAATATCGATCGCATCCTGGAGCTCGGCCGGACCAACCCCAGCGATCGGGGCGAGCCGTTCGGCGTCACCCAGGCTGCGCTGCGCCTGAGCCGCGCGGCCAATGCGGTGAGTGCGCGGCATGGCGAGGTGGCTCGCGAGATGTGGCACCGGCTGTGGCCGGAGCGCGGGACCGAGCAGGTGCCGATCGGCCATGTCACCAACGGGGTCCACATCCCAACCTGGATCGGGGGGCCGATGCGGGAGCTGCTCGACCGTCATCTCGGCGAGGGCTGGTTCGACAGAGCCCCGGACCCGCAGGCCTGGGCTGCCGTCGATGAGATCTCGGACACCGACCTCTGGGAGGTCCGATGTCACCAGCGGGCCCAGCTCGTCGACTTCGTGCGCGAGCGCAGCGTCACCGATCGCCTTGCCCGCAGCGACGTCCGCGAGTACGTCGAGGCCGCCGCACGCGCGTTCGATCCCGGGGCGCTGACGGTCGGCTTTGCCCGCCGCGTGGCCACCTACAAGCGGCTCGACCTGCTGACCCGCGACCCCGACTGGACGATGGCGCTGCTCGACGGCGAGCGCCCGGTGCAGGTCGTTCTCGCGGGCAAGGCGCATCCTCGTGACGAGGAGGCCAAGCGGTCGCTGCAACGTCTGTTCGGCCTCAAATACGCCCGGATCATCGGCGAGCGCGTCGTGTTCCTCGACGACTACGACCTGTCGTCGGCCGCGTGGCTGGTGCGCGGGTGTGACGTGTGGCTGAACCTGCCGCGGCCGCCGCTCGAAGCGAGCGGTACCAGCGGCATGAAGTCCGCGGTCAATGGCGGGCTGCAGCTGAGCGTGCTCGACGGCTGGTGGGCCGAGGGCTACGCCGGCGACAACGGCTGGGCGCTGCCCGGGGACGTCGACCCGGATGCGTCCGCCCAGGACGCCCGCGACGTGGAGACGCTCCACCGCATCATCGGCGACGAGGTCGTGCCGACGTTCTACGACCGCGACGAGAGCGGGATGCCGGCGCGGTGGCTGGCGATGGTGCGGGCCTCGCTACGCTCCAACGGCCCCCGTTTCTCCGCGGCGCGAATGGTCGCCGACTACGTCGAGGGGCCCTACCGCGGCGGCTGAGAAATCCGGGAAGGTTTCCGGTTGCGCGGGCGTCGTTAACCTGAATGCCCCGAAGAGCCGACCCGATGTCATCTACAGCCGACGAATCAACGCTCTCCGACAGGGAGCTCGCGGACCTCTCCGCACTCGCCGACGGGAGCCTCGATCCGGCCCGGCGAGACGCCGTCCAGGCCTGGATTTCGGCCTCTCCCGAGCGCACCGCGCTGTACGAGCGTGAGCGCCGCGCGGTCGAGGTCCTTCACCGCGCCCGGGCGACCGACCGGGCGCCGCTGTCACTCAAGCAGCGGATCGAGGCACAGCGTCCGAGCGCCGTCGTGCGGACCCGGCGCCGCGCCGGCTACGGTGGCGCGCTCGCCGCGGCCCTGGCGGTTGTCGCCCTGGCCCTCGTATTGATCCTGCCCTCGGGCACGCCCGGCGCTCCGTCGGTCAGCCAGGCCGCCGCGCTCGCGCTCCGGGGCTCGGCCGCGCCCGCGCCCACCCCCGACCCGGACCATCCGGGTCTCCAGCTCGCCCAGAGCGTCGGCGACGTCTACTTCCCGGACTGGACCAAGTCGTTCGGATGGACGCCGGTCGGGCAGCGCGTCGACACGATCAACGGACGCAAGGCGGTGACCGTCTACTACCAATGGGGCCACGACCGCGTGGCCTACACGATCGTCAGCGCCCCCGCCCTCAAGCAGCCCTCGGCGCCGGTGACCAGGCGGGACAGCACCGTGCTGCGCACGCTCAGCCTCGGCGGCCGGACGGTCGTGACCTGGCGGCGCAACGACCACACCTGCGTGCTCTCCTCGACGGCGAGCGTCCCCGCCGCGACGCTGCACAAGCTCGCCGCCTGGCACGACTAAGCGCCGGATTCGCGAACAAGCGCCGGACCCGCGAGCCAGCGCCGGACCCGCGAACTAGCGCCGCTCCGAAGCCTCTGGCTGGATGGTCCGCGCCACGCGCTGGCGGGCGCGGTGCAGCCGCGTGGTGATCGTCGCCTCACGGACCTTGAGCGCCTTCGCGGCCTCCCGGTAGGACAGGCCGACGACGTCGATCGCGATCAGGGCGTCGCGGAAGTCGTCGGGCAGGGCGGAGATCGCGGTGTAGAGCTCGGCCGACTCGATCCGCGATTCGGGGCGGGTGGCGTTGCGGTCCTCGATCAGGTCGAGGTCATCGGGCAGGGGGGTCGTCTGTGGCCGCCGGGCGGCGGTGCGGCGGGTGCTGAAGAACGTGTTGCGAAGCACCCGCAGCAGATAGCCGAGATCGTCGTCGGATCGGAGGATCCGCGGTTTGCGCAGGACGCGCACGAAGGTCTCCTGGACCAGGTCTTCGGCCTCCTCGCGCGAGCCGGAGAGGCTCCAGGCGGCGCGGTACAACCGATCGATGTGGTCGCCGAGCGCCTCGGGATCGAGCTGACGTTCGGGAGGCATGAGAATCCCCGGCCCAGCATACGGGCCGGGCGGGGCTCAGTTCTGAAGATCTGTGAGCGGCCGCTCGGGCGGCCCCACATACTTCGCGGTCGGGCGGATCAGCCGGCCTTCGCGCTTCTGCTCCATGATGTGCGCCGACCAGCCGGCGGTCCGGGCGCACGTGAACATCGGCGTGAACAGCTCCGGCGGGACCTCGGCGAAATCGAGCACAACGGCCGACCAGAACTCGACGTTCGTGGCGAGCACCCGGTCGGGCCGGCGCGCCTGGAGCTCAGCCAGGGCGGCCTGCTCGAGCGCCTCCGCCACCTCGACCCGGCGGGCGCCGATCTCGTGCGAGGTCCGGCGCAGCACCCGGGCGCGCGGATCCTCGGCGCGATACACGCGGTGGCCGAAGCCCATCAGGCGCTCGCCGCGGTCGAGGAGGTCCTTGACGTAGCGCTCGGCGTCGCCCGCGGCCTCGACCTCGTCGAGCATCTTCAGCACGCGGCTCGGGGCCCCACCGTGAAGCGGACCGGAGAGCGCGCCCACCGCCGCGCTCAAGGCGGCGGCGACGTCGGCGCCCGTGGAGGCTACGACCCGCGCGGTGAACGTGGAGGCGTTCATCCCGTGCTCGGCGGCGGAGATCCAGTAGGCGTCGATCGCCTTGACGTGGCGCGGATCGGCCTCGCCGCGCCAGCGGATCAGGAAACGCTCGGGGATCGACGTGGCCTTGTCGATCTCCCGCTGCGGGACGGGCGCCTTCCCGATCCCACGCGCCGACTGAGCCACGAACGAGAGCGCCATCACCGAGGCGCGGGCGAGGTTGTCACGCGCTTCCTCGTCGGAGATGTCGATCAGCTCGCCGAAACCCCACTGGGGCGCGAGCATCGCCAGCGCGGATTGCACGTCGACCCGAGGGTCGCCCGAGTGCACGAACAGCGGGTGGGGCTCGGCGGGCGGCATCCCGGGCAGCAGGTGTCCGTCGACGAGCAGGCCCCAGAC
>DASXOS010000104.1:0-15883 GCA_036494115.1 Solirubrobacteraceae bacterium | reverse complement strand
GGGATGACGTTCCCCGCCACAGCCAGCGCCAGGGCGTTGCGCCGAGGGGCTCTGAGTTGCTCTCCGAGCATGCACTGGAATTCGGCCCACGGCACCGCCAACCTGACCGGCGGTCAAGCACGTGGACGTTCGTTTAGCCCCGCCACATGCAGGGCTCAGTAGGCTCCGCTCGGCGTGTCCGGCTTCCATCTCGCGCAGGTCAACATCGCACTCCCCCGCGAACCACTCGACTCGGAGCTGCTGCGTGACTTCGTCGCCCAGCTCGACCCGATCAACGCGGTCGCAGACGCCAGCGCGGGCTTCGTGTGGCGCTTGCAGACCCCGAGGGCGACGCCACCGGCGTTCACGGGTTCGGCGACGATCGGGTGATCATCAACATGTCGGTGTGGGAGTCGCTGGAGGCGCTGCGTGGGTTCGCCTACTCACAGCGGGCGCATCTGGATGTGATGCGGCGACGCCGGGAGTGGTTCGAGCGGCTGCCGTTCTATGTGGTGCTGTGGTGGGTGCCGAGCGGCCACCTGCCGAGCGTCGCGGAGGCGGAGCAGCGCCTGGAGTTGCTCCGCGTCGCCGGCCCGTCTGCGGACGCGTTCACGTTCCGCGAGCATTTTCCCCCGCCGGATGCGGAGGCAGGCGCGGACGCGGGCGCCGTGCGCGACGAGCGCGACCTGTGCCCCGCGTAGACGCGGCGCGATCATCTCCGTGATGGCCCACGACACCCGCTTCGTGATGCAGCAACACGACGCCACCACGCGCCACTTCGACTTCCGCATCGAGGTCGACGGCGTGCTCCGCTCCTGGGCGGTGCCCAAGGGGCCGTCGCTCGACCCCGCGGACAAGCGGCTCGCGGTGCCGGTCGAGGACCACTCGATGCAGGCGGGCGAGTTCGAGGGCGTTCACGAGGGCGCGCGCCGCGGCACCGGCGCGGTGATCATCTGGGACCGTGGGACCTATCACTGCCCGCCGGAGCGCGACGGCGCCGCCTCGGTTGCCGAGGCACTCGACCGGGGCCACGCCGTGCTCGAGCTCGACGGCGAGAAGCTCCGCGGCCGGTGGGCGCTGACCCGGGTGGCCACGGGCAGCGACGAGCGCTGGGTGCTGGTCAAGACGCGCGACGAGTTTGCGCAGCGCGGCCGAGACATCGTCGCCGAGCGGCCGGAGTCGGTCGTCTCGGGCCGGACGCTCGACGAGCTGGCCGCCGGCGATTAGCCGAGCTCGGGGATCAGGTCCGCGACGGAATCGACGATGCGCGCGGCTCGGTACGGGTAGCGCTCGGCGTCCGCGACCGTGGTCACACCGGTGAGCACGAGCACCGTCTCCATCCCCGCCTCGAGACCAGAGACGACGTCGGTGTCCATCCGGTCGCCGACCATGGCGGCGGTCTCGGAGTGGGCGTCGATCGCGTTCAGGGCCGAGCGCATCATCAGCGGGTTCGGCTTGCCGACGAAGTAGGGCTCGTGGCCGGTGGCGTGGCTGATCAGCGCGGCCACCGAGCCCGTCGCCGGGAGTGGGCCGTCGAGTGACGGACCGGTGGCGTCGGGATTGGTGGCGATGAATCGCGCACCGGATTCGATCAGGCGGATCGCGTGGGTGATCCGCTCGAAGCTGTACGTGCGGGTCTCGCCCAGGACCACGTAGTCAGGGTTGCGCTCGGTCAGGGTGTAGCCCGCGTCGTGCAGTGCAGTGGTCAGGCCCGCTTCGCCGATCACGAACGCCGAGCCCCCGGGTCGCTGGTCCTCGAGGAACCTGGCGGTGGCCAGGGCGGAGGTCCAGATCGACTCCTCGGGCACCTCGATCCCGCTGATCCGCAGCCGCGCCGCCAGATCGCGGCGGGTGTAGATCGAGTTGTTGGTGAGCACCATGAACCGGGTGCCGAGCTCGCGCAGGCGGGCCACGAACTGATCGGCGCCGGGGATCGCCTGCTCCTCGTGGACGAGCACGCCGTCCATGTCCATCAGCCACGAGTGGATCTCTCGTGTCGCCACTGCACGTGAGTATCGCGAATGGCGCGAGCGGAGTTCAACGATTCGATCACGGTCGAACTATTCCGCGCCTAGGCTCGGTGTCATGACCGCGATCACTTCGCCGGCGCGGGAACGGCGAGCGCGCACCTGGACGCTGGTGGCAACCAGCCTCGGCTTCTCCGTCGTGCAGCTCGACGTGAGCGTCGTCAACGTGGCGATCAAGCCGATCGGCGCCGCCCTCGGCGGCGGCGTCAGCGACCTGCAGTGGGTGGTGAGCGCCTACACCGTGGCGTTCGCGTCGTTCATCCTCAGCGCCGGTGCCCTGGGTGACCGGATCGGCGCCAAGCGGATGTTCGTGGCCGGATTCGGGCTGTTCACCCTCGCCTCCGCGGCGTGCGGGCTGGCGCCGACGCTGGCGGTGCTGATCAGCGCCCGGGCGATCCAGGGCATCGGCGCCGCAGTGCTCGTGCCGTGCTCGCTGACCCTCCTCGGCCACGAGTTCCCGGAGCCGGCCGAGCGAGCCCGGGCGATCGGTCTGTGGGCGGCGGGCGCGAGCGTCGCGCTGTCGGCAGGGCCGCTCGTCGGGGGCGTGCTGACCGCGGGATTCGGGTGGCGCGCGATCTTCTTCATCAACGCCCCGATCGGCATCGCCGGCATCCTGCTCACGCTGCGATGGGCAAGCGAGACCTCGCGCTCCACCGAACGCGGGATCGACGTCCCCGGGCAGCTGGCCGCGATCGTCGGCCTCGGCTCGCTCGCCGCGGCGACGATCGAGGGCGGCAATCACGGGTTCACCTCGGCGTTCGTGCTCGCGGGCTACGTGGTGGCGGCGGTTGGGCTCGTCGCGTTCCTGGTGATCGAGGCCCGGACCCGCGAGCCGATGCTGCCGCTGTCGCTGTTTCGCTCGCGCCCGTTCGCCGCCGCCACCGCGATCGGGCTCCTCATCAACATCGCCTTCTACGGACTGATCTTCGTGCTCAGCCTGTACTTCCAGCGGGCGCAGGGGTTCTCGGCGCTCCATGCCGGGCTGGCGTTCGCCCCGATGACGATCGTGGTGATGGGCTCGAACATCCTCGCCGGGCGGCTCGCGGGCCGGATCGGGCCGCGCCCGGTCGTGCTCGCCGGCGCGGTGCTGATGGCGGCGTGCCTCGCGGCCCTGCTCGGCGCGGGCACCGGGACGCCGTACGGCGAGATCGTGGTGCAACTCATGGGCATCGGGTTCGGGATCGGGCTGATCGTGCCCGTGATCACCTCCGCCGTGCTCGGCAGCGTCGAGCGCTCACGCTCGGGCATCGCCGCCGGGACGCTCAACACCGCGCGGCAGACGGGCAGCGCGATCGGGGTCGCCCTGTACGGGTCGCTGATCGCGGGCGGCCGGATCGTCGCTGGCCTTCATGTGTCCCTGGTGATCTCGGTGGGGCTGGCGCTGGTCGTGGCCGCGCTGGCGGGACCGCTCGGGCGGGACTGAGGCCGGTCGGGGTGAGGCCGGTCTGGCCGGTCGGGGTGTGGCCGGTGGGGGTCGTCGAGCATGGTCACCCCCGACATGGCCCGCGCGTCGAGCGCCGGCACCACGATCATCGGGATCAGCAGCGGCAGCAGCCACAGCTGGAGCCAATTCCACAGTGTGTTGCCGCGGAAGCCGGTCCACCGCCAGCCACCGAGGTAGCCACCGAGCACGACCGCGGCGAACGTGGCCGCCAGGGTCAGAGCTACGAGCGTGTGCCGCCTCGTCCAGTTGTCGCGGAGCTCGAACATGACCGGGGCGAGCGCCACCGCGAGCGGCAGCACGAGCAGCTCGAGCCA
The DNA here is from genome assembly GCA_036494115.1 of Solirubrobacteraceae bacterium. Lineage (GTDB taxonomy): Bacteria > Actinomycetota > Thermoleophilia > Solirubrobacterales > Solirubrobacteraceae > Palsa-465. Next base: position 12,119 of record DASXOS010000104.1, on the reverse strand, counting down.
GTCCCAGAGCCGGTTGCCCGAGAACCCGGTCCAGCCCCACGGAATCGTGTATCCGACGAGCACGAGCACCGAGAACGCGCCGAGGAGCCCGTAGCCGAGCAGCTTGTGGCGCCGCTGCACCCGGGTGCGGCGGCTGAGCCAGAACGGCAGGACGCTGACCACGACCGGCAACAGCAGCAGGTGCAGCCAATCCCACAGCGTCGCCGTGTGACCGTTGATGCCGGTCCAGTGCCAGTGGCGGCTGTATCCGCCCCACAGCACGAACGCGAGCGCGGCGATCCCCGCGGCCGCCGCCGACCGCCGCGACATGGGGGCCCCACGGCGTCGCTGGACCTCGCCCCGGGATGGCTCGGCCGTTTCTGCCATTCGGTCGTTCAGTTCAGCACACGCCGCGCCGCGCCGGCCTGGCGACCAAGAGGACGACGGCGGGGCGGGGTCAGACGGTTGTGTAGATGACCATCGCCAAGCCGAACACGATGCAGTAGATCCCGAACGGGACCAGGTTCCGGGTCCGGAAGTAGCGCATCAGGTAGTGGACGGCGAAGATCGCGGCGATCGCCGCGCACACGGCGGCGAGCACGGCCTGCCCGCGGATGCCCGCTCCGAGCGGCCCGGTCAGGTCGGAGAGCTTGAACAGGCCGGCGGCGAGGATGATCGGCGTGGCCAGCAGGAACGCATAGCGCGCCGCGTCCTCGTTGCTCAGCCCCCGCAGCAGCCCCGCGGTCATGCACACCCCGTCGCGGCTGATGCCGGCGATCAGCGCGGTCGACTGGACGAACCCGATCCCGGTCGCTTCCTTGTAGGTGAGCGTGTCAAGCGGACGCGCTCGGCCCGCCTGCGTCCCCTGCGCCGCCAGCGCGCCACGCCGGCGCAGACGCTCGGCCCCGATCAGGATCACCCCGTTGACGACGAGGAAGATCGCGGCGGCAGTGGGTTTCGCGAGCGCCACGCGCACCGGGTGCTCGAGCAGCAGGCCGAGGATCCCGGTGGGGATGCTGGACGCGATGATCAGCCAGGCCAAGTGCTCGGTCGGCGTCTCGATCCGGCGCTTGCGCAGCGTGCGGAAGAACGAGGTGATGATCGCCACCCAATCGCGCCAGAAGTAGATGAGCAGCCCGACGGCGCTGCCGACGTGGAGCATGACCACGAACGCGAGCCAGAACGACTCGGGATCGGACTGTGCCCGGACGAGGCTGTGCCACCCGAACAGCGTCGGGAACAGGACGGTGTGCCCGAGGCTCGAGATCGGGAACAGCTCGGTGACGCCCTGGAGTACGCCAAGGACCGCCGCCTGAAACCAGGTCAGCGGGGCCGAGGCCAGGATCGGATGGATGGCGTCTACGATGGGCATCGGCCCGCTTTTGTAGGACCGGGAGATGAGAGGCGGATGAAACCCGCGCGGCCGCGGCGGTGGAGCGCGGTGCCCGCGCTCATGTTCGGCTCATCTCGATATCACACCCTGTAGACATGCGAGTACTGGTTGTCGAGGACGATCCCAAGCTGGGGCCGGTGCTCGTACGCGGGTTCGCCACCGACGCGATCGCGGCGGATCTCGTCACCACAGGGGGCCAGGCGATCGTCCGCGCCGGCGCCACGGAGTACACGGTGATCGTGCTCGACGTGATGCTCCCCGACATCGACGGCTTCGAGGTGTGCCGGGCACTGCGCTCGGACCGGCGGTTCGCCCCCGTCCTGATGCTGACCGCCCGCGATGCGGTCCGCGACCGGGTGCACGGCCTCAACAGTGGCGCCGACGACTATCTGGTCAAGCCGTTTTCGTTCGCCGAGCTGCTGGCCCGGGTGCGCGCCCTGAGCCGGCGCGGTCCGATCGAGCGGACGGTGATGCTCGAGGTCGGCGATCTCCGGCTCGACTCGGTCAAGCACCAGGCGTGGCGGGGGGACGTGCCGATCGACCTGTCCCGCAAGGAATACGCCGTGCTCGAAGCGCTGATGCGCCATCCTGGCGACGTGCTGTCCCGGTTCGATCTGCTCGAGCAGGTGTGGGGCTACGACTACGAGAACCGCTCTAACGTCGTCGAGGTCTACGTCCGCTACCTGCGGGAGAAGATCGACCGGCCGTTCGGGCGGGCCAGCCTGGAAACGATCCGCGGCGTGGGGTACCGGTTGTGCGCGGACAAGTGAGGGCTCTGTGGCCGCCGCAGCGGTGGCTGCGCCGGCTCCCGATCCGCTGGCGGCTGACGCTCATCTTCGCCGGCGTAATGACCGTGCTGCTCGCGGGACTGATCGCGTTCCTGCACCAGCACCTCCGCTCGGACCTCGACTACAACATCAACCAGAGCCTCCGCGCCCGCGCCCAGGACGTTGCCGGGATCGTCCGCCAGGACGACGAAGCGGGCGGGCGCAACCTGCGCCAGCTCCCCACTAGCCCGAGCAACGCCGTCCAGGTGCTCGACCGCTCCGGGCAGGTGCTCGGCGCCAGCGGCAGCACGAGCCAGGCGCCGCTGCTGCACCCCTCCGAGCTGGCGAGCGCCGCGCGCCAGCCCGCATTGATCCAGCGCGGGGATTCGCTGCGGCTCTACGCGCTGCCGCTGCCCACCCATGGGAAGGTCGTCGTCGCCGCCGTCTCGCTGGCGGAGCGTGACGAGGCACTCGACAGGCTCGACGCCGCGCTGCTGATCGGCGTGCCGCCCGCGCTCCTGATCGCCACGATCGCCGCATACTGGCTTGCGGCCGCGGCGTTGCGGCCGGTCGAGCAGATGCGCCTGCGCGCGTCGACGATCTCGACCGAGCACCTCGAGACCCGCCTGCCGCTGGGCGAGAGCGACGACGAGATCACGCGTCTCGGACACACGTTGAACCGGATGCTCAACCGGCTCGAAGCGGGGATGGCGCACGAGCGCATGTTCATCGCCAACGCCAGCCACGAGCTGCGGATGCCGCTGGCGGTGCTGAAGGCCGAGCTCGAGGTGGCGCTGCGCGAGCGGGGCGGCGCGGCACCGCTGCGGGACGCGATCGGCTCGGCGATCGAGGAAACCGACCGGATCACCCGGCTCGCCGAGGATCTGCTGCTGCTGGCGCGGGCCGAGGACGGCACCCTTCCGATCGCGCCGGAGGCGCTCCCGGCCGAGGCGCTGGTCGCCGAGCTGGGCGCGAAGCTCGAGCCGGCGGTGATGAGGGCAGGCCGCACGCTGGAGCTCGATCCCGGCGCTGTCGACGCCACCGTGCGCGTGGATCCCGACCGCCTCCAGCAGGCGATTACGAACCTCGTCGACAACTCCCTGCGGTACGGATCGGGGGCGATCACGCTGTCACTCACGGCGGTGGCGGATGCCATCGAGATCCACGTCTCCGATCAGGGGCCGGGCTTCAGCGAGGAGTTCCTGCCCCATGCCTTCGACCGCTTCAGCCGCGCCGACGCCTCGCGTCCCCGCGGCGGCGTGGGCCTCGGGCTCGCGATCGTGCGAACGATCGCCCGGGCCCACGGCGGCGAGGTCGGAGCGCGCAACCTGCCGACCGGCGGCGCGGACGTGTGGCTCCGCCTCCCGGCGGTCGCCGCGCCCTCCCCGTCACCGTCGCCGCTCGAGCCGCTCGCAACGTGACCGCAGCCATACTGAGACGATGAGCGGTACCGAGCTCGGACTGGCCCTCTCCGTGTTCCTCGCCTGCGCGGTCGAGGCGGTCGAGGCCCTGACGATCGTGCTCGCCGTCGGTGTCTCGCGCAGCTGGCGCTCGGCGCTGTACGGAGTGGGCGCGGCGCTGCTCGTGCTCGCGGTGCTGACCGCGGCCCTCGGCCCGGCGCTGACCGCGCTGCCGATCGGCGTGCTCCGGGTGGTTGTGGGCGGGCTGCTCTTGATCTTCGGCCTGCAATGGCTGCGCAAGGCCGTGCTGCGGGCAGCGGGGCTGAAGGCCCTGCACGACGAGACCGCCGCGTTCGCGACGGAGAGCGAGCGTGCCCGGACCGCCGGTGGCGCCGAAGGTTCAGGGATCGACGGCTACTCGTTCACGATCTCGTTCAAGGGCGTACTGCTCGAAGGTCTCGAGGTCGTGTTCATCGTGCTCACGTTTGGCGCAAACCAGCACCGCGTGGGGCTGGCCGCGATTGCCGCGGCGGTGGCCGTCCTGGTCGTGGTACTGGTCGGCGCGGCCGTCCGCGCGCCGCTCGCCCGCGTCCCCGAGAACAAGCTCAAGTTCGCGGTGGGAACGATGCTGACCTCGTTCGGCACGTTCTGGAGCGCGGAGGGCGCCGGGGCCCACTGGCCGGGTGGCGATGCCGCGCTGCTGGTGATCGTGCCCGCCGTGGCGCTGGTCGCGATCGGGTTGGCCGTGTGGCTTCGGCGCGAGACAGTCGCCGCGCGATCGCTGGAGGCGACGGGATGAGCCGGGCGCTCCAAGCCGTGTGGGATTTCGTGGTCGGCGACGACTGGGTCACCGCTGCCGGCGTTGCCGTGGCGATCGGCCTGACCGCAATCCTCGTAGCGGCACACGTGAACGCCTGGTGGCTGATCCCGCTCGCCGTTGTCGCGCTGCTGTCGGCGTCGCTTCGACGCCGACTGTAAGCGTTTTGCCGCGGAGTCTTCAGAATCAATTCAGGTCCCGTCTGCACCATGCGGGCGGATGCTCAGTCACTCCCGCTTCCTCCTGGGCGGCCTCGTCATGGCCGCTGCCGTCGCCGGCTGCGGCTCGGGTGCCCAGCCGACATCGACCGCCACCCGCTCCGCCGCCGCACGCCGGACCGCTCACCGCGATCCATCCGTAGACGTTCGCGTGAGCGTGAGCGCCGCCGGTCGCCTTCCCGCGCCCGTCCAGGACCCGGCCACCACCGCCGTCGGCGGACATGCCGTGCTGATGGGCGGTCTCGACCAGGCCGACACCTCGACGAACGAGGTGTTCGTGACGAACGGCGCGAGCAGCCGCCGGCTGGGCTCGCTGCCGTACGGCGTCCACGACGCCGCGGCGGCGACGCTCGGCGGCACTGCATACCTGATCGGGGGCGGAGAACCCTCGTTTGCCCAGATCGTCTCCGTCGACGCGCACTCCCACTCCTCGGTCGCGGCCTACCTCCCGGCGGCCGCCTCGGACGTCGCGGCGGCGGCGATCGGTGGCACCGTGTACGTGGTGGGCGGCTTCACGGGCACCGCGCCGCTGAACACGATCGTCGCCTGGCCCGGCTCGGGCAGTCCGCGCGTGGTCGGCCACCTCCCGCACCCACTCCGCTACGCGGCAGTGGCCGCGGCCGGGGGCAAGCTCATCATCACCGGCGGCACGAGCGGCATCGATGCCACCACCGATGTGTTCTCGTACGACCCGGTTCGGGGTCACGTGCGCCGGATCGCGGTGCTCAGCCGGCCGCTGACCCACGCCTCGGCGGCAACGCTCGGCGGCCACGTGTACGTGATCGGCGGCCGGGGGTCCAATCTCGACACACAGACGAACACGATCCTGGCGATTGATCCTTCGAGCGGCCGCGTTCTGCGGGCGGGGCGTCTGCCGGTGGGACTGTCCGACACCGGAGCGGCGACCGTCGGGCACTCGGTGATCGTGGCCGGCGGCCGGACCGCGGGCGGCGTCGTCAGCGACCGGGTGTACGTGCTGCGGCCACGAACCGGAGTGGGCCGGTGACCGAGCGCCGGGCATGGACGCGCGCGGCCCGCGCGCTCGCCACCAGCGTGCTCGTCGCGGGCGTGCTCGCCGCCGCCGGATTCGCGGTGGCGGGCTGCGGGACGGACAACCACCGGACGCGGACATCGGCCGCGGTCTCCCCGGCGGGGGCCGCGACCGCCCAGAGCACGACAGGGGCATTGTCGGCGCGGCCGGCACTGTCCGCGCGGCCACCTGCGCTGGTTGACCCGCACAACGTGTACGCCGCCGACGGCCCCAACGCCCTCTCGCCGGTGGTGCGCCGGTTCCGCCCGCTCATCTACGTGCCCAACAGCGGCAGCAACACGGTCGACGAGATCGACCCGCACACCTACCGGATCGTTCGCCACTTCGCGGTCGGGGCGCTCCCGCAGCATGTGGTCCCGTCCTACGACCTGCGCACCCTGTGGGTCACCAACGACGAGGGCAACAGCCTCACCCCGATCAACCCCGCGAACGGTGTTCCGGGCCGGCCGGTGCCGGTCGAGGACCCGTACAACATGTACTTCACGCCGGATGGGCGCTACGCCGTGGTGATGGCCGAGCGGCTGCGGCGGATCGACTTCCGCGACGCCCACACGATGCGCTTGCATCATTCGCTGAGCGTCCCGCAATGCGCCGGCGTCAACCACGCCGACTACACCGCCGACGGTCGTTTCATGCTCATCACCTGCGAGTTCGGCTCCTCGATGATCGTGGTCAATGTGGCCCGCGAGCAGGTCGTTCGCACGATCCCGTTGGCGTCCGGGGCCTCGCCACAGGACGTCAAGCTCTCGCCCGACGGACGCGTCTTCTACGTCGCCGACCTCTACCACGACGGCGTGTGGAAGATCGACGCCCAGACCTTCAAGGTGCTCGGCCTGGTGCCCACCGGCGCGGGTGCCCATGGCCTCTACCCCAGCCGCGACGCCCGCTGGTTGTACATCTCCAACCGCTCCGCGGGCACGATCTCGGTCCTCAGCTTCGCCACCCGCAAGGTGGTCAAGACGTGGACGATCCCGGGCGGCAGCCCCGACATGGGCGGCGTGTCGACATCCGGTCACGTGCTCTGGCTGTCCGGCCGCTACGACGGCGCCGTCTACGCGATCGACACGTCTACGGGGAAGCTCCTGCATCGGATCCCGGTCGGTGCCGCGCCGCACGGGCTCTGCGTGTATCCGCAGCCGGGCCGCTACTCGCTCGGACACACCGGCGTCTTCCGCTGATTTGTTGCACGCCGTGACCCACGTGTGACGTTTTTCGCGGGACCATCGCCCGTGTGAGCGACCTGGTCCGTTTAGTGCTCTCTATAGCGGCATTGGACGGACCACGTCGGCCGAAGCTCGCTCGCCTGGCGGCGCGGCAGCACGAGGTGGTGTCGCGATGGCAGCTCACGCTTCTCGGCTTCTCGCGGCACGAGATCGAGCACCTTGTCCGAACAGGTGCCCTTCACCCCCTCTTTCGTGGCGTCTTTACGGTTGGTTCGCCACAGCTCACCCGCGAAGGCCGCTGGATGGCAGCCGTGCTCGCCTGCGGGGAGGACGCGATACTGAGCCACCGCTCGGCGATCGCGCTGTGGGGCCTGCGGCCGCCAAATAACGGCCCGATCGACGTCACCGACCCCACTCGTAGCCGAACCGGCCACCGCGGCATCCGGATTCACACCACGAGAAGCTTGCCCGAAAGCGACAGGACCTTCAGAAAAGGCATCCCGGTGACCTCCCTCCACCGCACGATCCTCGACTTCGCCGAGACCGCGCCGGCCCAGCAGCTCCGCCTGGCGATGGAGATGGCCGACCGCAAAGAGCTCTACAACGGCCTCGCGATGGACGACCTGCTCGCCCGCAGTCCGGGACGCAAGGGCATCAAGCCGCTCAAGGCGATCCTGCGGGAGATGCGCGGCCAGGCAACCCCGATGACCCGCTCAGAGCTCGAGAACCGGTTCCTGGCCGGACTCAGAGCGCGCGGGTATCCCGAGCCGCAGGCCGACGTGCTCATCGAAGACGAGCTCGTCGACTTCGTCTGGGTCAAGCAACGCCTGATCATCGAGGTCGACAGCTACCTCTGGCACAAGACCCGCCAGGACTTCGAGAAAAACCGCCGACGCGACACAAAGCTCCAGCTCGCCGGCTACCGGGTGATGCGCCCGACCGATCGCCGCATCGAATACGAGCTTGACGAGCTCCTCGACGACGTGGGCAGGATGCTCGCCTCGGCGCGACCCCGTCCGGGAGATCCCTGATAGGCGCCCGCACGCGCGCCCGTCAAGATATTGAGGTGACCGTTGCCCCCGCCCCGCGCCGCCACCTGCGCCGCCTTCCGGAGCACGGGATGGTCGGCGGCGTGTGTGCCGGGATCGCTGACTACTTCGAGGTCAGCCCCGTGCTCGTGCGCGTTGCGTTCCTGGCCTTCGCGCTCGCCACCGGGATCGGCTTCGGTCTCTATCCGCTCGGCTGGGCGCTGATCCCCGCGGCCCCGGCAGAGGATCCGGACTTCCGGCCCACCTGGCGCTCACGCGTGTCCGGTTGGGTGGCCGCGTTCGCGTTCGTCGTGGCCGCCGCCGTCGTGGTACTGACCTTGCGCCACTCCGGCCTGTGGCTTGGCGACACGATCGTGCTTCCGCTGGTGCTGGCCTCATGCGGGGTGGCCCTGATCCTGCGTGAGGCCGGCAGCGCCGCCGAGCCCCGGCCGGCGGGCTCGGTCTGGCAGCGGTGGCCGGGCGGGGTGCTCGGCGTGATCTTGGTGCTAGGGGCCGCGGTCGTCTACCTGCACCGGACCGGGATGTTCGCCCGTACCCACCACGCCGAGGGCGAGTTCGCGGTGTTGGTCATCGTGGTCGGGCTCGTGTTCGGCCCGTGGCTGGTCAGGCTCGGCCGCTCGCTCGCCAGCGAGCGCTCGGCCCGGATCCGCTCGCAGGAGCGCGCCGACGTCGCCGCGCACCTCCACGACTCCGTGCTGCAGACGCTGGCGCTGATCCAGCGCCGCGCCGACGACCCGCGCGAGGTGGCTGGTCTCGCCCGCAGCCAGGAGCGCGAGCTCCGGCGCTGGCTGTTCGAGCGCGGCGCCGAGAGCGGCGCGGCCACCCTGCGCTCCGCGCTGCAGCGTGCGGCCGCGGAGATCGAGGCGCTCTACAAGGTCCGGGTCGAGCTCGTGACCGTCGGCGACAGCGCCCTCGACGAGCAGCTCCAGGCGCTCGTGGCGGCGGCGCGCGAGGCCATGACCAACGCCGCCAAGTTCGCCGGCGGCGAGGAGATCGACCTGTACGCCGAGGTCTCGGCGGAGCGGATCGAGGTGTTCGTCCGCGATCGTGGCGTCGGCTTCGATCCGGCCGCGATTCCCGACGACCGCCACGGGGTGCGCCACTCGATCCTCGAGCGGATGCGCCAGCACCACGGTCGGGCGGAGATCCGCTCCGAGCTCGGCGTCGGCACCGAGGTCGAGCTGACCGTCGACCGCGCGGCGCGATGACGCAACCGATCCGCGTCGTGCTGGTCGATGACCACAGCCTGTTTCGCTCGGGTGTGCGCAGCGACCTCGGCCCTGAGATCGAGATCGCCGGCGAGGCGGGGACCGTCGAGGATGCGGTGGCGGCGATTTCCGAGCTCGCCCCCGACGTCGTTTTGCTCGACGTCCACATGCCCGACGGCGGCGGCGTCGCGGTGATCCGCGCGGCGGCGATCGCCCAGCCGGACACGCGCTTTCTGGCTCTGTCGGTGTCCGACGCAGCCGAGGACGTGATCGCGGTGATCCGGGCCGGGGCCCGCGGCTACGTGACCAAGACGATCACCGCGAGCGAGCTGACCGACGCGATCGTCCGCGTGGCCGAGGGCGACGCGGTGTTCTCGCCGCGCCTCGCCGGCTTCGTGCTCGACGCATTCCGCGGTGACCCGGTGGCGGCCTCCGACTCGGATCTCGATCAGCTGACCAGCCGCGAGCAGGAGGTGCTCCGCCACATCGCGCGCGGCTACATGTACAAGGAGATCGCGCTGCGGCTGGGGATCTCGGTCAAGACCGTCGAGTCACACGTGTCGACCGTGCTCCGCAAGTTGCAGTTGTCGAACCGCCACCAGCTGAGCCGGTGGGCGGCGCAGCGGCGCCTCGTCGACTTCGGCGAGGACTGACCCTGACCCCTCCCTAGGGGTGATTCCCACTGGTGCAAGAGCGCCGAGACGGTCACCGTTGCCGGCATGCTCACACTCTCCTCAGACCTCCCCTCCGAGGCCTCGGCGGCGATCGCCACCACCGGCCTCACCAAGCGGTTCGGCGAACGCACCGCGGTCGATGCCGTCGAGCTGTTCGTGCCCCGTGGGTGCGCGTTCGGCTTCCTCGGCCCCAACGGCGCCGGCAAGACGACGCTGATCCGGATGCTGCTCGGCCTGACCGAGGCGACCGCCGGCACGATGACGATCCTCGGCTACCGCGTCCCGGCGGCCCGCCGCCAAGCGCTCGCGCGCGTCGGCGCGATCGTCGAAGAGCCGCGCTTTCACCCCCACCTGACCGGGCGGGAGAACCTGCGGATCGTGGCCGCCGCTCGCGGCCCGGAGGTGGCCAAGCGGATCGCGCCCGCGCTCGGGCGCGTCGGCCTGCGCGACCGTGCCGATGAGCGGGTCCGGGGTTACTCGCTCGGAATGCGCCAGCGCCTGGGCGTTGCCCGGTGCCTGCTCGCCGATCCGCTGGTCCTGATCCTCGATGAGCCCACCAACGGGCTCGACCCGGCCGGCATCCAGGAGTTCCGCCAGATGATCCGCGAGATGGTCGAGCAGGAGGGCCGCACGGTGTTCCTGTCATCGCACCTGCTCGACGAGGTCGAAAAGGTGTGTGATCTGGCGGCGATCGTCGATGCCGGGCGCGTTGTCGTCCAGGGCACCCTGGCGGAGCTCGCCGGCGGCGAGGCGCGGCATGAGCTGCGCATCACCGTCGACGATCCCGCGCTGGCGTTCCTCACCCTCGACGAGACCGATCTCGTCCGCGACGTTCAGTCTCGAGGTGACGGGCTGAGTGTCGTACTCGCCGGCGGACCCGAGACCGCGGGCGCCGTCAATGCTCGCCTGGTCGAGGCCGGCGTGGGCGTGCTGGCGCTCGAACCCGTCCGCCAGACCCTGGAGCAGCGGTTCCTCCAGGTCACATCCCGACTCGATTCGACCCCCCAGGAGGTTGCGGCATGACCACCACGCTGACGCAGATGATCGGCGCCGAATTCCTCAAGCTCCGCAAAAAGCGCTCGCTGCTCGCATGGTCGCTGCTGCTGACCGCCGGCACGACCGTGGTGGTGTTCGCGTGGCCCGCGATCCAGCACGCCTCCGATTCCTCTCATGCGCCTGCCGGCGGACTCGAGGGATTCCGCCACGCGCTCGACACGGTGGGCGTGTTCATGGCGCCGCTGGCCGCGGTCCTGATCGGTGCCGAGGCCGGTGCCGGTGACCTCGCGAGCGGCGTGTTCCGGGATCTGGTCGTCACCGGACGTTCGCGGCGAGCCCTGTTCGCGGTGCGGGCTCCCGGCGCGTTGATGCTGTGCCTGCCGCTCGTGGCTGTCGCCTACGGCATCGCGGTGCTGGGCACGTTCGCGCTCGCCGGCGGCACGCCGACGCCCGGTGCCGGAACCGTGCTCGAAGGGCTCGGCTGGGTGCTGTTGACCAACGCGGTGGTGTGCGTGGTCGCGGTCGGCCTGGCATCGCTGACCGGCTCGCGTCCGGCGACGATCACCGCGCTGATCGGCTTCCAGCTCGTCGCCAGCCCGCTCCTGCTGCAGACGACCTCGCTCGGCTCCATCCGCGCGGGGCTGCTGGAGAGCACCGTGCTGCACCTGGCGCCCGTGACCATCAACCGGGGAATGTTCGTTTCCGAGTCGTTGGGGGTGGCGCTGGTGGTGATGGCCTTGTGGGCGGCGGTGTCCCTCGGGCTCGGCGCCTGGCGGACGGCCCGGGTCGACGCGTGAGCGGCTCAGCCGTCGTCGATCAGGCCCTGCACCGGTCCGAGCAGGCGACGCGAGCGGCGCGAGACACCTGGGAGTGCCAGTAGCCGGTGCGTGGGCTCCGCGCCGGCGCGCTGGCGCTTCAGCTGCTCCATCGCGACCGGATTCCACAGCTCATCGACGATCTCCGGCGCGGTTCGGGAGGCGATCGCCTCCGGCTCCGTTTCCAGGTGCTCGGCCCACAACCTGATTCGGGTGGCGCGGGCCAGGTCGGCGTCGTCGGTGACGACGTTCATCTCGGTGTCGTTGAGCAGCGAGTGCGCGTTGAGGTTGGCCGAGCCGACGGTCAGCCAGCGGTCGTCGATGATCCCGACCTTCGCGTGCACGTAGAGGGGATCTGCGTGAGGCCCCGTACGCGAGCGCAGCGTCGCCGCCAGCAGCCGGTCGCGCCCGTCATCGGCGGAGACGAGCACCGCGAGCTGCCCCTGGGTGTCGTCCTGGCCGTTGTTGGCCTTGGCGGGGAGCACGACGACGAGCCGGAATTCGTCGGAGGGCGGGTTGCGAAGCTTGTCGGCGAGCAGGGTGACGATCTCCGGGGCCCACAGGAACTGGTTCTCGAGGTAGATGTAGT
>DASXOS010000103.1:0-4789 GCA_036494115.1 Solirubrobacteraceae bacterium | reverse complement strand
GCTGATCTACCGCGCCGAGCGGATCATCAACTGGTGCCCGCGGGACATGACCGCGATCAGCGACATCGAGGTCGACCACAGCGACGATCTCGGCGAGCTCATCTCGATCCGTTACGGCGACGGCGACGAGTCGATCATCGTCGCCACCACGCGCGCCGAGACGATGCTCGGCGACACCGCCGTCGCCGTCCACCCGGACGACGAGCGGTATACCCACCTCGTCGGCACGGAGGTCGAGCTGCCGCTCACCGGCCGGCGGATCCCGATCGTGGCCGACGCGCACGTCGACCCGTCCTTCGGCACCGGCGCGGTCAAGGTCACCCCGGCCCACGACCCCAACGACTTCGAGATCGGCCGCCGCCACGACCTGCCCGTGCTCTCCGTCATGGACGAGCACGGCGTGATCACCGCGCACGGGCCGTTCGAGGGACTTGACCGGTTCGAGGCCCGCCCGGCGGTCATCGCCGCGCTGCGCGAGGACGGCAGGATCGTCAAGGAGGTCCGCCCCTACGTGCACGCGGTCGGCCACTGCTCCCGCTGCTCCACCACGGTCGAGCCGCGGTTGTCCCTGCAGTGGTTCGTGAACGTGGCGCCGCTCGCGAAGGCCGCGGGCGATGCCGTTCGCGACGGCCGGGTGAGGATCTCGCCGCCGGAGATGAACGCCAGGTACTTCGGCTGGGTGGATGACATGCACGACTGGTGCATCTCCCGCCAGCTCTGGTGGGGGCACCGGATCCCCGTCTGGTACGGGCCGGACGGGGAGGCGCGCTGCGTCGGCCCCGACGAGACCGCGCCCGAGGGCTGGACGCAGGACCCCGACGTCCTCGACACCTGGTTCTCCTCCGCGCTGTGGCCGTTCTCCACGCTCGGCTGGCCGGACGACACCGCGGACCTGCGCGACTTCTACCCGACGAGCGTGCTCATCACGGCGTACGACATCCTGTTCTTCTGGGTCGCTCGGATGATGATGTTCGGCCTGTACGCGAACCGCGGCAAGAGCCCCGCGGAAGCGGTGCCGTTCAAGACCATCGCGCTGCACGGCCTGGTCCGCGACCAGTTCGGCAAGAAGATGTCCAAGTCCAAGGGCAACGTGGTCGACCCGATCGACTGGATGGAGCGCTTCGGTACCGACGCGACGCGCTTCACCCTCGCCAGGGGCGCCACCCCCGGCAGCGACGAGGCGATCAGCGAGGACTGGGCGGCGGGCTCGCGGAACTTCTGCAACAAGCTATGGAACGCCACCAGGTTCGCGTTGATGAATGGCGCGGAGGCCACGCCCCCGTTCGGGATAACCCAAAGCGGCACCGTCGGTGAACCGCGGCCTGACGGCGACCTGAGCACCGTCGACCGCTGGATTCTCTCCCGCCTTTCCGGCGTGATCGCTGAGGTGGACGGGCTGCTTGAGCAGTTCGAGTTCGGCAAGGCCTGCGAGGCGCTCTACCACTTCGCGTGGGACGAGTTCTGCGACTGGTACCTCGAGCTAGCCAAGGTGCCACTGGCGTCCGGTGACGAGGCCACGGCCGACCGCACCCGCAAGGTGTTCGGCTTCGTGCTCGACCAGATGCTGCGGCTGCTGCACCCGGTGATGCCGTTCGTCACCGACGAGCTGTGGTGCGCGCTGACCGGCGAGGACTCCGTGATGGTGGCGGCCTGGCCGGACTTCGGGTTCACCGACGCGGCGGCCGAGTCCGAGATCGGCTCGCTGATGCGGCTGGTGACCGAGATCCGCCAGTTCCGGTCCGGCCAGGGGCTCAGGCCCGGCCAGCGGGTGCCCGCGCGGCTGGCCGGCCTCGCGGCGACGCCGCTTGGCGCGCACGAGGAGTCGATCCGCGCGCTGCTGCGGCTCACCGCACCGGAGGACGGGTTCGCGCCGAGCGCGTCCCTGCTCGCCGAGGGCGTGACCGTCGAGCTTGACCTGGCGGGGACCGTCGACGTGGCGGCCGAGCGCAAGCGCCTGGAGCGGGACCTGGCGGCGGCACAGAAGGAGGCGCAGTCGATGACCGCCAAGCTCGGCAACGAGGCGTTCACCGCCAAGGCGCCGGCCGAGGTCATCGAGAAGTCACGCGCCCGCCTCGCGGTGGCCGAGGCGGACATCACCCGGCTGGAGTCCCGGCTGGCCGCCCTGTTATCTCCCGGGGGGGTGACCCCCCGTACCCCCCGATGTTCGTGCTGGCAGTCCTGATCGCAAAAACCGCGATCGTATCAGGCCCTCCAGCACGAACGAAAGAACCGAGGGACGCTCGCGCGCAGCCACCGGAACAGCCACGTGGGCGGCAGCAGTAGGCTGATGCCCGTGGACGATATCGCTCAGCGGCTGCGCGAGGTAGAGCTTGAGATCGGGTCGCGGCGGGCGGAGCACCAGATCGACCCGACGCTCGACCGGGTCGCCGCACTTGTCAGCCTGCTCGGCGACCCGCACCGCGCGTTCCCGATCGTGCACGTCACCGGGACCAACGGCAAGACATCGACCACGCGGATGATCGAGTCGCTGCTGCGCGAGCGCGGGCTGCGGACCGGGCGGTTCACCTCGCCGCACCTGGTGTCGATGCGGGAGCGGATCTGCGTGGACGGCGAGCCGCTGTCCGCCGAGCGCTTCATCGAGCTCTACGAGGAGATCTCGCCCTACGTCCAGCTGGTCGATGACCAGCAGCCCGCCAGGATGTCCTTCTTCGAGGTCCTCACCGGCATGATGTTCGCCGCGTTCGCCGACGCGCCGGTGGACGTCGCCGTGATCGAGGTCGGCCTGGGCGGCCGGTGGGACGCGACCAACGTGGGCGACGGGCAGGTGGCCGTGATCATGCCGGTTGCCCTGGACCACATGCAGTGGCTTGGCGACACGATCGAGGAGATCGCCACGGAGAAGGCTGGCATCATCAAGCCGGGCGCCACCGCGGTGATCGCGCAGCAGCAGGTCGCGGCAGCCGAGATCCTGCTGGAGCGCGCCGCCCTCGTCGGCGCGACCGTGGCCCGCGAGGGGTTCGAGTTCGGCGTGATCTCCCGCGAGGTCGCTGTGGGCGGGCAGCAGCTCGTGCTGCAGGGGTTGCGGGGTATCTACGGTGACGTGTACCTGCCGCTGTTCGGCGCGTACCAGGCGTCCAACGCCGCGTGCGCGCTCGCGGCCGTCGAGGCGTTCGCCGGCGTTTCCGCGACGACGGTAAACGAGGACGGCTCGACCGTGACCCTCGGCCCCGGCCTGTCGACCGAGGGCCTCGACCCCGACCTGGTCCGCGCCGGGCTCGCCCGGGCGAGCTCCCCGGGACGGCTCGACATCCTGCGGCGCTCGCCGACAGTCATCGCGGACGCGGGCCACAACCCGGCGGGGGTGTCCGCCACCATGCAGGCGCTGACCGAGAGCTTCAGCTTCGAGCGGATCATCGGCGTCGTCGCGGTCATGGAGGACAAGGACGTGGCGGGCGTGCTCGACGAGCTTGAGCCCGTCCTGTCCGAGATCGTGGTGACCACGAACTCCTCGCCCCGCGCGATGCCCGCCGACGAGCTGGCGGAGCTGGCCCGTGACATCTTCGGCGAGGACCGCGTGCACGTCGAGGAGCGCCTCGACGATGCGATCGAGGCGGCGGTGGCCCTCGCCGACGAGGCGGACGCGGAGCTGGCAGGCGAGGCGGGTGGCGGTGGCGGCCTTGGCGCTGCCGCTGTCCTGGTGACGGGCTCCGTGGTGACGGCGGGGGACGCCCAGCTGCTGCTCGCGCCCGCGAGCGCGATCGGCACGAGCTCCAACGCGGGCTACGCGGCGAAGCGGCCCGCGCGGTCGGCGTCATCGAAGCAAGGAGACTTCTAGTGAAGCGGCTGCTTGTGACCGTCCTTTCCATGGAGGCCGTCGTCGTCCTGCTCGCGATCGTCCCCGCCAAGCAGCTTGAACACGTGAGCGGCGGGACGGCGGCCGCGGTGTGCGGCGCCATCGCGGTCGTCGCGTTCGCGCTTTGCGGCTATGTTGGCCGTGGCCGCGGCGGGCTGTGGGCGGGCTCGGTGTTTCAGGCCCTGGTCATCGCCTCCGGGGTGCTGCTGCCGGCGATGTACATCCTCGGCGCGATCTTCGCGGCGCTCTGGTTCACTGGCATCTGGCTTGGCCGCAAGTGGGAACGCGACGAGGTC
This sequence comes from Solirubrobacteraceae bacterium, assembly GCA_036494115.1. Taxonomy (GTDB): domain Bacteria; phylum Actinomycetota; class Thermoleophilia; order Solirubrobacterales; family Solirubrobacteraceae; genus Palsa-465. The sequence goes on along the minus strand of DASXOS010000103.1, from coordinate 679 downwards.
AGACCGGCCTGAGCGCTCAGCTCCGCACCCGGTGCCTGCCCGGGCCCCGGTAAGCTCAGGCGTGATCCAGTAAATCAAAGGCATGTAAAAGCAAACGCAAGGAGCAGTAGTGTCACAGCGCACCCTTATCCTCGTAAAGCCGGACGGTGTCCAGCGCGCCATCATCGGGGACGTCATTTCCCGAATTGAGCGCAAGGGCCTGAAAGTGGTCGCGTTGGAACTGCGCACAATCGAAACCGACACCGCGCACGCGCACTACGCGGAGCACGCGGAAAAGCCCTTCTTCGGGGAACTTGTCGAATTCATTACTTCCGGCCCGCTGGTCGCGATCGTCGCCGAGGGCGACCGGGCCATCGAGGCGTTCCGCGCACTGGCCGGCGCCACCGACCCGGTCAAGGCCACGCCGGGCACCATCCGCGGCGACTACGCCCTGCAGGTCTCGCAGAACATCGTGCACGGCAGCGACTCGCCGGAGTCGGCCGAGCGAGAGATCAAGATCTTCTTCCCCGAACTCGTTTGAGCCGGGCGCTGGTTAGATAGATACCTGTAGTAGTACCGGACGCGGCCGCGGCCTCGCGGGCAGCGGCCGCGCTCGGTGCGAATGCACGTTCAAATGCACGGCCTGCTGCACCGGTCAAATCAGGACAAGCAGGCGGACTTTGTGAGAATTTTGTAAGAA
>DASXOS010000102.1:0-11778 GCA_036494115.1 Solirubrobacteraceae bacterium | reverse complement strand
CACCGGTGATCCCGTGGCGGTCCCGCAGCCGGAGCAGCGTCACCGCTGTCAGGTTGCCGCCGGCGGAGTCGCCGCCGACGACGAGCGGACCGCCGTCCGGGACCAGCTCGGCGCTGTGCTCGAGCAGCCACAGGGCCGCCGCCTCGCAGTCGTCGGCCCCCGCCGGATACGGATTCTCAGGGGCGAGCCGGTAGCCGACACTGACCACCGTGAGCCCGGTGTTGCGCGCCACACGCTGAAGGCGGAGATCCTGCTCGTCGCAGTTCCCGAGGGCCCAGCCGCCGCCGTGAAAGTGCAGGAAAACCCCGCCGGACTCGCCGTCGGGCGGGATCGTGCGCAGCGTCAGCGGGCCGGCCGGGCCATCGATCTGGCGGACTTGCGCTTCGGGCAGGAACACCGGCTTCGGGAAGATCCCGCGGCCCTCGCGGCGATCGCGCCTCGCCTCCTCTGGCGGGCGCGAGTTCATCGGCGGTAGCGTGGCCAGAAGCCGCTCGAGCTCGGCCACGAAGGCGCGGGTCTCGGCGAGCATGGTTAGGGAGTCGTGCGTGGTCATGACCCTCAGTATCCACCGGGTGGTGCCGGTGGCGGGTCACTCTCGCGTAATCCGCCGCCGGCGCACGCCAGCGCACGTCAGTCCGGACGTCAGCTCGGTGGTCGCGTTGCCTTTTCCGACGGGCCTATGCCCATCGGCTCGCGCAGCTGTTCGGTGATCCGCCGCAGCATGCGTGACACCTGCATCTGGGAGACCCCGATCCGCGAGGCGATCTCACGCTGGGTGAGCTGCTGGCCGAAGCGGAGGTCGAGCAGCTGCCGCTCGCGCTCGCCGAGCTTCTCGAACGCGGAGGCGAGGCTCACGTAGACGTCGACGGCGGCGTAACCCTGATCGTCGGCGCCGAGCAGCTCGTGGCGGGTGCTGGCCCCCTCCTCGATGCCGACGTCGACCGGCGCGTCGAGCGAAATGGACTGGTTGGCCGCGATTGCCTCGAGCGCCTCGAGCACGGCTTCGGTGTCGAGCCTCAGGTGCTCGGCGATCTCCACGACGGTGGGCGAGCGGCCGGTCCGGCGGGCGAGCTTCTCGTCGGCCTCCTGGACCTTCAGCACCAGCTCCTGCAGGCCGCGCGGCAGGTGGACGGAGCGCCCCTTGTCGCGGAAATGGCGCTTGAGCTCGCCCAGGATCGTGGGGACCGCGAACGACGTGAACGCGGCGCCCCGCGAGGGGTCGAAGCGGTCCACCGCCTTGACGAGGCCGAGGCTTGCCACCTGCACGAGGTCCTCGAAGGGCTCCGGGGTGCGCGCGTAGCGCCGGGCCAGCCCGCGGGCCAGTGGCAGGTGCCGGTTGATCAGCTCGTCGCGCGCGAAGCGGTCGCCGTCCTCGTGCCAGCGCCGGAACAGCTCGGCGAGCTCGGTCTTGTCGCCGGCCGAATGTGTGGCCGCGGTCACCGCGGCGCTCCGGTTGCCGGCGTCTGTGACGAGGTCAGGCCACGTCGGGCGCCAGCACGAAGATCTCGAAGATGCGGGGCGGGTCGAACACGATCTGGCTGTGGTAGGTCAGCACCTTGCGGCCGAGAATCTCCTCGACCGCCGTCGTGACCGATGGTCCAACCGTTTCCTGGAAGGCGAGGCGATACGTGCGCACGAGGTCCTCCTTGCCGTCGGCCAAGAGGGTCTCCTCGTTGCGGGTCAGGCCACCTTCCATCGCCACGAACGCGTAGTCGTCGAGCAGCCAGGCCTTGGCCGCCGTCGGACCGCGCCCGTAGTACTGCTTCTTCATGCCGACCATCGCGTTGGCCAGCGCGGTCCGCAACGAGCCGCCCTGCGATGGCATCGTCCCGCCGGCGGCCTCCACCAGCTCGCGGGCGGTCCCATGCTGGGGTTCGGTCGCGTGCTGCGGATCGGGAGCGGTCATCGTTGAAGCGGGAACCGGGAAGCCGGCTGTACGCGAATGGTAAGGCGAGGGGGTCCGGCATGCCAGCCGGACCTGCAGGCGGGAGCAGCATCGACGTCCTTCGTCGGGGGCGGGCGAGAAACCCGCCCGGGGCCCCTCGCGGAGCTCTAGCGGGTCACTCTTGTTTCTCGCCTGCCGGGGCCCCCAGTAGGGTGCGCCGCGCCTGCGCGCCTGATGGTAGTCGCTCGCCGGATGTACAGGTGGCGGTAGTTGGTTGACAACATCGGCCTGGGCCCCGGAAGGTCCTGGGTCCCCGGAAGCCGAGCCGGAGCAGGGCTACACTGAGGTGTAGTTGCTAGCTCAACCAAGGAGCTCGTTGTGGAAATCGAAATCTGGTCCGACATTGCGTGTCCCTGGTGCTACATCGGCAAGCGCCGGTTCGAGGCGGCGCTGGCCCGCTTCGAGCACCGGGACGCGGTCAACGTCACCTGGCGGAGCTTCGAGCTCGATCCCGACGGGCCGGCTGAGCGACCAGGCGACCGGGCCACGCGGCTGGCGGCCAAGTACGGGATGACGGTCGAGCAGGCCCACGAGATGGAGCGCCAGATGACCGAGACGGCCGCCGGCGAGGGGCTCGCGTTCCGCTTCGACATCGCACGCAGCGGCGCCACGTTCGACGGCCACCGGCTGATCCACCTCGCCGTCGCGCACGACCTGCAGGACGCGATGAAGGAGCGCCTGCTCGCCGCGTACTTCACCGAGGGCGAGTTGATCGGCGACCACGAGACCCTGGTCCGGCTGGCGGTCGAGACGGGACTCGAGGAGACCGAGGTCCGCGAGATGCTGGCCGGCGATCGGTTCGCAGCCGAGGTCCGCGAGGACGAGCGCACCGCCGCGTCCTTCGGCATCTCCGCGGTGCCGACCTTCGTCGTCGACCGCGCGCTCGGCGCGTCCGGCGCGCATCCGCCCGAGGCGCTGCTCCAGCTGCTCGAGCAGGGATGGGCGAACCGCTCGCCGGTCACCGTCGTCGCCGACGGCGAGTCGTGCGGCGTCGACGGCTGCTAGAAGCCCGGCCCGAAAACCGCTACCCGTAGGTGACGCCGTCACCCGTGCGCGCCTGACCGGTCACGGCAACCTCGCTGTGGTGCAATGGCGCGATGGAGATCGCGAAGGCAAGAGCCCTATGGGAACCCGCGGGCGTGTACTGCAACACCGCCAGCTATGGGCTGCCGCCCCGGCCGGCCTGGGACAAGCTGCAGGCCGCGCTGGCCGAGTGGCACGGCGGCTGCACCAGCTGGGAGCACTGGGGCGAGGCGACCGAGCGCGCCCGCGCAGCGTTCGCGCGGCTGGTGGGCGTCCAGGAGGAACGGGTGGCCGTCGCCTCCGCGGTGTCCGAGCTCGTCGGCTCGGTGTTGACGGCGCTGCCGGCGGGCGCGAAGGTCGTCGTTCCCGAGATCGAGTTCACCTCGACGCTGTTCCCCCTGCTCGTGCAGGAGCGATTCGAGGTGCGGACGGTTCCCGTCGACGGCTTCGTGGACGCGATCGGCGATGGCGCCGACGCGGCCGCGTTCAGCGCTGTGCAGATGAGCACCGGGGAGGTCGCCGACCTCGACGGGATCGTCGCTGCAGCGGCCGATGCCGGCGCGATCACGGTGTGCGACGCGACCCAGGCGGCCGGGTGGCTCCCGATCGACGCGGGCCGGTTCGACGCGGTCGTGTGCGGCGCGTACAAGTGGCTGATGTCGCCCCGGGGCAGCGCCTTCATGGCGCTCTCCGAGCGACTGCTCGAGCGGGCCGTGCCCCACAGCGCCGGCTGGTTCGCCGGCGAAGACGTCCACGACAGCTATTTCGGCCCACCGCTGCGGCTCGCGACCACAGCCCGGAGACTCGACATCTCTCCGGCCTGGTTCTCGTGGGTGGGGACGCAGCCGGCACTCGAGCTGGTCGAGCAGATCGGGGTTCAGGCGGTCCACGCGCACGACGTGGCCCTGGCCAACCGGTTCCGCGCCGGCGTCGGGCTCGAACCGGGGAACAGCGCGATCGTCTGCGCCGAGCTGCCGGGAGCCGCCGAGCGCCTCGAGGCCGCCGGCATCATCGCCGCCGTCCGCGGCGGTCGGCTCCGGACCTCGTGGCACGTCTACAACGACGAGCGCGACGTCGACCGGGTCCTCGACGTCGTGGCCGGCTGAGGCTCGCGGCTCAGAAGAAGCCGGCGAGCTCGGAAGCGACCTGCTCGGGCTGATCCTCGACGAGGAAGTGGGAGGCGTCGGGAACGGCGTGGCCGGTGGCGCCGGGCGCGAGCGTCCGCCATGGCTCGAGCGGATCGGCGTAGAAGTGGGGGAGGGCGCCGCCCGCGCCCCACAGCACGAGCACCGGGCAATCGATCGTGCGGGTGCCGCTGTCGGCATCGTCGAGTCCGCGGTCGATCGTGGCGCCCGCCCGGTAGTCCTCGCACATGGCCTGGACGGTGGCGGGGTCCCGGCACTGCGCGCGATACGCGGACACGACCTCCTCGGGGTAGCGCGAATCGGACGTGATCCCCATCCGCTCAGCCACCATCCAGAACGTCTCCGGGTCGCCGAGCAGGAACCGCTCGGGGAGCGGTGCGGGCTGGGCCAGGAATCCCCAGTGCCAGTAGCCGAGCGCGAACCTGGCGTCCGCCCGGGCCCAGATCTCCCCCGTGGGCACGATGTCGAGAACCGCCAGCCGGGTGACCGCGTCCGGATGATCGAGCGCCATGCGATAGCCGACGCGGCCACCCCGGTCGTGCCCGGCGACGGCGAACCGGGCGTGCCCGAGCTCCCCCATCGCCGCCGCCAGGTCACCGGCCATCGCTCGCTTGCTGTGCGGCGTGTGGTCCGCCTCGACCGCCGGGCGCAACGAATCTCCGTAGCCCGGCAGGTCGGCGGCGATCACCGTGAACGACTCGGCCAGTGCCGGCGCCGTCGAGTGCCACATGAGGTGTGTCTGTGGGAAGCCGTGCAGGAGCAGCAGCGGTGGTCCGGATCCGCCGATCCGCACCCGGATCGGACCCCGGGGCGTGGCGATGTCGCTCACGTGGAAGCCCTCGAACAGGATCCGCGAAGGCTATCCCTCAGGACACGGCGGCCGTGCGGCTGTAGTGAGTCGTGCCGGTCGCCTTGTCGAGCCACGCCAGCCGGACGTGGCCGGCCGCGGGCAGCGACACATGCGTGAGCACGAATCCGCGCGTCTGGATCTGCTCCACGGTGCTCCAGTCCGAGCTGCCGTTCGCCTCGAACTGCAGCTGCGCAGTCACGCCGCCGAACTCGTGCGCTGGCCGCACATCCCCCCACACCGTCGCGTGGCGGTGGTTGGCCGACGGGAGCCAGATCGGGATCGAGAACGAGTAGTACGCCGGCTTGGGGGTGCCGTTCAGGAACTTGAGGCCGGTCTGGAACGTGCTCCAGTAGGCGAGGCTGCCCTTCTTCTCGCCCGCCTTCGGTTTGTCGTCGACGAGCAGGAACTGCGCCAGGGCCTGCACCCAGGACAGCCGCCACGCCATGTAGGCGCCCTGATCGAGCCACACCTGCTGCTGGGTGAGGCTGGTGTGCTGGTAGGGGTTCGGCGGCTTCGTCTTGTACCCCCACTCGGTCAGATACAGCTGGACACCGCCGTGCCGGTGCTGGCCGTAGGCCGCGAACGCGCCGTCGAGCGCGTGCTTGAAGCCGCCGAGGTTGTGGAGCGTGACGAACGTCGGAGGGTTCCGGTACGGCCGGTTCGGCGCCACGTTGAAGCCGTAGGGATGATGCGCGAACCCCGAGATCTTGAACAGGCCAGGGTTGCGGGCCGCGAACTGGCGACGATTACCTGCGGTCGGGCAGCCGAGCAGGCTCGCCGCCGACCCTGTCAGGGGCCGCGAGCCTGAGGAGACGCAGTACAGCGCCCGGACGAACGCGGTGGGGGCGAGGACGCCGGCGTTGGCGGTCTCTCCGATCAGGATCGTGTCCCGACCCGCGGTGTGGCCGGTCGCGGCCAACGCGCCCCAGGCGGCATTGGCCAGGCCGCGGTACACGGCGGCCTGGATGATCGCCCGCTTGTGGTTGGAGAGGATCTTGTAATAGGGATTCAGCCACGAGCGCTCGTTGGGCTCGTTCCAGATCCCCCAGTAGTCGACCCGGGGAATTGCCGGCGACAGCCCGTCGGTGTAGCTGTCGCTGAGGCCGAGCGCCGCCGGCGACGGCTGCTGCGCGGGGACGGGCGCGTCGAAGCTGCCGCTGTAGCGTCGGCCCACGGCCTTGACGAACTGCGCGAACAGTTTCGGATCCGGCGCGTGCCCCAGGGGCGGCGCCTGGTGGGTCGCCTCGCCCTTGGGGATGGCCCAGTGCGGGTCGGGCGGTGAGAGTTCGAAGTACACCTTCAGACCGAGCTCGTGCGCCATCCGGACCAGCATGTCGTAGCGGTCCCAGGCGCCCGGCGGGTACTTGGCGGGGTTGGTCGCGTCGAATCGCGGGCGGCGGTAGGAGTTCGGGTGGGACGCCACCAGCCACCACACCATCGAGACCTTGACCCGGTCGACGCCGAGCGCCGAGAGCTGCTCGAGCGTGTGGGCCATGTGCTCGGGGCTGGCGTAAATCAGCTGGTCGTCGTCCTGGAGGATCGTCTCCTGGCTGCCGGAGGCGGCGGCGCGGGCGGGCAGGGCGAGCAGCGCGGCGCAGGTCACGAGGGCGGCCAGCAGCGTCAGTGCGGGGGTGAGCGTGAGTCGGCGAGTCATCATTGAGGCGAACACGTCAACTCCTCAGAAGGTTTGGCGACGGGCCGACATTGTCAGCTCCTCAACGTGGGCGCCGGGGCGCCGCGACCCCGGGGCGGGCCTTGCCCGGGCGCCCGGGCGGCGGGGAGCCTCCTATGCTCAGGCGGCCCGTGGACTCAGCCCCCGAACGTGTCGCCCGGTTCCTGACGTCGCTTGACGCCGACGTGCGCGAAGTTGCCCCCGGTGAATGGGGCCTGGTCCTGGACGCCGCCGGATATCGGCTGGATGTCGGGGTGGCGATCCGGGGCGTGCTGCTGCGCGTCCAGGCTGCGGTGCTGCCGGCCGGGGTGATCGACCCCCACCAGCTGCTCTACTGGAACCGTCAGGCGCCGCTGGTGTGCTTCGCGGAGAACCAGGCCGGCGAGGTGTTCATCTGCGGGGAGCTGCCGCTCGAGTCGCTCGACACCGAGACGCTCGACCGGTTCCTGGGGCTGTTGCTCGCGAGCGCCACCCGCGCCCGCGAGTTCGCGATTCAGAACGCCTGAGGCTTCCCGTCGGCGAGCACGTCGCGCAGCGCGCGCTCGGTCGACCAGAAGGCCAGCTCGTCCCACGGGATCTCGTCCGGGCCGAACGCCTGAACCTCGGGCGCCTCCTCGGTGGTCCGGGGGGCGCCGAGCGCGGTGGCGCGGAACACGACCAGCATGACCCGGTCCTCCGGGCGCGAGTAGACGCCGACGAGCGGCCCGAGCTCGATCCGCAGCCGCAGTTCCTCCTCGGTCTCGCGCCGGGCCGCGTCCTCCACCGATTCCCCGAGGTCCACGAAGCCGCCCGGGAACGTCCACAGGCCCTGGCCGGGATCGAACCCGCGGCGCAGCAGGATCGCGCGGCCGGAGTCGTCGATCGGGATCGCGGCGGCGACGGGCTTCGGGTTGAAGTAGGCGGCGTAGCCACAGTGCGGGCACACCATCCGTCGCGGGTAGTCGATCTGCGCCTCCTGGCCGCACCGCGGGCAGAAGCGCGCCTCGGCCAACGCGGGATTGAGCTCTGGGTCCACCAGACCTCAGCTGTCGCTGTCGAGACTGGCCGCGATCAGCAGCGCAGCGCGTTCGTGCGCGGCGTACGTGGCGCGCAGGGCAGCGATCACGTCGGGAGCGTCGCCGTCAGCGGGCGGAGGGCTGTCGATCAGCAGCCCCCGGACCTCCTGGCCGAGCGTCTCACCTCCGACGAGGTCAGCCAGCGCAGCGAGAGCGTCGGCGCGCACGCGCGCTCCCTCCACGAACGAGCCGATCACGGTTGACCGCTCGAGCGGCGCCCGCCCGAAGACCCGGGCATGGAGGACCGCAGGGTTGACGGCGTGGGGCCGGATCAGCTCGCGCCGCTCGGTGTAGGACAGGCCCGCGGCATCGGCGAGGTGGTCGATCGCCTGGGTCAGGCCCTGGGCATCGACCGGGAGCGAGGAAGCGAGCTCGTCGGGGAGCCGGGTGAGCAGCGCGGCATGCTCGGCGGCCGCCTCGCGGAGCAGCAGCTCGACCCGGTCGCGGTGGGTGACGTCCATGCCCTCCACGGTAGCCCCCTGAGCGTCAACGCTGAACGGCGCTCAGCTCAGATGATCGTGGTGGGGTTCTTGGTGTCGAGCCAGCCGCTCTTCGTGTTGCTCCACGTGTCGATGAGACCGCCGGTGCTCTTGTCCTTCTTCGACTTCTCGCCCGTCCCGCACAGGGTCAGCATCTTCGGGTGCGTGCTCGTCGGTTTCAGCGTCGGGCTCATGGCGTCCCACTGCTTCTGGCTGATCGGGAACGCGTTCTTGTTCTTGTCCGGGGCCTTGGGCGAGCTGTCGGTGGAGCCGACCACGAGCTCGAGCTGAGGCTGTCCGTTGACCTGGGTCACGGTGAGCCCGATGTAGAGCCCCTCGACGCAGGCCGGGCCTCTCTGCTTCGCGAGCCGCTTGACCGAGCGCTGCACCAACGTCCCGCTCTTGGCGATCTGCACCACCGCGCTGACCGTCTGCTGCAGGGCCGGGAACGTGCTGCCGATCCGCGTGATGGCCACCGATGTCCCGGGCGCCGAGATCACGAACGAGTGTGTGGCCGTCGAAACCGACGTGACCGTGCCTTTGAGCACGGCGAGCTTCACCCGATGCCCGAATGTGACCTTCTTCGCCTTGTAGGTGCCGTCGAGCAGCGGCGTGGCCGAGACGGTCGCTTGGCGCCCGGCGGCGAGCTTCGAGTCCGTCGAGTGGATCGCGTACAGCTGCCCTGTCGAGGTCGCGAGCACGAAGCTCCCCGCCGTCGGGACGAGATGCACGATCGTGCCGCTGAGCGAGATTGGTATGAGCTTCTTGCCCGCCCTGCCGGTGAAGCGCTTCACCTTGGGCTTCGCCGGCGGCGTGCTCGTCGTGACCTTGATGCCGGCGAAGTTCAAGGTGAGCGTCTCGACGGCCGAGTCGCCGCTGCCGGCGTAAGAGACCGACGACACGATCACGCCGGTGAAGGTGTAGGTCGTGACCTGCGTCTTGGCGGTGAGTACGAGCGTCGCCGAAAGCACGGGCCCCGCGCTGGTCGAGATCGCCTTGAGCGCAGTCTTATCGTTGGCCGACAGCGGGAGTTGCATTGTGACGTCTGAGACACTTGCCTTCCCGGCCGTCGATCCTCCTCCTCCTCCTCCTCCTCCGGTGCCGATGCTCACCGTGTTCGACGTTCCCCACTTGATGCTGCCTGGGGCGACCACAGCGCCGAGCGCGTTCTTTGCGTACCCGAGCGTGAGGTTCGCGGACACGCCGCCCGCAACCGTCTGGGGATTGACCGTGTAGCTGACGGTCTTCGCCGTCTGCTGCCCGTCGGCGCTCGTTGCGGTCACGGTGAAGCTGTGCTGGCCGGCGCCGCTCGTGTCGAGCCCGGCGCCGCTGGCCACCGGGCCGGCGCACGACTGCAGCCCGGGCCCGCCGATGCCCTCGGCGCACGAGTAGCCGGCGGTGACCGGCTGGCCGAGCGTGTACGTCGCGCCCTGGGTCGGGCTCGAGATCGTCACCTTGGGTGGCGCGGCGACCGAGTACGGGAGCGACGCGGACGTGGTCTGCCCGTCGCGGCTCGTCGCGGTGACTGTGTACGTGTAGTTGCCCGGGGCGGCCGTGTTGAGCGTCCCCGACGGGGAGGCGGCGCCGTTGCTGTCGGCGCAGCTGGCGACCCCGGGGGCATCCAGCGCGTCTGAGCAGGTGAAGCTGGTCGGGACCTTCGCGCCGAGGGCGTACAGGCCGCTGTGCGCCGGCGAGGTGATCTGCGCCGCCGGCCGCCCGACCGAGAAGACCGAGACGGTGTCGCCGAACTCGCTGAGCGCGGCGAGCAGCCCGCCGTCGCGCCCGAACGCGACGCCGGCGGCGGGAGAGCCCGTCTCGACCGTGATCGGCGACCCGGGGATCTCCGTGAGCGTTCCGACGGAGCCGACGGAGAACACCGATGCGCTGCCGTTCGAGTTGCCGGTCGCGAGCAGGTGGTCGGGGCTGAACGCGAGCTTGACCGGCGACAGGTTGGTTGCCCCGTCCTTCGTCGGAAACGGTGATCCCTGGACCTGCGTGAATGTGCTGGTCTTGAACACCGAGATCTCGTTGCCGTCGCGATCGGCCGAGGCGAGCAGGCTGCCGTCCGGGGAGAACGCGACCGAGTTCGGGTACGTCGATGCACCTGTGCTGAGCGGGCTTCCGGCGATCTGGCTTCCGACGACGCCGGCCTGGTTGATGGAGTACACGGAGATCTGGTTGCTCGTGCCGTTCGTCGACGCCAGCAGGTTCCCGCCCGGGCTCAGTGCGACCGAGTAGGGAAGCGCGATCGAGATCGGGAACGGCGAGCCCAAAACCTGACTGAGCGCGCCGTCGATCCCCACGTTGAACATCGACACGTGTCCATCGCTGTCGCCCGCGGCGAGTAGGTTCCCGGCGCTGTTGAAGGACAGCGATTCAGGGGGCGAGGTCCCGGTGCTGAAGTTCCCCGTCGCGATCAGCGATCCGGCGTTCACCACGAACGTGCTCACCGTCTTGGCGCCCGGATTCGCCACCGCGACGATCGGACCTGCCGGGTCGAACGCGACGGCTTGCGCGCCCGCGCCGGTGGTGAACGGCGAGCCCGACACCTCGGTCAGCGCGCCGCCCGGAGCGACCGAGTAGACCGACAGCGTGCCGTCGTTGGCGTTCGCGACCGCCAGCAGCGTCCCGTCAGGGCTGAACGCCGTCGACAGCGGGTTGGCGCCGGTCGCGACCGGCGAGCCGGCGGCGGGGTTAAAGACGCCCTGCGCCTGCGCGCCGGCGACGCTCGCCGCGCACACGAAGATGAACACCGCACCCAGCAGCACCAGCACCCTCAAAGAGCGAACGCTCATCCCGCCTCCCACTCGCTGTTCGAGACTCCGCGCGGGAAGAGTACACCTGCCTGCAACTACTCGACGGTGACCTGAGCTGTGTCCTTGATCGGGCCGCTCGTGATCTTGATGCCCATCACGCTGAGCGCGTCCGGGTAGGTGACCGTCATCGTCACCGTCGCGCCGGGGCTCCAGGGCGGCGGTGTGCTGAACGTCACGGCCACGTTGCTCTGCTTGACCTCCCCGCCGAGCGCGGCCGCGACCTTGGTCTTGACCTCCGCCGCGGCGCTCGAGTCGTTGCGCAGGAGGGTGAGCTGGCGCCCGCCCTCGCGCGTTGCCTGGCGCACGTCGACGGTCGTGTAGATGTAGATCCCGATCTGGATGATTCCGAGGAGGATGAGCATGAGGACCGGGGCCAGGATCGCGAACTCGATCGTGGCGATCCCGCGGTCGTCCCGCAGCCGTCCCTTCATGAGGTGAGCCTCGTCCCGCTGCTCGTGATCTGGTGCCCGATGGCGTTGAAGATCGAGTACACCTCGCCGGGTGTCTGCTTCTGGTAGAAGTGGCTCGCGTCGGTCGCCATGTCCAGGAGCGTGGTGTTGGCGTCGAGGCCGTCGATGTTCTTCTCGATGTCGTTGTTGTTCAGCGGCTGGTTGTTGGCGTAGCAGGTGTTGGCATTGCTCGCGTTGATGTCGTAGCCGATCGTGTAGACCTCGATCCCGTGTGCCTTCGCGATCGACGCTTGGCCCACGGCGTCGTGGCACGGCCGCAGGTTGTTGCCGGGCGACGGCGTGTACCAGCTCGCTGTCGTCGTCGCGTTTCCGCTCGCGTCACG
>DASXOS010000101.1:0-9703 GCA_036494115.1 Solirubrobacteraceae bacterium | reverse complement strand
GTCATCCGCGGCATCGAGATGTCGATGATCGCCAGGTCGACCTCGGGGGCCAGGGCGCGGGTCACCGCCTCCGAGCCGTCGCCGGTCTCGCCCACGACCTCGAGATCGGGCTCGGCGTCGAGGACGAGCCGCAACCCGCGCCGGACCAGGGCATGGTCGTCGGCGATCAGGATGCGTGTCTTGAGCGGGGTCATACGTGGTCCCAAAGGGGCACGTCGAGGCGCACCCGGCAGCCGGCGTCGGCGCCAGAGCCGATCGTCAGGGTGGCGCCGACCAGCGCGGCCCGCTCGCGCATGCCGCGAATGCCGGTGCCCGGCTCGGCGCCGATCGGAAGTCCCCGGCCGTGATCGGCCACCTCGAGCGAGAGCGTGCCGTTGGTGCTGGTCAGCGCCAGCTGTGCCGTTCCCGTGCCCGAATGGCGGGCCACGTTCGTCAGCGCCTCCTGGGCCACGCGGTACACGACGAGCTCGACCTCGGGCGGGAGCTCGGGCAGCGCGGGGCCGATCGTCTGGGACACGTGAACACCGGCGTGATCGCCGAACCGCTCGCACAGGACCGCGAGTGCGCTCTCCAGCCCGAGGTCGTCGAGCGCCTCGGGCCGGAGCTCGATCGCGATCCGCCGTACCTCCTCGAGGCTGCCGCGGACCGCGTCCTGGACCTCGACCAGCACCGGCTGAAGATCCTCCGGGGCGCGGCGCTCGGCGCGGGCCAGTCCGAGCAGCACTGCGGTCAGCTCCTGGCCGACCTGATCGTGGAGCTCCTGCGCGATCCGCAGCCGCTCCGACTCCTGACCGGCGAGCACGCGGCCCGTGGCCTCGCGGCGTTCGGTCTCGAGCCGCGCCAGCATCTCATTGAAGGTGAGTGCCAGCTCTCCCGCCTCGGAGGTCGGGGCGGCGTCGGGGAGGCGCTGGCCCGGGTGCGCCGGGTCGACGCGCCGGGCCAGTCTGGTCACCGCCTGGACGGGACCGACCAGGCGCCGCACCAGGTACACGTTGACGAACACCACCAGCACGAGCGCGACGATCAGCACGATTCCCTCCACGTCCCAGTGGAACGAGGAGATCCGCCTCGGCGCGAGCACCAGGATCGTGACCGCCACCGCGACCACCACCAGCAGCGCGTTGACCCCGGCCACGCGGTGCAGCAGCGGCACGTACCGCCGGCCCGCCGTGCGCTCTGGGGCCTCTGTGCTCATCGCACCACCGGAGTGAAGCACCCACTCAGCCATCGCTGAGCCGCCGCTTCAGCCCGCGGCTGCCGGCGAGGTCCGGCTCGGCCTGGAGACCCTCGAGTCGCTTCAGCATCGACCACAGGCGCGACTCGAGCCATCCCGCGGAGATCCCGAGCGTCTGGGCGATCTCGGCCGGCGGGATCCCGGCCAGCAGCATGCCGAAGATCGCCTGCTCCTCGGCGTCGAGCCGGCGGCGCATCGCCGCCGCCAGCGCCAGCGGCACGAGCGGCAGGCGCAGCTCGCCCCGGGCCACGGCGCGGATCGCCGCACACAGCTCCGAGCCAACGCCGCCCTTGCTGACCAGGCCGTCGGCCTCGGCGACGACGCAGGCGGCCGCGAGGGGGCCGTCGCAGTAGGCGGAGTAGACGATGACCTTTGGCGGCGCCGGCTGCCGCTTGAGCTTGCGGCTCAGCCACAGCCCGCTGCGCCCGCCGAGCTGGTAGTCGACGACGGCGACATCGAACGCCGTCTGCTCGGCCAGCGCCATCGCGTCCTCGGCGGTGGCGACCGCGTCGAGCACGCGGAAGTCGGGCTGGTCCTCGAGCAGCTCTCGCAGCCCGCGGCGCACCGCCGGATGGTCGTCCACGATCAGGACCCGCAGCGGCACGGGCACGCTCGGCACGACTGGATTGGGACGATCACGAATGGCGGGCATCGTTGGCCTCCTGACCAAGAGTTCTCAAGCCAAGATGGCCCATGCCAGGACGCGCCGACATGGGGGAGATCCCCCATCTCGCGGACGCCAGCCGCCCGGCGACGCTGCTTCGCGTACTTGGCCGGCGACGCTACTTCGTGTACTTCTGGATCAGGTCGCGCAGGTTGTTGATCGCGTGGTTCGCGTCGTGGCCGACGACCCTCTGGTAGTGGACCACGGTGTTCGTGGCGCTCGTGGCCAGCACGACCGCGATCGCCACCGCCCCCGTGAACAGGATCGCCAGCGCGAGGAACGTGATCAGGCGACGGGCGCCGGTACCTCGCCGGCGCTGTGGTTGCGCGCGGGCCCGCTGCGAGCGCGGAGGACGGGCGTAGTTGGACGTTGCCGGCTGCTCGGGCCGCGGGGCGGGGGTCGGCACGGGCGCCGGGATCGGCTCGAGCTGGCGGCGGGCCGGGGGGCGGCGCGGCGCCACGCGGGTGGCCTCGGTGGGCGCTCCCTGCGAGGAGAGCACGCGCGTCGCGGCGCTCGTGCCGAGGTGCGCGGTGGGGGCGGTCGCGCTCAGCGGGGAGAGACCCTGCACGCCGTTGCGCAGCGATTCAGCCAGCCCGGCCGCATCGCGCGGGCGCGACTCGGGATCGACCGCGATCATCATCGCCACCGCCCGGGCGAGCTCGGGCGTGACCGCCGGGTTGACGTCGTCGACCGGCACCGGCGACTCGCGTTGCTGCTTGAGCGCCAGTTCGGAGAGCGAGGTGGCCTCGTAGGGGAGGCGGCCCGAGAGCAGCTGATAGGTGACGACGCCCAGCGAGTACAGGTCGGCGCTTGGTCCCGCCTCCTCACCGCGCGCCTGCTCGGGGGCCAGGTAGGCCGCGGTGCCGAGCACCGACCCGACCTGCGTGATGCTCGACTGGTCGGTTGCCCGGGCAATCCCGAAGTCGGCGAGCTTGACGACGCCCGAGTCCGAGACGAGCAGGTTGCCGGGCTTGACGTCACGGTGCACAACCCCGTTGCGGTGGGCGTAGTCGAGCCCGCGGCAGGCCTGGCCGACGATGTCGACGGTCTGCTCGACGTCGAGGTGGCCGCGGTCGCGCAGCAGCTCGGCGCACGAGTGGCCGGAGATGTGCTCCATCACGATGAAGTGCTGGTGGTGGCTCTCGTCGAAGCCGAAGTCGAACACCTGGACGATGTTGGGGTGGACCAGCCGGGCCGCGGCCAGCGCCTCGCGCCGGAAGCGTGAGACGAACGCCGAGTCGCTGGCGAGGTGCTCGGCGAGCAGCTTCAGCGCCACGTAGCGCTCCAGGCGCTCATCGAACGCGAGATGGACGGTGGCCATGCCACCGACGCCGAGGCGTCCCTCCATCCGATATCGCCCTGCGATCGTGGTTGCGTTCATTACTGTCCTGGAGCTCCGCCGCCGGTGCCATTGCCACCGCCACCGCCACCAGTGGTGGTGGTCCCGCCGATCCCTGCTCCCCCCGTGGTCGGCGTCGTAGAAGTAGTACTCGGAGTCGTGCTCGAGGTTGCAGGCGTGGTCGACGTGGTCGACGGCGTCGTGGTGCTCACCGTGGTGGTGCTGGCCGTCGACGAAGGCGTCGTCGTGGTCGAGCTCGGTGTCGTCGATGTCGTGGTCGTCGTGCTCTTCGCGGGTGCGGTCGAGATCGTCTGGCAATCGTGCTGGGCCAGGTTGTTGACCGTCCTGACGCCCTGGAGCAGATTGGCGCGCAGGGTGGGGCTCACCTTGGCGGGTAGATTCGAGACGTAATCGCTGAATGAGACCGCAGCCTGACTGGCGCTGCCGCAGCTGCCGCCGCTGACGGCGGCCGAGAGCTTGTCGAGCTGATCGTTCAGGGTCGAGGAGTTCGCGCCTGAGAGCAGGTTCGAGCCGCCGCCGCAGGCGACGAGGAATGAGACCGCGAACCCAAGTCCGGCGGCCAACAGGACGCGTGGCGCGTAGCGCATGCGCGACCTGACTTTAGAGGCTGCTCCGGTTGCGGTCGCGTTATCCGGTTGCGGTCGCGTTAGAGGGCTGTCTGCGCGCCTATTGGCCGTAGGACAGGCGATCTGCCAGCGAATCCGGGAGATGGGCGGCACGGATCGCCGCGGCGGCTCCCTGGATGTCGTATTCGACTCGGTGGTAGAGGGCCGTCCAGCCACCGGTGTCGAGCTCGAGCCAGGCCGCGCGCGGGTCGCCGTCGCGCGGCTGCCCGACGCTCCCGGGGTTGATCAGCCACTCGCCGGCGTCGATGCCGACCTCGTCGCCCTCGTCGCGGGTCTCGCCGGTGGCGGTGGCCCCCTCCTGGCGGGAGAAGGACAGGGCCACGTGCGAGTGGCCGATCAGGCAGACCCGCCGCTCCTGGACATCGAGACACAGATCGGCCTGGAGGGGGGAGAGGACGTATTCCCAGACCGGATCGCGGGGGCTCGCGTGGAACAGCCCCACCTCGCGGTCGGTGATCTGCGGCTCGAGTTGCTCCAGAAACCGCCGCGTCGAGTCGGAGATCGTGTCCCTCGTCCATTCGGCGGCCAGCGCCGCCCCGCGAGAGAACTGCTCGAGGGGCAGGACCCCAATCACGCCCAGGTCGTGGTTGCCGGCCAGGCACAGCGATGCGGCCTCCCGGGCCAAGTCGACGCAGGCGTCGGGATCGGCGCCATAGCCGACGAGATCGCCCAGACACCACACCTCCCGGCAGTCGGACGCGTCGATGTCGTCGAGCACGGCCTCGAAGGCGTGCCGGTTGCCGTGAATGTCCGAGACGATCGCGACGCGCACGGCTACAGTCTCGCCGGTGAGACGGCGTCGTGCGTTCGGCGTGATCGGATCAGCCGCGCTGGCTGTGGTGGCGGCCGAGGGCGGGAAACGGCTGCTCTCCCCGCGGACGGGGACGATCGAGGCAGCTCCGGTCGAGCTCGCCGACTACTTCAGCCGTGAGGAGATCGAGCGCGGTCGCCGCTACGCCCGGCCCCAGGTCGCGCTCGCGATGGCCCGCGGGGCGGTCGATCTCGCGGTCCTGGCCGCGCTGGTCAGGCGCCCGCCGAGGATCCTGCGAGCGTCCGGGCAGCCGAGGGCGGCGGCGGATTTCGCGGGCGCGGCGGGGCTGGCGGTGGCCCTGTCACTCCCGACGCTGCCGCTGGCGGCGGTCTCGCGCAAGCGGGCGATCGACGTCGGGCTCGTCACCCAGTCCTGGCGGGGCTGGGGCGCCGATCTGGTCAAGGGAGCCGCGATCCAGGCCGCGCTCGCCGGCGTGGTCGGCAGCGCGATGCTGGAGGTGAGCCGGCGCTACCAGCGCCAGTGGTGGCTGCCTGCGGCCGGCGGCTCGGTGCTGTTTGGGTCTCTTCTGGCGGCGCTCGCCCCGGTGATCCTCGACCCGATCTTCAACGACTTCACCCCGCTCCCCGAGGGCGAGACCCGCAGCGACGTGCTCGAGCTCGCCCGCACCGCTGGGGTCAAGGTGGGGGAGGTGTACTCGGTCGACGCCAGCCGGCGGACGACCGCCGCCAACGCCTACGTCTCAGGACTCGGCCCGACAAAGCGGGTGGTGCTGTTCGACACCCTGCTCGACCGCTACAGCCGCGACCAGGTGCGGGTCGTGGTTGCCCACGAGCTCGCTCACGTGCGCCATCGCGACGTTCCGCGCGGGATCCTGTACGCCACGATCACCGCCCCCGCCACCATGCGCGCGGTGCAGGAGCTGTCCGAGCTGCTCACCGCACAGCCCGGGACCGCCACCGCGCTACCGGGGCTGGCGCTGTCCGCGGTGCTCGTCGCGGCGCCGCTCGGGCTGATCGGCAACGGCCTGTCGCGCGCGATGGAGCGCCGCGCCGACGCCTACTCGCTGACCCTCGCGCAGGCGCCAGACGCGTTCATCTCGTTCGAGCGGGCGATCGCGCTGCAGAACGTGGCCGACCTCGACCCGCCCAGATGGCTCACTCGCCTGCTGGCCACGCACCCGCCGACCGCTGAGCGAATCGGCTTCGCGGTGGGGTTCAAGCAGGCGGGTTCGCGCGACGGCCGCGGCCCCGCGGAGGCGGAACCGCAGGCGGGCGAAGCCCGCCCCTAAAAGCTATTCCTCGTCGCCGTTCGGGTCTTCGAACTCGGGCAGGTTCTTGATGCCCTCGCGGGTCTGCCACTTGGAGAAGTTGTCCTGCATGGCGTCGATCAGCTCGCGCATGAACTTGGGCGAGAGGTTGATCCGCGAGACGACCACGCCCGGGACCTCCTCCTCCTCGACCTCGTGGTCGACGCGCGCGAACGTGACCGTGAACTCGTAGTCGGAGTGGCTGACGTTCGCGAAGTTCGCGTACACGCCCGCCATGATCTCCGGCGAGAAGTGGATGTTGATGTGGCGCTCGGGCGGGTTGGGATCGTCCATACCGCCGTAGTATCTCAGCATCGTGCGGATCGTCGTCGTCGCCGTGGGGAGGCTCCGCCCGCCGTTCGCCGATGACGTGCAGCACTACTCCAAGCTGCTGGCCCGCCACGCCCGGGTCGAGCAGGTCGAGGTCCGCGAGGACGAGCAGGTCTCTCGGAGGATTCCCGACCGGGCGTTTGTGTCGCTGCTCCACCGCGAGGGCGAGCGGATGGACTCGGTCGCGTTCAGCCGGTTTCTGGAGGAGCGGCGCCAGAGCGGCCGTGACCTGTGTTTCGTCGTCGGGGGCCCATACGGCCTCGAGTTCGAGCAGGTCGACCACCGGTTCTCGTTCGGCGAGCTGACCCTCCCGCATCAGCTGGCGCGGGTAGTGCTGCTCGAGCAGCTCTACCGGGGGCACAAGATCCTCGCCGGGGAGCCGTATCACTACTGAGATACGCTCGGTCGATGGGCGAATCCGTGGGAACGAGCGCCGGGCCAGTCGAGGACCTCGCGGCGCTGGTGCGCGCCGCGGCGGCCACGGTCCGCGGTGGTGCGACCGAGACGGCGGCCGCGCCTCGGGTGGAGCGGCCCAAGCGCGACGATCAGGGCGACTACTCGACCAACGCCGCGATGCTGCTGGCGCCGGTGCTGGGCGCGCCGCCGCGGGTGATCGCGGAGCGGATCGGCGAGGAGCTCGAGCGGATCCTGGGCGAGGCGCTCGACCGTTCCGAGGTCGCCGGCCCCGGATTCCTCAACCTGTGGCTGTCGGATGACTGGCACCGCGGCGCCCTGCGCACGGTGTTCGACGCCGGAGAGCGGTTCGGCGCCGGTGGCGCCGCGAAGCCCGAGCGGGTGCTGATCGAGTTCGTCTCGGCCAACCCTACCGGCCCGCTCGTCGCCGCCAGCGGCCGGCACGCCGCGTACGGCGACGCGCTGGCGCGGATCCTCGAGCACCACGGGCACAGCGTCTCGCGCGAGTACTACTTCAACGACGCCGGCAATCAGATCCGGCTGCTGGGCGAGTCGGTCAAGGCCCGGGCCCGGGGCGGCGACGTGCCCGAGGGGGGTTACCAGGGCGAGTACGTGGCCGAGCTGGCGGCCCGGATCGAGGGCGCCGGCGACCTCGACGTGAGCACGGTCGCAGCCCGGGCCGTCGACATCCTGCTTCAGCAGATCAAGGCCACGCTGGGCCGCTACGGCGTTGTGTACGACTCGTTCTTCAGCGAGCGCACCCTCCATGAGGGGTCGCCGAGCGGGATCGAGCGGGCGTTGTCGGCGCTGGCCAGCGGCGGGCTCTCCTACCGGCACGAGGGCGCCGTGTGGCTGCGGACAACGTCTTTCGGCGACGACAAGGATCGCGTCGTGGTTCGTTCCAACGGCGAGCCCACGTACCTGGCCGCCGACATCGCCTACATCCAGAACAAGCTCGACCGGGGCATCGAGCGGCAGCTGATCCCGGTCGGTGCCGACCACCACGCCTACGCACGGGAGCTGAAGGCGTCGATGGCGGCCGTGGGCGGCGATCCGGACGCGATCGAGGTGCCGATCATCCAGTTCGTGCACCTGGTGGCGGGGGGCGAGACGTTCGCGATGTCCAAGCGCCGCGGCGACTTCGTCACGCTCGACGACCTCCTCGATGAGATCGGCGTCGACGCGACTCGGTTCTTCATGCTCCAGCGCTCGAACGACCGGACCGTCGAGCTCGACGTCGAGCTCGCGCGGTCGCAATCGAGCGAGAACCCGGTCTACTACGTGCAGTACGCCCACGCCCGGATCGTCTCGATGCTGGGCCGGTTCGACGCCGAACGTCTGGCCGGCGCGCTCGCCGACGGGGCCGACTGGGGATCCGGCGAGCTTCACCCCTCCGAACGGGGGCTGATCAAGAAGCTGGCGGAGTTTCCCGACGAGGTCCGCGAGGCGGCCGAGCGCCGCGCGCCGCACCGGATCGCGGTCTACGCGCTCGAGGTCGCCCAGGAGTTCACGGCGTTCTACCGGGACTGCCGGGTCGTCGGGGCCGAACCCCACGCGACCGAGTCGTTCCGGATCGCGCTGTCGGTGGCCGCGCAGCGGACCATCGGGCTGTCGCTGGCGCTGCTCGGGGTGAGCGCGCCGGCCTCGATGTGAAAGGATCGCCGCGTGCTGCGGAGGTTGCCGGCTGTCCTGGCGGGTTCGGTCGTCATGTGCGCTCTCTTGCTCGCCTGCGTCACCGTCGCGGCGGGTTCGGCGGGTTCGGCGGGTTCGGCGGGTTCGGCCGGTTCGGCGGCGCGTCCGGGCGGCTGGTACTACGGCCATCTCGGGACCCGGAGCTACGCCGGTCTGCGCCTCACCGCGGACGGCGGGCGGGTCGAGCAACTCGACTTCATGTTCCGCCACGGTCGCTGCAGCGACGGACACCGGCTGTCGGACAGCTTCCCGTATCGGATCCAGGCGGGCGGGGCGATCGGCGCGGATGGCCGGTTCTCCTACTCGGCGCTCGCGCGCCGGGCCTGGGAGCTCGACCGCGCCGGCCGGCGGGTCGACGGCAAGGAGCGTCTCGTCCTGAGCGCGACCTTCTCGGACGAGCGCGTGACGGGCACGTTCCGCGTCCGGTTCATCTCCAGTTCTCTGCGGTGTTCGAGCGGTGCCGTGGCGTTCGCGGCCTATCGCGACGGGAGCCCGCAGGCGCCGGTGGCGACGGATTCCGTGGTGAGCGGCCACTACCGCGCACAGGCCACTGACGGCGACACCCGGTTGCGCTTGATCGCGTTCCTGCCCTGGGACTCGCTGCTGGTGCAGCGGCTGACCTGGCACAGCTCATGCGCGCACGGCATCGCCACATCGTCGGTGCGTGAGGTGGGGACCCCGTTCACCGGCAATCACTTCGCCCTCCACGGCGCCATCGCGACGCCCTTTGACGGGACGACGTTCCGGACCCGCTGGCGGCTCGCCGGCACGTTCTCGAGAGACGCCGCGGGCCGCTACCGCGTCGATGCCCGGCTGCGGGCGCGCTCGCTGATCCTCCGCGGGCGCGCGGTCGTCGATCGCTGTTCAGCGACCGTGAGCGGGATCGATGGGGTCGGGCACCGGCTCTCGTCGCGGTCGATCTGACCGCTCAGCGCGTCTGACCGCTCAGCGCGTCTGACCGGTCAGACGTGACGGGCGAGGTCCTCTTCAAGACGCTGCGCGTCCTCTGAGGGCAGCGGCGGCCCGGCGGGTGGCCCTGCGGCCGCGGCGGCGCGGCTGCGCCGGCGCCACTTGGGGAGCGTGAACGCCAGGACGACTGCGCCAACCAGGACGAGCGCCGGCGGGAGGATGTACACGGTGAGGTTGAAGCCGTGGGCGGGCGGCTTGCCGAGGACCGCGGTTCCGTACTGCGAGACGAGCGCCTGCTCGATCTGGGGCTTGGTCATGCCCTTCGCGATCATCGTCCGGATGAAGCCGCGCTCGGCGTAGGCCTGGGGCGACTCGGCGACGGCGAGCGGCTCCTTG
>DASXOS010000100.1:0-24660 GCA_036494115.1 Solirubrobacteraceae bacterium | reverse complement strand
ACCGCGTCGCGTCCGAGCTCGAGCAGTCCGGGAAGGTGCTTCCGTGGGACCGCCCGCGCGGCGCGGGCGAACACGTTCGCCACCGGCTCGCCCAGCGTCAGCCACAGCAGCAGCGGCGCGAAGGCCGCCGCGCACGCCGGGATCGCGTTGTCGAGCACTGGCATCTCAAGCAGCATCCCGCGCAGGCGCTGCGGCGCGAGCGCCGCCAACTCGAGCGTGATGTTGGCGCCCATCGAGGTCCCGCCGACCACGGCTTCATCGATCTCGAGATGGTCGAGGAGGGCGACCGCCTGCTGGGCGAACATGCTCATCGAGTAGCGCCACATGTCGCGCGGGCGATCCGAGGCGCCGTGCCCGAGGGGGTCGAACGTGATCACCCGATTGCCACGGGACGCAAGCTCACGCGCCAGCGGCGCCTGCATCTTCTGCGA
Source organism: Solirubrobacteraceae bacterium (assembly GCA_036494115.1). GTDB lineage: Bacteria > Actinomycetota > Thermoleophilia > Solirubrobacterales > Solirubrobacteraceae > Palsa-465. Next base: position 24,229 of record DASXOS010000100.1, on the reverse strand, counting down.
GAGCAGCAGCCCCGGCATCAGCACCGTCGTCCGTGAGCTGCGGCCGTAGATGGTGTAGGCGAGCCGCTGGCCTTCGTAGCGGAAGTGGCCCATCGAGCGGGAGCATATCGAGCCTTGACTGGCTGACCAGCCAGTCCTCAAATGCGTGATTTGCAGCCGGTTCGCATCCCAGAGTCCCGTCCGGACCGTTGCTCGGTACCTTTTCGTGGGGGCACGGACCGATCCGGGCCACGGATTTCAACGAGGAGGACCGTTACATGGCGAAAGTCCCACGATCGCTTGCTGGGCAGGTGGTTGCAATCACAGGCGGCGCGCGCGGCATCGGCCGTGCCACTGCGACCGCACTCATCGCCCAGGGGGCACAGGTCGCGATCGGCGACATCGACGCCACCCTCGCCGAGCACACCGCGCAGGAGCTCGGCAATGGCACCGTCGGGCTGCCGCTCGACGTCACCCAGCGGGAGAGCTTCGCGGGGTTCCTGAATGAGGTCGAGAGCCGGCTCGGGCCGCTCGACGTCCTCATCAACAACGCCGGGATCATGCCGATCGGGCCGTTCGTGGACGAGACCGACGCCACCGCGATCCGGATGGTCGACATCAACCTGCACGGCGTGATCTACGGGTCGAAGCTGGCGCTCGAGCGCTTCATCCCGCGCGGCCGCGGCCACCTGGTGCAGATCGCCTCCGCGGCCGGCAAGGCCGGCTTCCCGGGTGGCGCCACCTACTGCGCCACCAAGCATGCCGTGGTCGGCCTCAGCGAGGCGATCAAGGCCGAGGTGCGTGACACGAACATCGACATCAGCGTCGTCATGCCGGTCGTCGTCAATACCGAGCTCGGCTCGGGGCTCCCGACCACGCGCGGGTTCAAGCCGGTTGAACCCGAGGACGTCGCGGGCGCGATCGTCGAGGCGCTCCAGACGGGTCGATTCGAGGTGTTCGTGCCCAAGTCGATGGCCGGCATGGTCCGCTTCAACGCGCTGATGCCCCGCCGCGCCATGGACGCGATCGGCCGCGTGCTCAAGGGCGATCAGGTGCTGGCCAACCCCGATCACTCGGCCCGCGCGGCCTACGAGGCGCGGATGGTCGAGACGATCGCGCCCGCCGAGGCCGAAGTGTCAGCGTCCGAAGCCGAGGTGTCGGCGTCCGAGGCCGAGCGCGAGCCGGAGACGGTCTGACGGTCAGCCTGCGGAGCTGAGCCAGTCGGCGATCAGGGCCCCGATCCGGGGCCCTTGGTCTTCCTGGAGGAAGTGGCTGGCGTCCTCGATCACGTGGTCGACGTCGGTCCCGAGCGCGGCGGCGAACCGCTGGCCGGTCTTGAGCGGCAGCACCGGGTCGGAGTCAGCCCACAGGATGAGCTTGCGCCGCGTGTCCTGTTTGAGCGCCTCGAGCACCTTCTGGCCGGCCTGCGCTCCCGGCGCGTCGGGAGCGGTCGGGAGGATCAGGGGGAACGCACGGGCGCCGGCCTTGGATTCAGGGCTCGGATACGGCGCCTCGTAGGCGGCGATCACCTCGTCGCCGGGGTCCTGCTTGCACGCGCCGCGGACCAGGAACCCGACGGGCAGGTCGTCCGTCCGCGCCACGAAGTCCCGGAACGCGATCCAGGCGTCGGTCATCTTCTGATGGCCGGTGAAGAGCCCGGTGTCGAGCACGACGAGCTTGGCGATCCGGTCCGGGTGCTCGACCGCCAGCCGCAGTCCGACCGGACCTCCCCAGTCGTGCACGACCGCGGTGGCGTCACGCACGTCGAGCTCCTCGAGCAGCGGCGCCAGCGCCGCGACGTGGCGGTCGTAGCTGTACCAGTCGAAGTCGGTGGGCTTGTCCGAGCGGCCGAACCCGGGCATGTCCGGCGCGATGCAGCGGAAGCCGGCATCACGCACCGGGGGGATCACCTTGCGCCACAAGAACGACCACGTCGGCTCCCCGTGAAAGAAGATCACCGGCGGTCCCTCGCCCTCGTCCAGGTGAGCCAGGCGGAGGCCGTCGTGCTCCCGGTACTTGGACTCGAAAGGAAAGTCCGGCAGACCTTGAAGGACCTCGTCGGGGGTGCGGATCGCGTCGGTCATGAGTGGCCGGCGGGAGCCTATTTGTTTTCAGGCTTTCGGGCTGTGGCGTTCATCGGGCGCCGCCCGGGTTGATGTGGCGTGGCCGGAACGGCTTGCTGGGAGGGGAGGGGGCGCTGCTGCCGCGTGCCTTTTGCAAACAATCGCCGGTTCGGGCGGAGGGGGTGGCGCGAAAGTGCTGCATGTGGTGGGAGATGCAGCAGGGCTCAGGGTTTTGAGCCGAATGTTTGCGTTTTGCACCTGGGCGTACGCCGCAGCCCCAGCACCCTCCCCCTCAACGCGCCGTTAAACCCAATCGCATGCGCCAATCCGGGCGGCACCGGAGAACGCCACAGCCACCGAGCGGCCGCGTCACCTCAGATGCCGTGCACGATCACCTGTGACGCGTCGGAAGCCACCGTGATGTCGATCGTGGCCGGCGTCCGCTCCCAGGCGATCAGGTTGAGCGCCTGCAACCGGTCGAGCATCGCCTGGAACGCCGCGGCCTGGGCGTGGTTCACGTAGCGGCGGGCGATCTGGAACGAGTAGCCGGTGGTGGCGCCGAAGTAGGGGTTGGTGAGCTTCTGGGCGTACTGGCTGTCGACGACCGCGCTCGACACCACCAGCGGCGCCGCTCCGCCGGAGAGCGTGCGGACGCGCGCCGCGAGCTCGACGAGCAGGTCGAGCGCCGCCGGGCGCAGACCGCGGTAGGCGGCTGCGGTGGCGCCGAGGCTGTGGGCGAAGCGTCCGATCCCCGCCCCGTAGGCGAGACCGAGCCTGGCGGCGTTCGACGGGAGCTGGACGAGCGCGCGGGTCCGATAGGCCGCGTACAGCGCGCCCGGATTGGCGAACGCCGGCGTCGCATCCGGCGGGTGCAGCACCGCGGCGTTCGTGTTGGCGTCGTCGTGGAGCACAGAAAGGCGGTTCAGCGCGGCTCGGTCGGTGCGGTATAGGTGCATGACCTGCACCGCCCCGAGCACGCGCCAGTAGTAGAGCGAGGAGTCGTCGCCGAACCCGGCGAGCAGATCGAATGCCGAGCCGTGATGGTCGGGCGCGGTGTCGAAGTAGAGCTGGGGGTACGGCACCGGATCGCCGCCGTTGTAGTCGTCGAGGACGTGCTGGAGGTTCCCGATCCCCATGTGGTAGGAGACGATGGCCAGGTCGGACCGGCCGCCGAAGCGCTGCTCGGCGACGCGCAGGTAGCGCACGGTCGCCGCCAGCGCCTTCACGGGGTTGAAGCGGTCATCCGCCTGTTGGCGGCGGCGGGCGAGCTTGACCGCGAGGTCGGCGCGGCCCGTGTCGTAGGCGGCGGCGATCTGGCCGGTGAGCTTGCGGCTTTGCCTCAGATCGATATGCATTCCCAGCAACGACTGCCCGGTCGAGGCCAGGATCTGGGTCAGCCCGGTGGCCGCCGACGGGTCCGTCCCCGCGATCACGTCGGGCCGGCCCGCGCTCTCGACGAAGATCAGGCCCTCGAGTACATCCGGGTCGATATCGGTTCCCGCCACGGCCTTGGCGATCGCCGGCCGGTACGCCGCCACCCGCGCCGCGGTTGCCGCCGCGCCGCCGGGGCTCTTGCTGAACAGCACGTGCGAGCTCCCGCCGACCGCCCGCTGGACGAACTGCGCCGCGCGCCCCGAGTCCCAGGCGAACGGATCCCCCGATCGCGCGGGCTTGCCGATTCCGGGCAGCGGCAGTCCGGGATGTCCGCCGCCGCCGCTCAGCACTGCAACGACGACGGCGATCAGCAGGATCACGGCCGCCACCGCGACCGTCAGCCGCAGCCGCCCACGCCGCACCGCAGCCGAATCAACCGCCGGCGGTCCGGAAGCCATCTCGCCAGCTCGCGTACCGGGGCTCCCAGCCCAGCTCGGACTTGGCCTTGACATTGCTGGCGCCCCGCTGCTCGGTCATCCCCCGTACGGCGGTGCCGCCGGCGGCGAGCCTGCCGATCCACGCCGGCAGGTGGAGCGGTCGTCGAGCGCCCATCGCCGAGGCATAGGCGGGAATCCAGTCCGCGGCCCGCGCCGGCTCGTCATCGACGATGTTGTACACCCCTGCGGCGCCGCGCTCGAGCGCCGCCACCGTGGCCGTGGCGGCGTCGTCGGCGTGGATGAACGACCACCGGCCCTCGCCCGACCCGAGCACCGGAAACATTCGGCGACGCGCCATCCGGGCGAACAAGCCGTCGGAGGCGAACCAGGTCCCGGGGCCGTACAGGAAGCCGTAACGCAGGACGATCCCGCCGGCGTCCCCGACCTGGCGCTCCAGCGAGGCGAGCGCGCCGATCACCCGGTCCATCGGCGGCGGCGAGTCGACCGCGAGCGGCTCCTGCTCGTCCTTGACCCAGGGGCCGCTCGGCTCGTAGGCGAACGCGACGCTCTCGGCCACGAACCGGGTGGCCCCGGCGGCCTGTGCGGCGGCGATCAGGTTGCGCGTGCCCTCGTGCCGCAGCCGATTGGTCGGGACGAGAGCGGTTTTGTAGTCCCGGGGCTGCATGTCCGGTGGAATCGCCGTGAGCACGTGGATCACGGCGTCCGGCCGGGCGCTGGACACCGCTTCGCGAACCGCTGAACCGTCCAGCGCATCGCACACGGCGGCCTCGCAGCCGAGCTCGAGCAGCCGGTCCGCGCGGGCCGGCGAGCGCGTCATCCCGGTGACCTCGTGGCCGGCCTCGATCAGCAGTGCGACCAGACCGCGGCCGATCACGCCGGTGGCTCCAGCGACGAAAATTCTCATCAGCCGTGGGCGAAGGTATCAGCCGCGTCGCGCCGAACCCGTAACCTTGTGGCGCGTCCGGCCTACTTTTGCTAGGTGGTCGGCTATTCTCGACCGCTCGCCCCCAGCGATCCTCGCAGCCGGCCGCGACCGCCCCGTCCCGCGCATGGCAGCGTGCTAGAGGATCTCTGAAGACTTCGAAGGTACTGGAGCTTTCGTGATGCAAATCTCGGTTATCGCGCTGGTCCGCACGTGACTGGTTCCGCCCCGAATGGCCTCAGCGGCCGGCGGGTCCTCGTCACCGGCGGCTCGGGCTTCATCGGCCGGCGCGCCGTCGCTGAACTGACGGCCGACGGCGCCGAGGTGCGCGTCGTCGACCTCAAGCCGCACCCGGATCCCGCCGTCGAGACCGTCGTCGGCGACATCGCGGATCCCGCCGTGCTCCAGCAGGCGTTCGACGGCGGCTTTGACTCGGTCGTCCACCTCGCCGCCGTGACCTCCGTGCTGCGCTCGATCGAGCAGCCCGAACTCACCTACCAGACGAACATCCACGGCACCCACCGCGTGCTCGAGGCGGCCAAGGCAGCGGGCGTGAGCTCGCTGGCGTTCGCCTCCACCAACGCCGTCACCGGACCGATGGAGGAGCCGGCGATCACCGAGCGCGCGCGACTGCGGCCGATGACGCCGTACGGCGCCACCAAGGCCGCGGGCGAGATGATGATGTCGGCCTACACCGCCGTCTACGGCGTACGCTGCACCGCGTTGCGGCTGACGAACGTCTACGGCCTCGGCATGTACGCCAAGGACAGCATCGTGGCCCGCCTGATGCGCGCGATCCAGACCGGAGCGACGTTCGAGATCTATGGCGACGGCAAGCAGGTGCGTGACTACGTCAACGTGTCCGACGTCGTCGCCGCCGTCCGGCTGGCGCTGCTCACCGAGGAGTGGAGCGGGCCGGTCGTGATCGGCACCGGCACGTCGCTGTCGGTGCTCGAGGTCGTTGACGAGGTCCGCCGCGTGACCGGGGCCGAGCTGTCGGTCAAGCACGGCCCGGCGAAGGAAGGCGAGATGCCGGCGGTGATCGTCGATCCGAGCCGCGCCAAGGCCGCGGGCTGGTCGCCGCAATGGGACTTCACGGAGGGGATCCAGGCCGTCTGGCAGGAGTGGTCTGCGGCTGCGGCCGAGGGCGCCGAGGGCGCGGTGGCGCTGCCGGGGGGCGGACGATGAGCGTGGCCGCCACCAACAATCCATCACCGTCGGTCTCCCAGATCGAGCTGGCGAAGCTGAAGCCGGAGGAGAAGGACGCAGCCCTCGGCTTCCTGGCCACCCACCCCCCGGGCGCGGGCAGCCCGCTGGCGATCGTGATCCCGGCCTACAACGAGGAGCCGACCGTCGCCGAGGTCGTCCGCGAGATCCCGTCCGAGGCGGCCGGCCTGGCCACCGAGGTGATCGTGGTCGTCGACGGCGCCAAGGACGCCACCGCCGTCCGCGCCACCGAGGCCGGTGCGCTCGTGTGCGACGTCCCGGTCAACCGCGGTCAGGGCGCCGCGCTGCGTCTCGGCTACTGGCTGGCCCGGGCGCGCGGTGCGCAGGTGATCGTCACGATCGACGCCGACGGCCAGTACGAGCCGGAGGAGATCGGCCGCGTCGTGCAGCCGATCCTCGACGATCGCGCCGACTTCGTGTCCGGATCGCGCCGGCTCGGCGCCGAGCTCACGACCGACAAGGTCCGCCACGCCGGCGTGATCGTGTTCGGGGCGCTGATCACGGTGCTCGTCCGCACCCGGATCACGGACCCCGCGTGCGGGCTGCGGGCGATGCGCTCCGCGGTCACCGCTGCGGTGACGCTCGAGCAGCCGCAATACCAGGCCTCCGAGCTGATGATCAGTGCGGGGCTGCACGGCTTCCGGCTGGCTGAGGTGCCGACGACGATGCGCGACCGTGGCATGCACGCCACGACGACCAAGAAGGGCGGCAACATCGGCTACGGCCTGCGCTTCTTCCGCGCGGCGCTCGGCACCTGGGTGCGCGACCGCAGGGCTGCCCGGCGCCCCCCCAGTTAGCCGGGACTCCGATGCCGGTTATCGCTGCGCCCGAGCATCGCCTCGGGCGAACTCGTGGCGTCCCACGCCCCCTTCGCACGCTCGCGCTGCCGCGCGTGGGGCCGTATGCCGGGATCTGCACGGTTGCGTTGGTGCTTGCGGCGCTCTCGCTGCTGCTCGCCGGCGGGCCCGCCTACGACCCCTGGTCGTGGATCGTGTGGGGGCGCGAGGTCGCCCATCTACACCTGATCACCACCGGCGGCCCCACCTGGAAGCCGCTCCCGGTGGTGCTGACGACGCTGTTCGCCCCGTTCGGTGCCGCCGCGCCCGACCTGTGGCTCGTGGTGGCGAGGGCCGGGGGGATCGCCGCCGTGGGGCTCGCCTTCATCCTCACGAGCCGGCTCGCGGGGGAGCGCGGACGGGGAACGTCGGTGGTGGCGGGTGGCGCGGCCGCGCTCGGGTTGCTCACGCTCTACCAGTTCGCCGGCGGTGTCGCCACGGGCGAGTCGGAGGGGCTGCTGGTGGCGATGGTGCTGCTGGCGATCCTCCGCGTGGTCGACGGCGCGCCACGGCAGGCGCTGGCGCTGGGGTTCGCCGCCGCGCTCCTGCGCCCGGAGGTGTGGCCGTTCCTGGGCGCCTACGGGATCTGGTTGTGGCGCCGAGACGCCGGCGCCCGGGTGCTCATCGCGGCGCTGTTCGCGCTCATCCCGGCGCTGTGGTTCCTCCCGGAGCTGTGGGGCTCCGGATCGCTGACCCGAGGGGTCCAGTGGGCGCAGTACGCGCGGCAGGGGAGCCCGGCATTCGCTCGCTGTCCGTTCTGCTCGGAGATCTCGGGGAGCGCTTGGCCGCTCTTGACGATGCCGTTCCGCATCGGTCTGGCCCTGGCGCTCGGGGCCGCTGCGTTCGGCTTTCGAAGCCGCGCCTTGGCGGCGGTGGCGGCGCTCGGGCTCCTGTGGGTGCTCGAGGAGGCCGCGCTCACCCAGATCGGGTTCTCGGGCAGCGATCGCTATCTGACGGCGCCGCTGGCCTTGCTGATCGTGTCCGGCGCCGCCGGCTGGGGGCTCGCGCTCCGCCGGCCACGCTTCGCGCTGGCGGCGCTCGCGGTGACGGTGGCGCTGAGCGTCGTCGCGTTTGGCCGCGGGCCGCACCTGGGAGCCCAGTTCGACGCTGCGCGGCTACAGGGCAGGATCCGCGGCGATCTGTCAGCGGCGGTCGCCGAGGGCGGTGGCGCTCCGCGACTGCTCGGGTGCGGCGCGGTCCAGAGCAACCCGTCCGAGGCGCCACTGGCGGCGTGGACGCTCGGCGTGCCCCTCAGCCGGACCGAGAGCGAGCGTGGCGACATGGTGATCCAGTCCGGTGGTGCCTCGAGCCCGGCTCTATCGCCAGCGGCGCCCGCCGGCTACCGGCTGGTGGCTGACACGGCGGCCGTCAGGCTGTTCGTGCAGCCCAGCTGCGTTCGCTAAGCCGCGCGTTCGGTCTCAGGCGTCTCGGCGCGCCACAGGCGCGAGCGGAGCGCCGCCCGGACCTTGCTCTCGCCCGAGAAGATCCAGAACTCGTAGACCATGAACTTGCCGACGAACATGACCGCGAACACGACGAGGTACGAGGCCGTGACCAGCGCGGCCCGGATCCCGTGGTGAGCCGGAATGCTCTGGACCTGGTCCTGGGCCCAGGCCGTGGTCAGTGACGTCAGCACGAGCTGCACGACGGAGATCGCGACGTAGGCGACGATCTCGCGCCCGAAGGCCACGCGCCCGCGGACCTGCCACGCCCAGCGTCGATTGAGGATCCAGTTCGGGATCGCGCCGGCGACGAACGCGCCGATCGAGCAGACGGTGGTGCTCGCCCCGAGCACGTACAACAGCGGGAAGACGACGGCGCTGGTCGCGAATGCAACAGCCGAGCCGATCGTGTACCGCGTGATGCGCGAGCCGAGGGCAGAGCCGCGCCACCTCGTATAGAGGTCAGAGAGCACGAATTGCCAATCCTAGCGGGAAGTCGGGGTCCAGACGGACAGGTTCCACCCTTCGTACATACCCAGCCGACGGCCACGGTACGTTGCGGATAGGTGGCAATAGATTCCACAGAGGCGCAGATCCTCCTCGCTGACGATCAGGTGATCCACGCCGACAACGCGGAAATCCTGCCCCGATTGCCCGAGGCCGCATTCGACCTGATCTATGTCGATCCACCGTTCAACACCGGCCGCACCCAGGCGCGCCATACGTTCGAGGTGGCAGCGGACACCGAAGGGGGGCGTGTTGGGTTCGGCGGCCGGCGCTACAGCTCGCGGCTGCTGCAGACGCTCAGCTACGAGGACGCCTTCGGCGACTACCTGGCGTTTCTGGCTCCGCGGCTGGAGCGCGCCCGGGCTCTGCTCGCGCCCCACGGGACGCTCTATTTCCACATCGATTACCGCGAGGCGCACTACTGCAAGCTCCTGCTCGACGAGATCTTCGGTCGCGAGGCGTTTCTCAACGAGCTGATCTGGACCTACGACTACGGCGCCAAACCGCGCCGGCGCTGGCCGGCCAAGCACGACACGATCCTGGTCTACGTCCGCACCCCGGGCGCCCACCACTTCGATGCCGACGCGGTCGACCGCGAGCCGTACATGGCGCCGGGCCTGGTCAGCGCCGAGAAGGCGGCGCGCGGCAAGCGGCCCACCGACGTGTGGTTTCACACGATCGTCCCCACCAACGGCCGCGAGAAGACCGGTTACCCGACACAGAAGCCCGAGGGGGTGCTGCGGCGGATCGTGGCCGCCTCGTCGCGGCCCGGCGGGTGGTGCCTCGACCCATTTGCGGGCTCGGGGACCTTGGGCGCGGTATGCCGCCAGCTGGGGCGGCGCTTCGTGCTGATCGACTCGAACCCGGTGGCGATCGAGGTGATGCGGGCCCGGCTCGGATTAGGCGTGGGCGTCGCCGAAGTCGCCGCGGATTAGCGGTACGAAGCGGACTGGCTCCAGCCGCGTCTGCCGGACCATGTCCCCACGGCGCTCGACGAGCATCAGGTGCTGATCGCGGTCGCCCACAGGTACCACCATCCGGCCTGAGTCCGCGAGCTGCTGCTCGAGCTCGGCCGGGACCGAGTCGCTGGTGGCCGCAGCGACGTTGACGGCGTCGAAGGGAGCCTCGTCCGGAAGTCCGCCGTAACCGTCCCCGACGATGAACGTGATGTTCTCGATCCCGAGCAGCCCGGCGGCGTCGCGGGCCTGGGCACTCAGTTCGGCGTAGCGCTCGATCGTCCACACGTGCGCGCTCAGCTGGGCGAGCAGCGCGGCGTGATAGCCCGATCCGGTGCCGACGTCGAGCACCCGATCCTGCGGCCGCAGCGCGAGTGTCTCCAGCATCCGCGCCACCACGAGCGGCTGCGAGATCGTCTGACCGCACCCGATCGGCAGCGCGACGTTCTCGTAGGCTCGTGGGCGCTCGGCTGTAGGCACGAACAGGTCCCGAGGGACGGTCGCGATCGACGCCAGTACGCGCTCGTCCCCGATCATCGGACGCAGCACGGCCGCGAGCTCCTCGGCTTGACTCACCGGGGCATTCTCCCCGGTGGCCGGTCGGCCGCGGCCTGCCACAATCGGAGTCGATGCTTGCCGGGTCGAACCTGCAGCGAGCGCTGCTGCTGGCGCTCGTGTCTCTGCTGGTGGCGATCGGCATCGTGCTGATCGTCGACAAGCCCTCCGACAGCGCCCCGGTCGCGCCGAACACGCGCTCGAAGTTCGACGGGCCGACATTGCCGCCGGGCCTGCGCGCCGCGAACTTCTCGCTGACCGACCAGAACGGCCATCGCGTCACCCTCTCCGAGTACCGGGGCCATGTCGTGGTGCTGACGTTCATCCACTCGCTGTGTCACGACACGTGCCCGTTCATGGTCGAGCAGATCAAGGGCGCGCTGAACGACCTGCCGCGGAGCGGGCGCGGCGTTCCCGCGATCGGGGTCAGCGTGGCCCCCGCCGAGGACACCGTGGCCCACCGCAAGCGCTTCCTGGCCAAGCATCAGATGACCGGGCGAATCGCGTTCGTCAACGGGCCGCTGCGGGAGTTGCGCGCGGTGTGGCACGCCTACTCGATCGAACCGGTGACGCCGAAGATCGACCACTCCACGTTCGTGCTGCTGATCGACAAGCGCGGAATCGAGCGCGTCGGGTTCGCCGCCGACCAGCTGACGCCCGAAGACCTTGCCCACGACATTGGCGTGCTCGAGAAAGAGCCCGCGTGAGGCGGCGGCGTCAGCTCTGAGCAGTCGCGGGGCGGTGGCGCTCGACAACGGGATTGAGGAGCTGCCGGAACTCGTCGGGCGTGACCGACGGGATCGAGAACGTGGCCTCGCCCTGGGTCGTCTTGACCACGAGCTGCGCGTCGCGCTTGCGCCGGCGGCGCCTGCCGCGCGCCGAGGGAACCTCGATCGCGTCGATCTCGTTCCACGACAGCCTCCCGAGGATGTCGCCGCCGTCGCGGGCGATGTCGAGCCCGACCTCGGAGAGCCTGATCTCGAGGCCGCCCTCATCCGCAGCGAGGTTGGCGATGCCCGCTTCGTGGATCGCGTTCACGCGCAGGCTCGAGGCGTCGGCGCTGACCGGCGACTCGGGTTCGCCGACCGGCGACTCGGGTTCGCCGACGGGCGACTCGGGTTCGCCGACCGGTGTCTCGGGTTCGGCGGGCTCGAGCTCGTCCTGCGCCTCGATGGCCGCGTCTTCGACCGCCACGTGCTCCTGGTGCTCGACCTCTTCGACCGCGGCCTCGGCTTCGGCCACATCGAGCTCGTGGGCGTCTTCGGAGACGGCCTCGGGGTCGACCTGCGGCTCCGTCGCCCGGTCGCCGGTGATCGCATCCTCGATGCGGCCCTCTTCGGTGTGGCCCTGTTCGGCCGGTGTCCTGACCACCCCGAGCTCCGCAAGGCTCTCCTCGTACGACGGCGCTCCCAGGATCCGCTGGGCACGCTCGACCGCCGGGTGACCGAGCGCCTCGCCGAGCTCGATGCCCAGCTCCTCGGTGGCGATCGAGGCCAGCGCCCGCCGCCACTGCAGCCCGTCCGCGCGATCGGCCGCGCGCTGCACCATCTGCTCGAGCTGGTCGGGATCGAGTTGGATCAGGTCCGAGTGCGCCTCGGCTGCGTCCTTGAACGCTGGGCGGAGCCGCTCCAGCAGCGCGCCCCGTCCGCGGTCGGCGATCCGTTCCGCGACGTGGTTGTCGGTGTCGGTCATGTTGCTCTCTCCTCGAGGTGTGACTTGACCGCGGTCAAAAACCGCGACGCCTGCAGGCCATAGAGAATGCGGTGATCGGTGGCGAGGGTGATCGTCATCAGATACCCGGAGACGACCGATCCCCCACGTACCACCGGGGCTTCCCTCACTGCGCCCGCGGTCAGTGCTGCGGCTTGGCCGGGCACGATCAGCGGGCCGCTGCGCTCGATGCCCTGCGCCCCGAGGTCCCACAGCGTGAACGTCGACCCGGAGAGCTCCGGCGGGGTGAGCTCGCGATTCACCGACCGTTCGGCCAGCCGCTTCAACTCCTCACTCAGCTGGCTGGCGGCCTTCTGGTCCGCGTCGAAGACGGTGGGCAGCGAGAACCCGTCCTCGGTGTAGACGGCAACGGCGACGTTGATGCGCGAGTACAGCTCGAAGCGGCCGTCGCGATACGCGCCGTTGGCGAGCGGGACCTCGCGCAGCGCGTGTGCGCATGCCCGGACCAGCATCGCCGTGATCGATGCCGACTGCGCCTCGCGCAGCGCGAGCGGGGCCGACATATCGACCTCGACCGCCAGCTCGACGGCGGGAATCGTCGCCCGGGACTCGGCCACGCGCCGCGCGATGGCCTGCTGGGCCCGGCTCGGCTCCTCGGCGCGGACCGTGCCCCTGTTGCCCCCGTGCACCGCCGCGGCTGCTGCTGAATCCGCCATTTGCAGCAACAACATACGATGTTTCAGGCAGGCGGCCGCTACACGCGCTGGTCCGAGGCCCCGTCCCGCCCTTCCCAGGCCTCGATGAAATCACCGGGCTCGAGCGACACCAGGTCGGCGCGGAGCTCCTTGATCAGCTTCGACGCCTGCTTGGGTGGCAGCTCCCAGAACAGCACCACCTCCCCGTCATCGATGTAGACCACCTCGACCCGGTCGAGCCGGCCACGATCGGCGAAGAACGCCGGCTCCCGGCCCCCGCGCTTGACGATCAGCTCGAACGCGCGGTTCGCCTTTGTCACCGCATTGCCTCCAGCGCCGCGGCGGCCTGCTCGATGCAGTCGGCGCCGGCGAACGCCTCCTCGCCGACCTGGATCGCGGGGAGCTCGCGCACTCCGGCGGTGGTGGCGCGCGCGCAGGCCGTCTCCAGGCCGCTCGCCACAGATCGCAGTCCGATGCCCTTGAGGACCGCGCTCGGGTGGATCTCGCACGCCGCCGCGGCGATCAGCACGGTGTCCTCGTCAGCCGGATCGCGCCCTGCAGCGAACGTCTGCCGGAAGCAGGCCAGCGAGAACGCCACCGCCCGTCCGATGTGCTTGGCGTAGGTGGCGACCAACCCGGCCAAGTGGCCGTCTCCCGGCCACGTCGCGGGCCAGCGCAGTGCCTGGAGCCCCTGTTCGACGGCGTGCCGTTCGACGGTCTCGCGATCGAGCGACGACGGGGGCAGTCCCAGGGTGGCGGCGAGCACCGGCTCCCATTCGGGCACGATCGGCAGCTCGGACATGACGCGCTCGGCGACGAGGTAGCACGCCGGATCCCCGAGGTCGAAATAGAAGATGGGCTGATCTTCGAACGACGCGGCGGCCACGGGCTCAGCCGTGAATCAGCCAGCCGTCGGCCGCTCGGGCTGCTTCCATCACGGCTTCCGACAGCGTCGGGTGGCCATGGATCGTCCGCGCGATCTCGGGGTAGCCGCCTTCGAGCAGCCGCACGTTGACCAGTTCCTGGATCAGCTCGGTGGCGCGGCTGCCGACGATGTGTCCGCCCAGCAGTTCGCCGTATTTGCGGTCGCCAACGATCTTGATCATCCCGGTGCGGTCGCCATACACCGTGCCGGCGCCGACCGCGCCGTATTGGACCTTGCCGACGGCGACGTCGTGGCCGGCCTCACGGGCCTGGGCCTCGGTCAGCCCGAAGCTCCCGACGTTCGGCGTGCAGAAGGTCGCCCGCGGGATGTCGATGTACTCGATCGGGTGGGTTTCGAGGCCGGCGGCGTCCTCGACCGCGATCACGCCCTGGTCCGATGCCTTGTGGGCCAACGCGGGGCCGGGGGTCAGGTCACCAATCGCGTAGACCCCGTCGGCCGATGTCCGCATCGCGCCATCGACCTCGATCAGCCCGGCGGGATCGCGCTTGACACCTCCCGTGTCGAGCCCGAGCCCCTCCACGTCGGGGCCGCGCCCGGCCGCGATCACGAGCCAGTCGGCCTCGCCCTGCTCCTCGCCGTAGAGGAACTTGACCGTCGAGTCACTCGACTCGACGTTCTGGACGAGCGTGCCCGTGTGGACGTTGATGCCCTGCTTCTTCAGTCCCCGCTCGGCGACCTTGGAGATGTCGGCGTCCTCGGTCGGCAGTACCCGCTCGAGCGCCTCGAACAGTCGCACGTCGACGCCGAGCCGGGCGTATCCCGAGGCGATCTCCGCCCCGGAGGCACCCGCGCCGACGACCGCCATCGACTTCGGCAGCTCGGACAGGGCCCACGCCTCCTCGGTGCCGATCACGCGCCCGCCGAACTCAGTGCCGGGAATCGGCTTCTTGACCGAGCCCGTGGCGAGCACGATCGTCTTCGCGGTGATCTCCTGATCGCCGACCCGGACCTTGCCGCCGCCGGCGAGCGAGCCGCTGCCCTCGATCACGTCGACCTTGTTCTTCTTGAGCAGGCCGCTGACCCCTCCGGTGAGCGTCTTGACCACCTTGTCGCGGCGCTCCTGGACAGCTCCGTAGTCGACCGTTGGCTCGGCCACCCGGATCCCGAACTCGTCCGCCTCGCGCACCTCGGTGAGCACGTCGGCGACGCGCAGAACCGCCTTCGCGGGAATGCACGCGTAGTTCAGGCAGCGCCCACCGACCTTGTCCTTCTCGATCACCGCGGTCTTCATCCCGAGCTGTGCGGCACGGATCGCGGCGACGTAGCCGCCCGGGCCAGAGCCGATGACAACGCAGTCGTAGGAGGATTCAGGCATCTCGTCTCAATCTAGCCGAAAGGGGTGGATCAGCCCGGATCCGGGTGACCGCGATCGCGCGACCGGACCGGCGTGCGCTACGGGCCGGGGTACTTCGGCATCTGGATCCGGCTGAGCGCGCGCACGAGTTTGTAGAACAGCCACCCGCCGCCGCCCACGATCGCGATCGCAACCGCGAAACCGAGCAGGTTGCTCGCCCGGATCAGGTACAGCGAGAAGATCAGGATCACGATCGCCAGGATCGCCTGGAACCCGAGCACCGCCCAGTAGCGCATCTTCCACATCCCGACGGCGCAGATGAGCATCATCACCGAGAACAGCACCACGCCCCCGACGCCTGCGTGCGTGCGCCCGATCGTGAACTGGCCGCCGACGATCACATCGATCAGGTCGCCGGCCCCGATCAGCAACGCGATCAGCGCGCCGATCTTCACCGCCCAGGGACGCTCTCCCGGCTCGAGCGGCTTGAGCCCTGCGCGGATAGCTGCGTCGCGTTCCTCGGAGCGGCTCATCGTCCGCAGCTTCGGTGCCGGATTCGGCTTGGTCTGCGCGGCCTGCGCGGGGCGCTTCGGCGCGGTGGCCACGCCGCCGGCCGCCCCCTTGGAGCGCTGCCCGCGCTTACGACTACGCTGACCCAACGCGCTCGGCCTCCGTAGCGGTGATCGCCGCGCGCAGCCCGCGCGCCGTCGCCTCGGGATCGCTCGACTGGGTGAGGGCGCGCACCACCGCGATCCGCTGTGCGCCCGCGGCGTGCACGGCGCCCGCGTTCGACGGGTCGATCCCCCCGATCGCGAAGAACGGCAGCGCCGCATGGTCAGCCGCGTAGCGCACGAGCTCGAGGCCGACTGCCGAGCGCCCCGGCTTCGTCGGCGTGGCGTGCACCGGCCCGACCCCGATGTAGTCGACCTCGCTGTCGGCGGCACGGTCGATCTGTGCGGGATTGTGCGTGGAGAGACCGACCAGGCGCTCGCCACCGACGAGCTCGCGCGCCCGCGCCACGGCGACGTCGTCCTGGCCGACGTGGACGCCGTCGGCGCCGGCTCGGTCGACGAGGTCGGGGCGGTCGTTGAGGATGAACAGCGCGCCGTGCGCGGCGGTGGCGGCTGCGAATCGGCGCGCCGCGTCCAGCACGGCGGCGTCGTCGGCGCCCTTGCACCGGAGCTGGACGACGTCGACCCCGCCGAGCAGCGCGGCGTGCAGGAACGCGTCGGACTGCGCGTCGCACACGAGGTACAGGCGCGCGTCTTGCAGGCGCTCACGGCGATTGGTCACGCCTCAAGTCTGGCACGACCGTGCCGCTAGCATTGCCATGAACGGGAGCCCTTCGAGCCGGGCTGAGAGGGCGGAGTGAGATCCGCCGACCGTCTGAACCTGACCCGGGTAATGCCGGCGGAGGAACGAGCTTGACCAAGCCAACCGAATCATTCGACGTCGCCGTTGTCGGCGGTGGCGCGGTCGGACTCGGCGTCGCGTGGCGCGCCGCGCAGCGCGGGCTGCGCGTGGTGGTGCTCGAGCGTGGCGAACCGGGGGGCGGCACGTCACATCTCGCGGCGGGGATGATCGCCCCCGTCGCCGAGGCGGTGCCGATCGAGCAGCGGCTGCTGCGCCTGAACCTGGCGAGCGCCCGGATGTACCCGGCGTTCATCGAGGAACTGGCCGAGGCCAGTGGCCGCGATCCCGGCTACCGGCAGAGCGGGACGCTGCTCGTCGCGCGCGACGGCGACGAGGCGGAGGCGCTCGAGCGCGAGCTGGCGATGCGCCGGCGGCTGGAGCTCGGGGTCGAGCGGCTGCGGGCGAGCGAGGCCCGCCGGCTCGAGCCGGGCCTGGCGCCGACGCTGCGGTTGGCGCTCGAGGTGCCCGATGATCATGCGGTCGATCCCCGGAAGCTGACCGAGGCGCTGACCTCGGCGGTGCTGAGAGCGGGTGGCGCGGTTCGGACGCACACCGAGGTGACCGGGCTGCTGCGCGCCGGCGATCACGTGACGGGTGTCCGCGTGCACGACGGCACCACCGTCGACGCCGACGCGGTGGTGATCGCCGCCGGCGCGTGGTCGGAGCGGATCGACGACGTCCCACCCGAAGCCCGCGTCGGGGTCAGGCCTGTCAAGGGGCAGATCATGCGCCTGCGCGACCCCGCCGGGCCGGGGCTGCTCACGCGGGTGGTCCGGGTGCAGAGCTGGTACCTGGTCCCGCGGGGCGACGGCCGCTACGTGCTCGGCGCGACGATGGAGGAGCGCGGCTTCGATCAGACGGTGACCGCGGGCGCCACGTTCGAGCTGCTGCGCGAGGCGTCCGAGCTCGTGCCCGGTATCAGCGAGCTGGTGATCGACGAGCTCTCAGCGGGTCTCCGGCCGGCCACCGTCGACAACTCGCCGGCGATCGGGCCGAGCGCGCTCCCCGGTCTGCACTACGCCGTCGGCCACTACCGCCACGGGATCCTGCTCACCCCTATCACTGCCGAGATCGTGGTCGGCGCCCTCGCCGGCTCGGAGCCATCGTCGCTGGCGAATGAGTTCAGCCCGCGGCGGTTCGGCGCGGCACCGGCGGAGGTGCGCGGGTGATCGTCTCGGTCAACGGCTCGCCGCGTGAGCTTCCGACGGACGCCACCGTGGCCACCGCGGTCGAGCTGATGACGGATGCGCCACAGGGGCGCGGGGTTGCCGTCGCCGTTGGCGGTGAGGTCGTCCCGCGCGGCGCCTGGGAGAACACGATGTTGACGGACGGCGCCGCGGTCGAGATCGTCGTCGCGGTCCAAGGAGGATGAACGAGATGGAGTTGAAGATTGCCGACCGCACCTTCGAGTCGCGCCTGATCCTCGGCACCGGGGGCTTCGCCAACCACGAGGTGCTGTCGCTGGCACTCGAGGCCTCCGAGGCGGAGCTGTGCACGGTGGCCCTGCGGCGGCTCGATCCCGCGGCCCACGGCTCGATCCTCGACGTGCTCGACGAGGCGGGGGTGGAGGTGCTGCCGAACACCGCCGGCTGCTTCACCGCTCGGGACGCGGTGCTGACCGCGCAGCTGGCTCGCGAGGCGTTCTCGACCGACTGGATCAAGCTCGAGGTGATCGGCGATGACCGCACGCTGCTGCCCGACGCGGTCGAGCTCGTGGCTGCCGCCGAGGAGCTCGTCGACGACGGCTTCGTGGTCCTGCCCTACACCACCAACGACCCGGTCCTGGCGCGCCGGCTCGAGGACGTGGGCTGCGCCGCGGTCATGCCGCTCGGCTCGCCGATCGGGAGCGGAATGGGGATCTGCAACCCGTACAACCTCTCGATCATCGTCGAGCGCGCCGGCGTTCCGGTCGTGCTCGACGCCGGCGTCGGCACGGCCTCCGATGCGGCGCTGGCGATCGAGCTGGGGTGCGATGCGGTCCTGTGCGCGAGCGCGATCTCCCGGGCCCACGACCCGGTGGCGATGGCCACCGCGGTCAAGCTCGCGGTCCGTGCCGGGGCGCTCGCGCGCTCCGCGGGTCGGATCCCCCGGCGGCGCTACGCCGAGGCGTCCACCCCGGTACAGGGCACGCCGGAGTTCGAGCACCCGGTCGTCGGGGCAGAGTGACTCGGGTGGCCGGTGTCGACGCGCTCATCGATGCCTGGGAGGCGGCCTGGTCGAGCAAGGACCCGGACGCCTTCGAGGAGCTGCTGGCTCCCGACTTCCACTACGAAGACCCGCTGACGGGCGAACCGCTTCAGGGCGCCTCGCAGCTCGCCCGGCATGCCGGCCGGCTCTGGGCGGCGTTCCCGGACGCGCGGGTCGAGCGGACCGGCGACCGCCTGTACAACGACCGGTTCCTGGCCGCGCCGAGCAAGCTGCTGGCCACGCACAGAGAGCCGCTCGAGGGCCTGCCGGCGACCAACAAGTTCATCGTCGTGCACGTCGTCTGTTACTGCGAGCTGCGCGGCTCGCACCTGCTCCGGGTGAGGGCGTTCTTCGACCTCTACGGGGCGGCGACGCAGCTCGGGGTGCTGCCGGCGCGGGGGACGCTCGGCGAGAAGGCGCTGCTCGTGCTGCGGGGCTTCGGTTTCCGGGCCGCGCGCGGCGGCTCGCCCACCTGAGCACGCCGCCGTCTGTAACGACACCGAACGTTTTGGTTCTAGGTCCGAGGGGTGGACCCAGAACCGCAAAGTTCGCAGCGGGTGGGGCCGAGGCGTGGCAGGAATCGTCCGGTCGCTGTCATTGCAGCCAGGCGCTCGCGGCGGCATGATCGAAAACATGCCTACGCCTCGTCGTGTCGTCGTGGTCGCCTTCCCGGACTATCAGAGCCTCGATGTCACGGGGCCCACCGAGGTGTTCTCGCTCGCCGATCGGGCGGCCGGTGGCGGCGCCTACGAACTCGAGCTCGTCGCGGGGGACGGCACGCCGATCGCCGGCTCGAGCGGTCTCAAGCTCATCCCGCACCGAGGCCTCGAGCAGTCGCGCGGGCCAGTCGACACGCTCATCGTCGCGGGTGGCCGGGGCGTCCGCGTCGCCACGGCCGACGAGCGCCTGATCTCGTGGCTGCGGCTTGCCGCGCGCCGCTCGCGCCGCGTCTGCTCGGTGTGCACCGGCGCCTTTCTGCTCGCCCGGGCGGGGTTGCTCGAGAGCCGCCGTGCGACGACGCACTGGGCGTCGTGCGATGCGCTCGGCCGCGCCTACCCGTCGGTCGACGTGCAGCCCGACCCGATCTTCGTGCGCGACGGCAACGTCTACACATCGGCCGGGGTGACCGCCGGGATCGATCTGGCCCTCGCGCTCGTCGAGGAGGACCTGGGGGCGCAGGCGGCGCTCGACGTCGCCCGCGGGCTGGTGCTGTTCATCCGCCGTCCGGGTGGCCAGGCGCAGTTCAGCTCCGGGCTGACCAGCCAGGCCGCGGACCGTCCGGCGGTCCGTGGGCTCCAGGACTGGATCACGGATCACCTCGACGCCGACCTGTCCGTCACCGCGCTGGCCGAGCGCGCGTTCATGAGCCCCCGGAACTTTGCGCGCGTGTTCACCCGGGAGGTCGGCGTGACGCCGGCGGCGTACGTGGCCCGCCTCCGTCTCGAGCGAGCGCGGACGTTGCTCGAGACGACGCCGATGCAGCTGGACCAGGTGGCGCGCGACTGTGGCTACGGCACGGTCGAGACCCTCCGGCGCTCGTTCGGCCGCGCCCTGCACGTGAGCCCCAGCGACTACCGCGAACGCTTCCACACCGCCGATGTGATCCCGATCAGGAGGGCAGCGCCATGAACATCGCGATTCCGATCTTCGAGCGGCTCACCGCCCTCGACGCGATCGGTCCCTACGAGGTCCTCTCGCGCCTGCCCGGCGCCGAGGTGCAGTTCGTCGCGGCCGAGCCCGGACCGAAGCGGACCGAGAACGGGATGCTGAGCCTGGTCGCCGACGCGAGCCTCGCCGAGCTCCCCGAGCCCGAGGTGATCTTGTTCCCCGGCGGCTTCGGGACGCGCGAGCTGATGCACGACGAGCCGACGCTCGAGTGGGTCCGCCATGCCCACGAGCATTCCGACTGGACGACGTCGGTGTGCACCGGGGCGCTCGTCCTCGCCGCCGCCGGCATCCTCGACGGCCTCGAGGCGACAACCCACTGGCTATTTCTCGAGGCCCTGCGCGAGCACGGTGCGATTCCCGTGCCGCGCCGGGTGGTCGAGCAGGGGAAGGTGATTACGGCCGCCGGGGTGGCCTCCGGGATCGACATGGCCCTGACGCTGGCGGCGCGGATCGCGGGCCCGGAGATCGCCCAGGCCATCCAGCTCGGGATCGAGTACGACCCCGACCCGCCGTTCGTCGGCGGCTCGGTCTCCAAAGCGCCGCCCGAGATCGTCGAGCTGGTCAGGGAGCGGGCGTCGGAGCTGGCCTGAGCGCCATCCGGAGCGGGGCATGGTCGGAGAGCCGGCCCCGCTCCAGCACCTCGAGCTCGCCGTCGGGTGCGAGGCCGCGCACGAGCACGTGGTCGACGCCGTCCCCGCCGGCATGGTTGAAGCCGGGGACGGATGGGGAGCGCAGGTTGAAATCGCCGCCGAGCACCACGGGCAGCGGACGGCTGGCGGGCAGGACGGCGGCGGAGGCGCGGAGCACCTGGTCAAGCGTGCCCTGGAGGTGGAGGTTCCAGATCCAGAGGCCCGCGTCGAGTCGGACGCCGTGTACCCAGCGTCGCTCAGGGAGCAGCGACAGCCGGCGACGGCGGTGATCGAGCACCGAGGCGCCCCGGACGAGGATCGCGTTGGCGCCGCCACCGTTCGACTTGGCCACCTCCGGCCAGCGCGAGGCCACGAATCGGCGTATCGAGAGGCCGAGGTTCCGGGAGGTGAGCACGTGTCGCTCGGTCGCCTGCGCGCGCGCCGCGAGCGGCGCCGGCCACCACGGCGGCACCTCCTGAAGCAGCGCCACGTCCCACTCCCAGCCGGCGATCGCCGCCGCGAACTCGCCGAACAGGTCGTGGCCCGCCGAGGGCACGGCGCGGCCGTGCTTGAGATTCCAGGTGAGGACGAGCATCCGGCCGTACACTGCCCGACTTGACCAGACCGACGCACTTCCTCACCGGCGAGGAGCTGGCCCCCGGAGAGCTCGACGCCCTCCTCGACCGTGCGGCCGAGCTGAAGGCGGCACCGCTCAGCTCGAACGTGCTCGACAAGCGCACGGTGGCGTTGATCTTCCAGAGGCCGTCGACGCGCACCCGCGTGTCGTTCGAGGTCGGGGTCGCCGAGCTCGGCGGTCACCCGATGGTGCTCCGCACCGACGACCTGCAGCTGACCCGAGGCGAGTCGGTACGCGACACCGCGTACGTGCTCTCGCGCCATGTGGCCGCGATCGGGATCCGCACCGGGCCTGACGAGCTCGCCCAGGAGCTCGCCGAGCACGCCAGCGTGCCGGTGATCAACATGCTGACCACCGGTCATCACCCGTGCCAGGCGCTCGCCGATCTGCTGACGCTGCGCGAGGCGTTCGGGCAGCTCCAAGGCCTGACGGTGGCCTACATCGGCGATGGGAACAACGTCGCGCGCTCGCTGGCGATCATCGGTGCGCTCGCCGGGATCACCGTCCGGATCGCCTCACCGGAGGGGTACGCGCTCGAGCCGGTCGCCGGCGCCGTCCTGACCGACGACCCGCGCGAGGCGGCTCGTGGCGCCGATGCGCTCTACACCGATGTGTGGGTCAGCATGAACGACGATCCCGCGACCGCTGACGAGCGCCGGCGCGCGCTCACCCCCTACCGGATCGACCCCCGGCTGCTCGAGCTGGCCGCGCCCCGGGCGATCGTTCTGCACTGCCTGCCGGCTCATCCCGGCGAGGAGATCACTGACGAGCTCCTGTACGGACCGCGCCAGCGCATCTGGGATCAGGCCGAGAATCGCCGCCACGCGCAAAAGGCGTTGCTCGAGCTCCTGACCAGCGGGTAGGTCACAGGGCGTGCGGTAGGCTCGCCGAGGAGTTGTCAGTCGAGGAGGAGAGACAGATGCCCGCAGCCAAAAGGTCGTCCGGCCGTTCGGGGAAATCCGGCGGCCAGGGCCGATCGGCAGGGTCAAGCGGCCGCACATCGACGGCCCGCAAGTCCGCCGGCAAGCGCAAGCCGGCGCGCTCCAATGCCTCCTCGAAGAGCAGGGCGGCCACGCCCGGCTCGAGCAACCGCACCGCTGTGGCCGCGGCCGATGAGCGGGCGAATCTCGCCGAGCAGCTCGTGAACCGGATCATCCGGCCGCTCGACCTCGTGATCATCAGCCGTGACCGGCTCCAGCAGACCTTCGACGAGGCGGCCGAGCGCGGACGGGTCACGCGGGCCGATGCCAATGAGCTGGTGGCCGAGCTCGTCAACCGTGGCCGGGCGCAGACCGACGACCTGCTGGGGGACCTGGAGCGGATGCTCGACCGCGGACGTGAGCAGATCGAGTCCGCGACTCGCCGCGTCCGGGGCAGCGACTCAGTCGACGCACTGGTGCGCGCGGGCGACCGAGCGCGGCGGACGGTCGGCGTCGGCCCTTCGTTCCCGATCCTCGGCTACGACGACCTCACTGCAGGGCAGGTCGAGCAGCGGCTGGCGGGGCTGAGGCCGGCCGAGCTACGCAAGGTGCGCGACTACGAGCGCCGGCACGCCAACCGCAAGTCGGTCCTGTCGGCGGTCGAGCGCGCGCTCGACTAAGAGCCGAGGCCGAGGTCCTCGAGCAGGACATCGAAGCGCAGCGGCGGCCGGCCGATCTCGGCCAGCAGCTCATCGGGCGAGGACCGCTGGCCCTGGCTCCATAGAGACTGGAGTTCGGCGCCCGCCTCGGGCGAGTCGAACCAGGCAGGCCCGTAGCGCTCGCGGAAGTGGGCGCGCAGGCTCGTCTCGAGCGCCCAGGCCCGGAGATAGCAGGCGGAATAGAAGCCCGGGTCGACATCGGCCAGATACGTCTGCGGCGACCACTCGAGCTGCAGCGCGCGGCCGAGCAGGTCCGCGTACCGGCCCGCCATCGCGGCGGACACGTCACCACCTGGGCCGTGGAGCTCCATCTCGTAGGCGAGCTTTCCGGTGTAGCGGCGCAGGTAGAGCAGCCGGTCGGCCCGCGCGTAGGCCACGGCGGTCGAGGGGTCGGCGATCCCGAGGCGGCGCTCGAGCCACGCCGGATCGTCGACCCAGTGCTGGTTGAGGAAGGCGAAGCACTCGGTGATCGAGTTGTCGCCCAGGCAGCGGAATTCGAACGGCAGGCCGGGGTCGACGTGCGCGAAGTGCTCGGTGTGGCCGCTCTCGTGGAACAGGGCGGAGAAATCGTCGCGGCCGCCGATCGGGGCGATCACCAGGCGGACCTCCTCCGGGATTCGGATCGCCGCGCAGAACGCCCGGGGCGATTTGTTCGGCCGGGCCTCGACGTCGAGCACCACGTTGTCCTGCTCGCCGATCCCGAGCCCGCGCAGTGACTCGATGAAGGTCGGCACGAGGCGGTCGGCGGGGAACTGCCGGTCGGAGTCTGGATCACGGAAGAAGCGGGGCAGGTCGGAAGGGCGCAGCTCGGCGAAGCCGATCCCCAGCACGCGCTGAAGCTGGGGCTCGAGCAGCATGGGGTAATCGGCTTCGGTGGCGGCGGCGAACGCGTCGGTCTCGGCTTGGAGTGCCGGCAGATCGATGCCCTTGAGCTCCTGGCACATCTCCCGGTAGCTGCCGTACCCGAGTTCGCGGGCGAGTGCGTGATGGCTCTCCATGACCTCGCGGTGCAGTGGGTTCAGGTGCTCGTCGATCGCGTCCAGACGCGCCGCCTCGATCGCGGCCCGGCGCTCGGCGTCGGCCTCGTTGGCCTGGGTGACCGCGGACTGGCGGAAGCCGAGTTCCTCGCCG
>DASXOS010000099.1:0-28964 GCA_036494115.1 Solirubrobacteraceae bacterium | reverse complement strand
TGGAGGGGGCGTCTGGACATTGGGATAAACGGATCTCGCAAACTGCAGGCCCAGGGGGGACGCGCCCGGGGGCCACGCCCAGGAGCGCAACCGATCGAGCCCGGTCCCCGGGGCGGGGGCGCTGGTGCGTTAGAACGTGACCGCGACGCCGCGCGGAAGCACCAGCACCGCGCTGGTGGCGGAGTCGAGCTGGTTCCGGGTGGCGCCGCCGAGGGCGATCCGGCCCGCGGGCGCGCCCACCTGCGACCCCACGACCGTGAGGTCGGCGGAGCCGTTGCCGGCGGTGACGACGTCGGCCGCGAGGCGCTCGGCGAGCGCATCCGCGGTCTGCCTGGCCTCGGTGTCGGCCTCGGGGCCGGCGACTGCGATCGTCCTGATGCCCTTCTCGCCCGCGAGCCGCAGGCCGGCGGGGGCGACGGCGATCGCGACGGGGCCGCCCTCGAGCAGGTACTGCGCCGTCGTTCCGGGCTCCACTCGGCCGGGTGTGATCCGGTAGTCCGAGCCGAATACGATCACCGAGGCGTCCTCGATCTCGGCGAGGCTCGCCAGCCCGGCGCCTGTCGAGGCGCTGACGACCACGTGCCGCGCCACCGTCGTGTCTCCAAGCAGCTGAGCCCCCTGCTCGAGCCGGCGCTCGGCGTCGTGCTGGGCGAGCTGCTCACGGCGCGGGTCGAACTCCCGGGAGTGGCGGACGTAGGCCAGCTTGAGGGTGGCGCCCGCCGCGGCCAGCATCTTCCCCAAGACGAGTGCGTCGTCGTCGTTCGGGGTGCCGTCGTAGGAGACGATGATGGTCGAGGGCATTGCGGTCCGAAATCCTGGGCCAGCGCCGTGCGTGCGGCATTGGCCCGATGGCCAAGGTTCAGCATCTTCGCCTATCCAGCCGGAACCGGCTGGCCGGTGTGCCACGATCAGAAGGTGGAGCTTTCCGCGTGCGGCTAGACCGGATCCTGTGCGGCTAGGCGGGATCCATGTGCGGCTAGGCGGGATCCTGTGCGGCTAGGCGGGATCCTGAAGATGGTCCTGGTGCTGGGGATCGCGTCGCACCTGCGCCATGAGATCCACGGCCCGCCCCTCGACTACCTGACGCTCGCCGCGGCCTGCGCCGCGAGCTGGATTGGGTTGCCTGGGCCCGGGGAGCCACTGCTGATCGCCGCGGGGGTCCTCGCGGCCCATCACAGGCTGCAGATCGGCACGGTGATCGGGGTCGCGTTCCTGGCCGCCACGGCCGGCGGAGTCGCGGGCTGGCTGCTTGGCCTCAAGGCCGGCCGGGTCGTGCTCTCGGCGCGGGGCCCGCTGTGGCGTCAACGCCTGGCTGTGTTGCGCAAGGGCGACGAGGTATTCGCACAGCACCCCGTCCTGGCCATCTTCCTGACGCCCGCGCCATTGGCCGGAATACATCGGGTCCGGACCGGCGTCTACCTGATCGTCACCGTCGCCACCGCCGCTGTCTGGGCTGCCGGGATCGGGCTCGCCTCCTACTTCGTCGGCCCCCAGGTCGTCGACTTCGTCAGCGACCTGGGCACCGCGACCGGGATCGCGCTCGGGGTGCTGATCGCGCTCGTGATCGTGGCCGAGATCCGCCGCCGCCGGCGGCGTCGCTCGCTCCAAACCGGGAACAGCGCGTCGGGGCCGGGGCTCGAGCCGCCCTCCGCTTAGCGTTGACCGCCAGATGGTTGATTCCGCGGCCGCGTGGGGGCCGGGGGATTCGGGGATCAAGCCGGTCAAGGACGCAGGGCGAAGTCAATACTGGACGTATTGACGAGCCCGAGGACGCCGATCCGGCGTAGATCATCCGGATTCATCCGGCACGCGTGGTCGTGGAATCAACCATCAGAGCTGGGTGGCGCCCCAGGCCACCGACTGGAACGGGACCGGCGGCTCACCCACGTTGAACTGGATCACGGCGTGGGGGAGGAGTGGGATCGACCGGACGTCCTTGGTCCACGGCTTGCCGTTCACGAACGCGCTGATCGTCCCCTTGATGTCCCCCACCTGCGTTCGGCTGAGCGGCTGACGCCAGATATCGAAGAAGTTGCCGAGGGTGTAGATCCGCTTCGTGGGGGACTCCACATGGATCACGCCGTCCGGCGCGTGCGTGTGCAGCCAATAGATACAGTGGCCGCCGCTCGCCACCGGACCCTCGGTGCTCTGCACCACCTGCGAGCCCGGAATGCCGATCCCACCGGGCAGCGCCCGCGGCTGGCCGTTCGCGAACACCAGCAAATGCGCGTGGATGTGGTAGGCGAGCTGTTCCTTGAGACCGCAGGTGATGCCGTCGACCGGCTTGGTGCCGGTGCTCGACGCCGGTGCGATCGAGCTGCCCTGCTCGATCGGCATGCCCTCGAATCCGATCTGCCGGCTGCTCGAGGTCGTGGTCGGCCCAGTGGTGGTCGCCGCCGACGCGGAGGATGCCGTCGTCGAGGTCTTGGAGGTGGAGCTGCCACAGCCCGCGAGCAGCAGCACACAGACGACCGTCGCGATCAGGTGACGTCTCGCCATCGGGGGATAACGGTAGCTGGTGGTAGGTTCCGGAGTGTCATGTCCGCCACCGAGATGCCGATGACGACCGCGCAGGAGCTGCCCGGAATGAGAATCGGCGAGAACATCGGCGTGATCTACGGGCTGGTGGTGCGCAGCATGGGCATGGTCGGTGGCATCGCCGCCGGCTTCAAGGCGCTCAAGCGCGGCGAGGTGAGCCAGTACACGAAGCTCCTCGAGGACTCGCGCCGCCACGCCATCGACCGCCTGGTCGAGAACGCGCGCCTGGCGGGGGCCGATGCGCTCGTCGCCGTCCGCTTCGACTCCTCGGAGATCGGCCAGCAGTTGACGGAGATCGTGGCCTACGGGACCGCGGTGAAGATCGCCCGCGACGGCTGAGCGGTTGCTGCTCGGGGACGCGGATCGCGAGCGGCTGTTCGACCAGCTCTCGCGCCACGCCGCGGCAGGCCGGATCGGGATCGAGGAGCTCGAGCGCCGGGTTGCCGCGATGACGGAGGCCCGCACCGAGGAAGACGCCGCGGCGCTGATGGCCGACCTGCCGCCGCTGGCCGCCGAGCCGGGCGCCGGCGAGCCACCCCGGTGGCAGTGGGGCCGTGGACACGGGCACGGCGCGAGCGAGCGACCGCAGCCGGAGTGGCGTCCCACCAGCGAGCGGTTCCGGGATCCGGGCACGAACGCGATCCTGCGCGTGTGGGTGGATGGCAGCGGTGGGCGTCACTACGTCCTCGACGACGGCCAGTGACGTCGCACTCTCGTCCAGAGCGCGACAGGACGACGGCCCCGGCTGAGAGAATCGCGCTGTGAGCACGGGTCACGTGCCGTTCCTGCGTCAGCTCGGGCGGGAGGACGCCGACGAGTTGCTGAGGCGCGTGCGGCGGCGGACCATCCGCAAATCGCAGCCGCTCCTGGTCGCGGGGGCCGCGGGGGACGACGTGGTGGTGGTGCTGTCGGGGCGGGTGCGCCTCGTCGCCTACGGGGCCGACCAGCGCGAGGTGGTGCTCGCGATCAGGGGAGAGGGCGAGCTCCTGGGCGACATGGCCGCGCTCGGCGGTCGCCGGCGCAGCGCGTCGGCCGTCGCGGTCGACGAGGTCGAAGCCGGCTTTCTGCGGGGCGAGCAGTTCCGCGAGTTCCTGCGCGACCGGCCCGACGCAGCGCTCGTCCTGATCAGGATGCTGGTGGCGAGGCTGGCAGATGCCAGCCGGGATCTCGTCGACCTGGCCACACAGGACAGCGTGGGGCGCATCGCCAAACGGCTGCTCGACCTCTCGTCCGAGCATGGCGTCCCCGCCGACGGCGGCATGCGAATCGAGCTGTCGCTAACCCAGGACGAGCTGGCGCGGTGGACCGGCGCGACGCGGGAGACGGTCTCGCGGGCGCTGCGACTGATGCGGCAGCTCGGGTGGGTGTCGACCGATCATCGGACCATCACCGTTCTCGATTCAGCGGCGCTCCGCCAGCGCAGCGGCGGCGGAACAGGCTGACGCGGCGCCCGCGGCGGCCGCGGGCCCGGGGCCGGCTCCGTGTTCTCGTCAGCACTGGGCCGACTCTCGACGATCCGGCGGTGCGCATCGGGGATCGCCGCGCAGAGCCGGTCGATGCCGAACGCGCTGAAGGTGAGGATCCGCAGCGGCGAGCGGGCGATCACCGTGTAGGGCTGCGGCCGGCGGGCCGCAGGGTCAGGCTCGCCAAACCAACCGCCCGGGCCGAGCGTCGCGACAGTGGTCGAGCCGTCGCGGAGCTCGACCGTGCCGGCGCGGATCAGTGTGAAGGTGGCGACCACGTCGCCGGCGCGGATGACCTGGGCGCCGGCCTGCGCGTTTGTCTCGACCACCGGCCCGGCCAGCGAGCGGACGTCGCGCCACGGGATCGGACCGAACAGACGGAGCGGGTCCGGTACGGCATTCACGCCAGCAGGCGAAGTGTCAGGTTCCAGGCGGGCCCCACCCCGCCTGGAACCGAACGATGACGACGATCCCTGCAAGCGCCGTCCCTCGTCGAGGCCGATACCCCGGTCGGCCCGGCCATCCTCGACCGCCCCACGAGCCCGAGCGCCCCCTTGGCTCCCGGTGCCCCCACTTTCCCCAACCCATGCTCGCCGCGGACGCGGACGCAGAGTTCCCCTGCGGTGTGCGTCCTGATGCCGAGGTTTGCGACCGGGCTAGCCATCACGCTCGGCAAGCTATTCCGCCCGCAGGCCGGGGCGGTACGACATTTGTCACATGGGGGGGCCGCGGGGCGGTGGGCCGGAGCTCGACGGAGATCCGGTTTGGCAACGAAGGAGGGCGGGGCGGGGGCCAGATCCGGGACGTGGCGTGTCTAGTGCTGGCTATGGCAGCACTAAACGGACCAGGTCAGCCGACTGCGCTCCCAGGCCCACCCACAGCAGGTGCTAGCGGCGGCCGCCCCCGAACAGCTGCAGGAAGAACAGGAAGATGTTGAACACGTCCAGGAAGATCCCGGCCGCGATCGGCACCGCCATCCTCATGTCCTTCGTGCGGCGCAGGCGGTTGAAGTCGAAGATCGTGAACCCGCCGAAGATCACCAGGCCGAGCACCGCGTAGATCACGTTCCCGCCCGGGATGTTGACGAAGATCAGAACGATCCCGAACACGATCAGCGCCAGCAGCGCCCAGAACAGGACCCGGGCCCACGAGGACAGGTCGCGGCGGGTGGCGTAGCCGAAGGCGCCGCATGCGGCGACGAACCCGGCCGTGCAGCCCGCGGCCTGCCACAGAGCCGCGGGATCGGCCTGCGCGTAGTCGTTGATCACCGGCCCGACGGCCATGCCGAGCAGCAGGCCGAGGCCGAACAGGAGCCCGATCGCGAGTTGCTCGCGCCCGCGAGCGGTGGCGAAGTTGAGGCCGAAGACGCATCCCAATGCGCCGATGAAGAGGAGGATTCCGACGCCGCCGGTGAGGTTCCGGCCGATGTAGGCGCCGAGCGCGGTACAGCCGAGCGTCAGCGCGACGAGGCCCATCACCTGCCCGAACACGGCGCGCGTCTGATCGCGCGTCGAGACGGCGCCGCCGAGGCCAGACTGCGCCCCCAGGCCCGTGTCTTCGTAGGTAGGCATTCTCAGTGGCTCCTTAGTCGATCTGCCCGCTCGTTGAACGGTACCGCCCCGAGCCCGATTCGTTACCGATCTCTTCGTTCCCTCTTCGCTGCAAGTCGCAGCGAATTTCCGACCCAGAGACGAAGCGGCCGGCCCCGGAAGGAGCCGGCCGCCATGCACCACTGCCTGCTACGGACTACGGGACCATGAACGACAGCACCCCGGACTGCAACAGCACGAGGACCGCCATCAGGAGGATGAGGAGCATGCTCCAGCCGATGACCTTGCGGAAGATGTGGCCCTCCTGGCCGGCGAGGCCGACGGCAGCAGCGCCGATCGCCAGGTTCTGGGGCGAGACCATCTTCGCCAGCACCCCGCCGGAGCTGTTGGCCCCGGCCAGGAGCGTGGCCGATAGGCCGGATTGATGTGCTGCGGCCACCTGGAGCCCTCCGAACAGGGAGTTCGTCGAGGTGTCCGAGCCGGTCACCGCGGTCCCGAACCACCCGATCAGTGGCGAGAGGAACGCGAAGAAACCGCCGGCGCCCGCCGCCCATGTGCCGAGCGTGACCGTCTGGCCTGACATGTTCATCACGTAGGCGAGCGCGAGCACCGAGCACACGGTCACCAGGGCCCACTTGATCTGGTCAAGCGTCCGCAGGTAGGTCCGCACGGCCAGTCCCGGCCGCACCCGGAGCACCAGCGCCGTGAGCACGCCCGAGATGAGCAGCCACGTGCCGGCGGCCGTGAACCAGTCGAACTTGAACGTCTCGCTCTTGGGTGCCTCTCCCTTCCCGTTGAGGATGTGCAGCCCCGGCCAGCCGAACGCGCTCGTCGCCTTGTCGAGCCACGCGTGCACGCTGTCGATGCTGACCACGCCGAGTACGACGACGATGATCAGGTACGGCGCGAACGCAAGCAGCATCTCCCGCCGTGGGAGCGGCCGGTCGTTCTCGGCGAGCTTCTTGCGCTCGAGCACAGGGTCGGCCACCGCACCGCCGGCGATCGCCGGACGCCCGCCCGCGCTGGCGCGGGCCCGCGGCGTCCCTGGCGACCACACCTGCACGAGCCCGACCAACGCAGCGGCGGATCCCAATGCCGCGATGATGTCTGTCAGCTGGTAGTTGACGTAGTTGGAGACGACGAATTGCAGCACGGCGAACGTCACGCCGGCGACGAGCGGCGCCGCCCACGCTTCGCGCAGACCCCGCCGGCCGTCGGTCATGAACACGAGCACGAACGGAACCAGCAGTGCCAGGAACGGGGTCTGGCGGCCGACCATCTGAGCGAGGTCGTGAGTGGGCAGCCCAGAGGTCTGTCCGAGCGTCGTGATCGGGATGGCGATCGCGCCGAAGGCGACCGGCGCCGTGTCCGCCACCAGGGCGACGGCGGCGGCGCGAAGCGGCGAGAACCCGAGCCCGACGAGCATGATCCCGCAGATCGCGACGGGCGTGCCGAATCCGGCGAGTGCCTCGAGCAGCGCGCCGAAGCAGAACGCGATGATCACTACCTGCACCCGCTGATCGTCCGAGACGGCGCTGAACGCTCGTCGCAGCACCTGGAAGTACCCGGTGGCTTCAGACATGTTGAAGATCCACAGAGCGTTGATGACGATCCACATGATCGGCCAGAAGCCGAACACGGCCCCCTCGATCGCCGAGTCGGCCGCCTGGCCGACCGGCATCGAATAGACGGCGATCGCAACGATCAGCGACACGCCGAGCGCCGCAAGTGACGCCCATTGGGCCTTCATCCGGACCACGCCGAGCAGGATGAACAGCACAACGAGCGGCAAGAGGGCGAAAATCGAGGTCCAGCCCAGCGAGTGGGCAACCGGATCGAGCACCTGCTTGTACACATTGACCTCCCTCGGTCAGACCCCGCCCCGTGCGGCGGGACTCTCCGAGCTGGTACTTACCCGCGCTTAACCCAAGTCACGCGGACTGCTTAAGGGCGCGGTGCAGCAGTTGCACGCTGTGGATCGGCTTGCGGCCGGTTCCGCTCGAGATCTGGGTGCGGCAGGAGAAGCCGTCGGCGACGACCATCGTCTCCTCGGAGGCGGCGCGCACGGCGGGAAGAAGCACCCGCTCGCCGGCGGCGACCGACACCTCGTACGGGTCGCCGGCCTGATAGCCGAACGATCCGGCGAGCCCGCAGCAGCCCGCTTGGAGCCGTTCGAGCCGGACGCCGGTGCGCTCGAGCATGTCCTCCTCGCCGGCGATGCCGATCACCGCCTCCTGATGGCAATGGCCGTGCATCAGCGCCTCGCCGTCGAGCTGCGGCAGCTCCCAGTCGGGAGCGTGGCGGGCCAGCAGCTCGTCGAGCACGACCGTCTGCGCGCGCAGACGCCGGGCGTGCTCGTCATGCGGCATCAGCTTGTACAGCTCGTCGCGGAACACGGCGGCGCAGCTCGGCTCCAGCACGAGCATCGGCACGCCGGCCTCGATCGGCTCGGACAGCACGTCGAGCGTCCGGCGCAGCGTGCGCTTGGCCAGGCCGAGCATCCCGAAGTCGTAGAGCGGACGCCCGCAGCACACCCGCTGTGCCGGGATCTCCACCGAAAAGCCGGCCGCCTCCAGGACGTCTACTGCGGCCTGTCCCACCGACGGCTCGAACAGGTTCGTGAACGTGTCCGGCCAGAGCACGACCCGGCCGCGGCTCGCGGCTGGCCGGCCGTTC
This sequence comes from Solirubrobacteraceae bacterium, assembly GCA_036494115.1. Classification (GTDB taxonomy): domain Bacteria; phylum Actinomycetota; class Thermoleophilia; order Solirubrobacterales; family Solirubrobacteraceae; genus Palsa-465. The sequence continues at coordinate 20,737 of DASXOS010000099.1, read as the reverse complement.
GCCTCCGGCCGACCGCCCGGTCGAGAATCGAACCACGAGCGGAAGCTCTCGCGCGCGAACCGCGGGGCGTCACGCTCCGGGGCGAGCCCCGCCCACCGCTTGCCGACGTCGGACACCTTCGGGGCGTGGCTGAGCGCGTTGAACAGCCGGGGCGCCTTGCCCGCGACCGCGCCCCACCACGGCATCAGACCCAGCAGGTAGTGGTGCGCGGGTCGCACCCGCCGCCCGTAGTAGCCGGCCAGGAACTCGGCCTTCAAGGTTGGGATGTCGACCTGGACCGGGCACCCGCCGGTACATCCCTTGCACGACAGGCACAGCTCGAGCGAGTCCTTGACGGCCTCGTCGCGCCATCCGTCGGTGATCGTCTCCCCCTTCAGCATCTCGAACAGCAGGCGGGTGCGTCCGCGGGTGGAGTGCTTCTCCTCGCGCGTGACCTGGAAGCTCGGACACATCGTGAGGCTGCCGAGGTTGCGGCACTTGGCCATCCCGAAGCAGCGCTCGACGGCGAGCGCGAATGAGCCCTGGTCCTCGGGATACTGGAAGTGCGTCTTCAGCTCGGGCGGCCGGTAGTCGAGCCCGAGCCGCAGGCCCTCGTCGAGCTTGACGTCGCCGATCAGCCGGTTGGGATTCATCTTCCAATCGGGATCCCAGATCCTCTTGAACTCGTAGAAGGCCTCCATCAGCTCGGAGCCGTACATCCGCGGCAACAGCTCGGCCCGCCCGTGGCCCTCCCCGTACTCGCCGGCCAGCGATCCGCCGTGGGAGACGACGAGGTCGGCCGCCTTCTCCATGAACGAGCGGAACGTCTTCAGGCCGGCGGCGGTCTTGAAATCGAAGTCCATCCGGGTGTGGACGCAGCCCTCGCCGAAGTGGCCGTAGTAGACGCAGCGGTAGCCGTGGTCGTCGAGCAGCTGCTGGAACTCGCGCAGGTACGCGCCGAGCCGCTCGGGGTGCACCGCGGCGTCCTCCCAGGCCCCCTCGGCGTCCATCGTGCCGGGCAGCCGGCTGTCGCCGACGGCGCTCTCGCGCACCTTCCAAACGCTCACCTGCTCGGCCGGCGCGGCGACGACCTTGGCGTCGATCTGGTGCCCGTGCGGGTTACGAGCCAGCCGATCGAACGCCTCCTGCACCAGCTCGTCGGCGCGGTCCGGGTCGTCGTCGCCGTACTCCGCGTAGAGCCAGGCCCCGCCTCGCGGCAACAGCGCTCGCTCGCGGGCCAGGCGGCCCTTGGCGATCATGTTGCGGATCAGCTGGTCGTCGTAGCCTTCGAGCCCGATCGGGTTGGTGGTCAGGATCTCCGGGACGTGGTCAGCGGCCTCGAACACGTCGTGGTAGGACAGGATCAGCGTGCGCCGATGCTGGGGGCTCGGCACGAGCCTGACCGTGGCCTCGAGCACGTTGACGCACGTGCCCTCGGACCCGACCAGAGCGCGCGCGACGTTGAAGCCGTGTTCGGGGAGCAGCTGCTCGAGGTTGTAGCCGGATGCCCGACGCGGGATGTCGGGGAACTCGCGGCGCACCCGCTCGCCGATCCGGTCACGCAGCGCGCGCAGACCGGCGTAAATCTCGCCCTGGCGGCCGCCGGCGCCGATGATCCGCTCCAGCTCCTCGTCGCTCGTGGCGCCGACCGTCATCCGGGTGCCGTCGTAGAGGACGATGTCGAGCGACTCGACGTTCTCGCGCGTCATGCCCGCCATCAGCGAGTGCACGCCGCACGAGTTGTTCCCGATCATCCCACCGACCGTGCAGTACTCGTGGGTCGCAGGATCCGGTCCGTAGGTCAGGTGGTGCTGCTCCGCGGCGTCGCGCAACTGATCGCAGATCACGCCGGGCTGGACCCGGGCCCGGCGGGCGTCGGGGTCGAGCTCGAGGATCGCGTTGTAGTACTTGGAGTAGTCGAAGACGACGGCGACGTTCGTGGTCTGGCCGCTCGGGCCGGTGCCGCAACCGCGGGGCAGCACGGGAGCGCCGAACTCGCGGCAGGCGGCGATCCCGGCGATCACGTCGTCGCCGCTGCGGGGGATGACCACGCCGATCGGAACCGCCCGGTAGACCGAGAAGTCGTTGGCGTACATCGCCCGCGAGCCCGCATCGAACCGGACCTCGCCCGCGATGCTCTCCCGCAACCGGCGCTTCAGAGATGAGATGTCGACGTCGCCGGGAGCGTGCGCGAGCATTCCTGAAGTCTATGGGGCGACCCCTCCCATGCCGCGGCTCGCCCCCCGCGGTTTCGCCACGCTGCGCGCGCGGCTCGCCCCCCCGCGGTTTCGCCCCGCTGCGCGCGGGCATATGGGCAGGGAGAGTTTCGGAGGAGGAGGTAGAGGATGCCCGCCCACAGGCGCCTATTCGTCGTTGCCGCCACCGCGGCCACCCTGCTGATCGCCGCTGCGGGCGCGCGCGCGTCAGGGCAGACGGTGCTCACCGCGACCGACACCGGGTCGACGTACGCGCCGACGTTCACCGGCAACGGCGTCCTCGGAGTGCGGGTCCCGCCAGACGGGCAGGGCTACGCCGCCGGCACCGTCCCGGCCCAGTCCGAACTCGCCGGCTTCTACGCTCAGCCGTCGGGGCAGGTCCAGCAGCGCGCCAACATCCCGACCTGGTCGACGCTTCAGTTCGGCGACGGCGGCACGACCTTCTCGCTCGGCGCCGGTCACACGAGCGGATGGCGCCAGTCGATCGATCTGCACACCGGAATCGTCACCACCTCCGCGACCTGGACCGCGCCGGACGGCCATCGGACGAGGCTCCGCTACCAGGTGCTGACCGATCGAGCCCAGCCGCATGTGGGACTGGTGCGCCTCGAGGTGACCCCGCAGTGGAGCGGCACCGCCACCGTCACCGATCTGATCGACGGGACGCCCGCGACCCTCACCACTCAGCTCGCCAAGGGCTGGGACACCTCCGCGAACACGGATTGGGTCACGGTGAAGACCGAAGGAACGGGAATCGAGGCCGCGATCGCCAGCCGTCTGCGAGCAGGCGACGACGTGCACGCCACCACGGCCGAGGCCGACCAGTCCCGCGACCAGAGCGTCGGGCAACGGCTCACGTTCCCGATGAGCGCCGGCACGACGTATACGTTCACCAAGTACGTCGGGGTCGAGAGCTCGCCGACAAGCGATCCAACCGCACCCGCCAAAGCCGACGCGGCCAGCGCCGCGAGCGTCGGGTGGAGCGGGCTCGTCGCCGCCAATGACGCAGCCTGGGCGAAGCTCTGGAAGGGTCGGATCGACGTGCTCGGCGATCCCACGCTCGCCACCGACGTCAACGCCAGCGAGTTCTATCTGTGGTCGAGCACGACGCAAGGGGTCGACTGGAGCATCTCGCCCGCCGGGCTGTCCTCCAACGGCTACAACGGCCACATCTTCTGGGACGCCGAAACCTGGATGTATCCGTCGCTACTGGCGCAGCATCCCGACATCGCGGCGGGCATCAATGCGTATCGCTTCCAGCGGCTGAGCGCGGCCGAGCAGCACGCCACGGCGACGGGGTACCAGGGCGCCCGCTACCCGTGGGAGAGCGCGCTCGACGGCACCGAGCAGATCCCGCCACCGGTGTCGGTCAACAGCGAGGGGCTGTACGAGCAGCACATCACCGCCGACATCGCGCTCGCACAGTGGCAGTACTACCTCGCCACCGGCGATCGCAACTGGCTCGCGTCTCAGGGCTGGCCGGTGCTCTCCAAGGCGGCGGAGTTCTGGGCCTCGCGTGTCACCGCGGGCCCCGACGGGAGCTACCACATCGACCACGTCACCGGCCCCGACGAGGAGAACCCCGACGTCAACGATGAGGCGTACACGAACGTCGCGGCCAAGACGACGCTGATCGACGCCACGCGGGCCGCGCAGGCGCTCGGGTTCAGCGCCCCGGCGAGCTGGTCGCAGATCGCCTCGAAGATCGTCGTGCCCGTCGACTCGACCCAGAACATCCATCCCGAGTTCGACGGCTACCAGGGTCAGCTCGTCAAGCAGGCCGATGTGACCCTGCTCCAGTACCCGTGGAACTATCCGATGCCGCCGAGCATCGCCACCATCGATCTCAACTACTACACGGTGCGCAGCGATCCCGGTGGCCCCTCGATGACCGACTCGGTCGGCAACATCGACGCCGCCGCGCTCGGAACGCCCGGCTGTTCGAGCTTCGTGTTCACCGAGCGCAGCTACCAGCCGTTCATCCGCGACGTGTTCGACCAGTTCTCGGAGACCCGGACCGGCGGCGCGTTCACGTTCATGACCGGGATCGGCGGATTCCTCCAGGAGTTCCTATACGGCTACTCGGGGATGCGCTGGAGTGACCAGGGGGTCGAGCTGAACCCGTCGCTCACCGGGCAGCTGCGCGGCGTCGTGCTCCGCAACCTGCAGTGGCGCGGCCGTACGTTCACCGTCGAGGTGGGACGACGGACGACGGAGGTCAGCCTGACGAGCGGCCCGGCGCTGCCGGTGATCACGCCATCCGGCACGCGCACGGTGCCGAGCGGCGGCACGCTGACGCTGAGCACGCGCCGTCCCGATCTCCAGCCCACGCGCGACCGGGTCCGCTGTCAGCCCGCGACGGCCAATTCGACGACGATCGGCACCCAGCCTCTCGCCGCCGTCGACGGGAGCCCGGCAACGGACTGGCAGCCGTCATCGCTGCCGGCGACGTTGACCGTGCCGCTCGCCGGCAGGCATCCGAAGGTCGCCACCGCGACGCTCGTGTGGGGCCGTCAATGGCCGCCCGCCCCGGGCCCGAACATCCCGCCGCCGCCGACCCCAGTGACGGTGCTGCGAGCCACCGACTACACGGTGCAGATCTCGCAGAACGGCCGGGTGTGGCGCACGGTGGCCGCCGTCAGCGGGCGGACAACCGGCACCACCGACGTGCTCCACTTCAAGGCGCGGCGGGCACGGTACGTGCGGGCCCATATCACCGCCGCCACCGCCGGCAAGATGCCGATGCTCGAGGAGCTGACGCTCACGCGCTGACCCCTGGAGGACAATGCGGTCGTGCCGTCCCACACCGTGAGCCGCGAGGTCGCCGGTGTCGGCGTCGAGCGCCTGTTCGACGTCGTTGTGGCCGAGGACGTGCTGCCAAAGGTCCTGCACCGCTGGGGCCCGATCCCGGGCGTGACCGGCACCCGGGACAACACAGGTCCGTGGGATCAACCGGGATCGCAGCGCACCGTCGTGCTCGAGGACGGGAACACGGCGCGCGAGCAGGTGCTCGACTGGGTGCGCCCGAGCCGGTTCGAGTACCGCGTCGATGGTTTCACCGGCGCGTTCGGACGCGTCGTCGAGCACGCGACCGGCTCGTGGGAGTTCACCGACACCGGCCGCGGCGCGGCCTTTCGCTGGTCGTACACGTTCACGGGGCGAGGGCCGGTGACCGCGGCTCTGCTGGCGGCCGGCGTCCCATTCGCCTGGGCGCGCTACATGGAGCGGTGCGCCGAGGAGTGCGCCCGCCTCGCACAGAAAAGCTGACCAAACAGTCGGTTTGACACCGCACGCCACAGGCGGTACTCATACGCCAGGCGCAACCAAAGGGGAAGGTATGACCGGGGTGCTGTACGGCTTGGCGCGCTTCTGCATCGCGCGCCGATTTGTGGTGGTGGCGGTGTGGGTCGTGGCCGCGGTCGCTCTGGTTGCGGTTTCGCACACGCTCGGCGACAACACGAGCGACAACCTGAAGCTGCCCGGCACGGACAGCCAGCAGGCCACCGATCTGCTGAAGAAGTCGTTCCCCGATCAGGCCAACGGCACGAGCCCGATCGTCCTGCATGCGCACAGCGGACAGCTCACCGACTCCAAATACTCGAACGCGGTCAACGAGGCCGCGTCCGACCTGAAGAAGTCCTCTGACGTCGCCTCGGTCGTCAACCCGCTGACCCAGCAGGGCGCGTCGGCACTCAGCAAGGACAAGGCAACCGGATACCTGTCGGTGACGCTCGCGGTTGATCCCGGATCGCTGTCGCAGCAGGACGCCCAGGACATCGTGAACCTGGCGGCCAAGCCCGCGCAGGCGGCCGGACTGCAGGTCGAGACCGGCGGACAGCTCGGGACGAAGGTCTCGAAGACGGCCACGGAGTCGAGCGAGCTGATCGGGATCATCGCCGCGATGATCATCCTCACGTTCACGTTCGGCACGGTCACGGCGATGCTGCTGCCAATCCTGACCGCGATCTTCGGCTTGCTCTCGACGCTCGCGATCATCCGGTTGCTCGGGCATGTCCTGACCGTGCCCACGGTCGCGCCGACGCTGGCCACGATGATCGGGCTCGGGGTTGGGATCGACTACGCGCTGTTCATCGTCACCCGCCACTTCCGCGGGTTGGAGGAGGGCCTCGACATCAATGAGGCGATCGCACGGGCCACGGCGACCTCGGGCGGCGCGGTGTTCTTCGCCGGCGGGACTGTCGTCATCGCGCTGGTCTCGCTCCTGGTCGCTGGGATTCCGCTCGTGACGACGATGGGGCTGATGGCGGCGATCGCCGTCGCCGTGGCGGTGCTGGGGGCGCTGACGCTCCTGCCGGCCGTGCTCGCGATCCTGGGGCCGCGGATCAACGCCCTGCGGGTCCGCCACCCGGCCAAGCATGCCGACGCCCACAAGGGCATGTGGGCGAAGTGGGCGCACGAGGTCTCCAAGCGACCGGTCGTCGCGGGCATCGCCGCGCTGGCCATTCTGATCCCGCTGACGATCCCTCTGTTCTCACTCACCCTCGGGCAGCAGGACACGGCGGCGATGTCGACCTCGACGACCGCACGGCGCGCGTACGACCTGATCTCCGAAAACTTCGGGCCGGGGGCGAACGGGCCCCTGCTGGTGGTGACAGCGCTGAAGTCGCCGGCGCAAAACGGCGCCAATGACCAGCGGCTCCAGACGCTCCAGAAGGACATCTCGCAGACCAAGAACGTGGCCGCGGTGAGCCCGGCGCAGGTCGATAAGGCGGGCACCGTCGCCTACTTCAACACGATCTCCAAGTACGGCCCGGCCGAGAGCCAGACCACCGACCTCGTGCATCAGCTCCGCGACACGACGATCCCGAACGCCGAGAAGGGCACCGACATGACGGCCCACGTGGGGGGCAGCACCGCCGCCTACGACGACCTCGCGACGCGGATCTCGGCGAAGCTGCCGCTGCAGATCGCGGTCGTGATCGCGCTCAGCTTCCTGTTGCTGATCCTCGCCTTCCGCACGCTGGTGATCCCGCCGCAGGCGGCGGTCATGAACCTGCTCTCGATCGGCGCCTCGTACGGGGTGCTGACCGCAGTCTTCCAGTACGGCTGGCTGAGCGGGCTGATCGGCCTTGACGGTCCGGTGCCGATCGTCTCGTACGTGCCGCTGTTCATGTTCGCGATCCTGTTCGGTCTCTCGATGGACTACGAGGTGTTCCTGGTCAGCCAGATCGAGGAGCACTACAAGGGCGGCGAGGACAACCGGCGCTCGGTCGTCGGCGGTCTCGTCACCAGCGCCCGGGTGATCACCGCGGCCGCGGCGATCATGGTGTTCGTATTCGGCAGCTTCGTCCTGAACGGCGACCCGACGATCAAACAGTTCGGCGTCGGCCTGGCGGTCGCGGTGATCCTCGACGCCACCGTCGTGCGCTGCCTGCTCGTGCCCGCGCTGATGGTGCTGATGGGCGAGTCGAACTGGTGGTTCCCCAAGTGGCTGGAGCGGGTCGTGCCGCGGATCAACGTCGAGGGCGCCGGCTTCTTCGAGCGCGACGACGACATCGAGGAGATGCCGGCCGGCGCGGGCGGGGCGCCCGCCCCTTCCTAGCCGGAGCCGCCTCCTAACCTGAAGTCCAGCGCAAACTTCAGAAGGAGACCGACGTGTCCGACACGATGAGCCGTGTCCATCAGCTGGCTGACGGCGCCGAGATGCCGATCCTCGGACTCGGCGTCTGGCAGGTTCCCGACGGATCCGAGTGCGAGAACGCGGTCCGCTGGGCGCTCGAGCTCGGCTACCGCCACATCGACACCGCCCAGGCCTACGGCAACGAGGCGAGCGTGGGTCGCGCCATGCGCGACTCAGGCATCCCGCGCGAGGAGGTGTTCATCACCACCAAGTTCTATCCCGGTAGCCGCGACCCGGTGCGGGAGGCCGAGCACAGCCTCGAGCGGCTCGGCGTCGACCAGGTCGACCTGTACATCATCCACTGGCCGCAGGGCGGTCCGACCTGGGCGTGGGCCGGCATGGAGCAGGCGCGGGAGAAGGGCTATGCCCGCTCGATCGGCATTTCCAACTACAGCGTCGCCGAGCTCGACCAGCTGCTCGAGGTGGTCAGTTCGCCCCCGGTCGTCAACCAGGTCCAGTTCAGCGCATTCGAGTACCGCCGCCGCCTGCTCGAGGCCTGCGAGGAGCGCCGGATCGCCGTCGTCGGCTACAGCTCGCTCGGGACCGGGCGCCACCTGCGCGACCGGACGGTGACCGAGATCGCCGAGCGGCACGGGCGAACGCCGGCACAGGTGCTCTTGCGCTGGTGCGTCCAGCACGACGTCCTCGTGATCCCCAAGTCGACGCACCGCGAGCGGATCGAGGAGAACGCGCAGCTGTTCGACTTCTCGCTCTCCGACGAGGACATGGCCGCGCTCGACGCCCTCGACGGGACCGGCGGCACCGACCGGGCGCGCGAGTCCAAGTGGTGGTGAGCGCGCTCACGTGACCGGGGTCAGGAGGTGCCGATCCGGTAGCGCTCATTCGACGGGCGCGCGATGAGCTCGGAAGCGAACCGCGTCGCCGCGGCCAGCGCCTCGGGCCAGCTCGCGCCGTCGGCGAGCGCCTTCACCAGGCCCGCGTTGAACGAGTCCCCGGCTCCGGTGGTGTCGGCGACCGTGATCGCGGGCGCCGCCGCGCTCAGCAAGGCGCCGTCGGGCCCGGCGGCGAGGCAGCCGCGCGCGCCGAGCTTGACCACGACCCATCCGCCCGAGGCCGCCTGAAGCGCCGCCGCCGCGATCGCCGCGGCGTCCGGATCGCCTGAGCCGACGCCGGCGAGCGCGCACGCTTCGGCCTCGTTGGGCAGGAACACGTCGACCCACGGGAGGAGGCCGTGGATCTCCTGGCGGGTGCGCTCGGGGAATCCGTGCGGGTCGTAGGCGGTGTCGAAGAACGTGCGGGCGCCGCGCGCCCGGGCCTTGGCAAGCAGCGTTCGTCCCGCCTCGCCCTGCAGTCCGGGCGCGACGAAGTAGTCGCAGAACAACAACTCGTCGCAGTCGAGCGCGTCGCCGGGGATCATCTCCGGGACCCACTCGGCGTTGACGCCGAGGTAGGTGAGGAAGGTACGGTCGCGCTGAGCGGACTCGAGCGCAACGGTCATTCCGGTCGGGCGCCCCGGCAGGACGAGAAGCTCCTCAGCCAGGCCCGCCGGCGCGAGTTCGTCCGTCATCCACTGACCGAGCACGTCGTCGCCGATGCAGCCGATCAGGCGTGTGGCCAGCCCCGCCTCGACCGCTGAGAGGGCGGCGTTCGCGCCCGCGCCGCCGACGCGGACCCCGGCCTGCTCGGCGAGCAGCGTTCCGCCCGGCGGCGGCAGGCTCGTGATCGGTGCCATCAGCACATCGGCCTGGACGCAGCCGATGACGGTCACGCCCCCGGTCGCCATCAGGTCGGCACCTTCGTGTCGTGCTGTCTGCGGTGAAGGTCGCCGATCGCGATGCCACGCGCCTCGGCAAGGCGGTCGATGAGCAGCTGCACGGGGAGGATCTGGAGGATTGGCGCCGCAAGCTCGGTAATCCGCGGGAGCTGCACCGTGGCCGCGCGGCTGGCCGCGGCTCCGGCTCGGTCGCTGATCAGCGCCACCGGCGCGCCGAACGAGACGAGCTCGGCCGCGAGGTCGCGCTCGCGCTCGCCTCCGAACACGACGCAGCCGAAGCTCGAGTCGACGGCCTCGAGCGGGCCGTGCAGGTACTGGCGCGTCTCCATCGCGGTGGCGGACAGGCGCAGTGCCTCGCGCGCCAGGAGCGCGGTCTCGCCGGCCGAGGCCAGCCCCGCTCCGCTGCCGACCGCGTCGATGGCCGCGACGCCCGCGAACCGCGCGGCGAGCTCGTCGACGACGGCCTCGCTGCGGGCTAGCAGCTCCTCGGCCAGCTCGGGCACGCGGCCCCAGATGGAGTCCGCCCCGAGCGACCCCAGCACCGCCTCGCACAACATCCCCAGCGCCTGGAGCGTCGCGGTGTAGGACAGGGTCGAGACGGTGGTGTCGGGCTCTGGGCCGAGCGGCAGCCAGGCGCCCGCGCCTCGGGCCAGTGGGGTATCGGCGCGGGCGCTGATCGCCACTACCGGCGCGTCCGCGAGCTGCTCGAGCGCGGCCACCGTCTCCGCGCTGGCGCCGGACTGGGAGACGAGCACGAACGCGTCCCCGAGGCGCGCGGCACCCGGTTTCAGCAGCTCGGCCGAGGACACCGCGAACGCGCGCCGCCCGGCCGCCCGGAGCGCGAGCTCGATCGGCACGAGCGCGAACGAGCTGGCGCCGATCCCGCTGAGCACGAGGGTGCCCTCGCGCAGCGGCGCCAGGTCGACCTCGGCGACGGCCTCAGCGAACGCGGTGGCGGCGGCGCGCAGGTTCTCAGGCTGAACTCCGATCGCCTGCCGAAACGAGCGCGTCGCGGTCATCCCTTCACCGCCCCGGATGACAGCCCGCCGACGATGTAGCGCTGGAACACGACCGCGATCAGCACCGGCGGCACCGCGGCCAGGATTCCGCCGGCCGCCTGCAGCCCGAAGTCGGTGGTGTACCGCCCGGTGAACTCGGCGATCGCCACCGGAATCGTCTTGGCCGCGGTGGTCGAGGTGAAGATCAGCGCGTACAGGAACTCGTCCCAGGCGATCAGGAACGCGAACAGCATCGTCGAGAGCAGGCCTGGCCGGGCGAGCGGGAGCACGACGCGGAAGAGCGCGCCGATCCGCGTGCAGCCGTCGATCCGGGCCGCGTCCTCCAGCTCGCGGGGGATCGTCTGGAAGTAGTTGCCCATGATCCACAGCACGAACGGCGTCGCGAACGTGCAGTAGACGATGATCAGGCCGAGCCGCGTGTTCAGCAGGTGCAGCCGGACCATGATCAGGTACATCGGGATCACGAGTGCGATCGGCGGCACCATGTACGTCGAGAGGAACAGCAGCAGCGATGCGCGCTGGCCGCGGAAGCGCAGCCGGGCGAACGCGTAGGCGCCGAAGATCCCGACCGTGATCGAGATCGCCACCGTGGCCGAGGCCACGATCAGGCTGTTGAGCAGCGAGGCGCGGAAGTTGCCGAAGATCGTGCCCTGCGGCGAGGAGAAGATCTGGTGATAGCGCTCGAACGAGATGTGGCTGGGGATCCAGTGCAGCGGCACCTTCAGCAGCGCCGCCTGCGAGGAGACGCTGGCGATGAACAGCCACGCGAAGGGCGCCAGGAAGATCAGTGCCACGATCACGGCGCAGACGTGGATGAAGATCGTGAAGCGGCGAGAGTCGTTCATCAGCCCACCGCGTATGTGTCCGACCGCAGCAGCCGGATGTAGAGGATCGCGAACGCCATGATGAACAGGACGATCAGGATCGAGAGCGCCGATCCGTAGCCGAAGAACTCGTCCGAGAACGCCCGCTGGTAGGTGTAGAAGGCGATGCTCTGGGTGCCGTTGGCCGGGCCCCCGCCCGTCATCACGTAGATGATGTCGAACACCTTGAAGGCCTCGATCGTGCGCAGTACGAGCACGACCACGATCACCGGGCGCAGCAGCGGCAGCGTGATGTGCACGAACGCGCCCCATCGTCCGTAGCCGTCGAGGCGGGCCGCCTCGTACAGGTCGCGGGGAATCGTGGTCAGCCCGGCCAGCAGGAAGAACGCCACCAGCGAGGTGTTCTTCCACACGTCGGCGAGCACGACGATGTTCAGCGCGCCGAACGGCGAGCCGAGGAACGCGTGGTAGGAGGACTGGATCCCGAGCTGGGTCAGTGCGGCGTTGATGACGCCGTACTGGGCGTCGAAGAAGTAGCGCCACATCGCGCCGTTGACGATCGTGGGCAGTGCCCAGGGGAGCACGACGATCGTGCGGAACAGCCAGCGCCCCCGCAGTGGCGCGTACAGCAGCAGCGCGATGCCCATCCCGAACACCAGCTCGAACCCCGTCGAGACGATCGTGAAGTAGGCCGTGCGCTCGACCGCCGACCAGAATTCGCTGTTGCCGAGCGCGTAGGTGTAGTTGCGAAACCCGACATAGGGAAAGTGGCCGGGGAACGGCGTATTGACCGCGTAGAACGAGGTGTAGATTGTCCGCAGGATCGGGTAGACGACGATCCCGAAGACGACGACCACGCTCGGCGCGAGCAGCGCCAGCGCGAACCGGCCCTCGCGCGTGCGCGCGCGCCAGCTTGTCCCGCTCCGCCGTGGCAGGGTCCCTGCAGTTGTCGCCATCCGACGCTGTGGCTAGGCGGGCGGGCCGGAGGAGCTGAACGCCGAGGCCGCCGAGTTGAGCGCGTCCTGCGGGCTCTTCTTGCCGAGCAGCGCGTTCTGGATCTGGACCTGGAGTGCCTGCGATGCCGAGTTGTAGTTGGTCACCTGCGGGCGCAGGATCATGTCAGGCAGCTGCGTCTTGGCCACCGACACCAGCTGAGAGCCGGCTGCCTTGACGACCGCCGAGTCGTTGTAGGACGCCGCCCAGATCGGCAGCGAGTCCTTCACGTAGTTGTTCTGCGTGGGCTGGCTGGTGATGAACTTGATGTACTGCCACGCCTCGTTGGGGTGCTTGGAGCCGGTTGTGATCATCACCGGCTGGCCGCCGTTGCAGCCAGGCGCCGGACCGCCGGCGGAGCCCGCTGGCGTGTGGAGGATCATCACGTTGTCCTTGGAAACGAGGCTCTGCTTGGGATCGAGTGCCGCCGCGAGCTGGAACGTCCAGTTCAGGTTCATCGCGATCTTGCCCTGGGCGAACGCCTTGAGCACGGCCTGCTCGTCCGACACCGTCGAGGCCGGGGCCGCCAGGCCCTCGTCGAGGAGCATCTTCATGAACTCGAGCGCCTTGAGCCCGCCGCCGGTCTGGAAGGTCGGCTTGCCGTTCGAGTCGAGGAACTTGCCGCCGAATGCTCCGAGCAGCTGCGCGTAGTCGCAGACGACGGCCTCGGCCTGCATCCAGCTCCCTTGCCACGGATACTTCGCGATCCCCTTTGACTTGATCGTCTTCAGGGCGCTGACGACGCCGTCCCAGGTCTTCAGCTGGCTGGTCGTGATGCCCGCCTGCTTGAGCATCTTGCCGTTCGCGAACATGTACTTCGTGTCGAGGATCCACGGCATCCCGTAGAACTTGCCGTTGTACCTGGCCATCACCAGCGCGCCGGGGAAGATCTGACTCGTGGGCAGCGTGTTCACCAAGCTCGAGATGTCCTTGACGATGCCCTTCGAGCCGAACTCGGCCGGCCAGATGACATCCCCGAGCACCACGTCATAGGTGCCCGCGGGGGCGGCTGCGACGATCTTGTCGTGAAGCGCGTTGTAGGAGACCAGCGTGTTGTTGACCTTGATGTTCGGGTTGGCCTTCTCGAACGCGGCGGTCATGCCCGCGAGGTCGTCGGGGCTGTAGCCGGCCTGCTGCATGAAGAGGTTGTTGAGCGTCACCGGGCCGCTCGAGGAACTCGTCGAGCTCGAGCTGGCGGCGCTCGACGAGCCGCCGGAGCTGCTCGAGCCCCCGCACGCCGCGAGGTACAGGGCGGCACTGGCGGCGGCGCTGGTGCCGAAGAACTTACGGCGGGTCAGGCTCCGGTCACGGTTGTCCGACTCTTCGGGGCGCAATGGTCTCCTCCTCCACGACACCGGCGATGCTTTTGTAAGAAGCTTGCCTGAATGACCATACAGTCCGTATTCTTGGCCGTCAAGCAGCGAAACGAATTCGTAAAGATCCCTAACGACAATGCCTGCCTCAAGCTCAGACGGCGGTGATGGACGGGCCCCGCGCGCCGGCGCGGACTCGCGTCTGAGCCTCTTGCGGGAGCTCGGCGAGCAGGCCGTGCTCGAGACGATCTTCCGAGAAGGGCCGGTCACGAGGCCCGACATCTCGGCGGCCACCGGTCTGTCCAAGCCCACCGTGTCCGCGGCGGTGAGCCGGCTCGAGCAGGCCGCGATGATCCGCGCGACCGGGCAGCAGCACGGCCGCCGCGGTCGCAGCCCGATGGCCTACGTGGTGCGCGACAACGCCGGATTCGTGGTTGGCGTCGACATCGGCGGAACGAACATCCGCGCCGGCGCGGCAGACATCTTCGGCGAGCCGATCTGCGACCTCCAGCAGCCGACGACCAAGGCGGGGGAGCGCGCGCTCTCGGCGCAGCTCGTCGAGGTGACCGGTGCCGTGATCGAGGAGGCCCGTGGAACGCACGAGCGCCTGCTCGCGCTCGGCATCTCGACCCCGGGCGTGGTCGACCCGGCGAGCAAGCGGGTCACCTCGCTCGCCTACAACGTCAGCCCCGACGGCGGCCTCGACCCGCTCGGTGCCGTGGGCACGCGGTGGGGCGTGCCCGTCCTGGTCGAGAACAACGTCAACCTCGCGGCCGTCGGGGAGAAGTGGTTCGGGCTCGCGCGCGGCGTCTCGACGCTCGTCTTCATCGGCGTCGGGGCCGGCATCGGAATGGGAATCATCATCGGCCACGAGCTCGTCCGCGGCGCCCACGGAGCGGCCGGTGAGATCGGGTATCTGCCGCTCGTCGGCGACCCATTCGACCCCCGGCACCGGCTCCACGGCGGGCTCGAGGACGAGGTTGCGGCAGCGGGAATCCTGGCGGCGTGGCGCGCCCGCCGCGGGGAGTCCGACGACGGGCCATCGTCGGCGCAGGAGGTCTTCGCGCTCGCGGCCCAGGGAGATCCGGATGCCCGGGCCGTGGTCGAGCATGTCGCCGCACGGCTGGGGGCGGCGATCGCCGCGGTGTGCGCGATCGTCGATCCGGAGCTGATCGTGCTCGGCGGGGGGATCGGTTCGAGCCCGCTGCTGCTGCGCCCGGTGCGAGGTGCGGCGGCCGCGCTCGTACCCGTGACCGCTCGGATCGAGACGAGCCGGCTGGGGGAGAAGGCGGCACTGCACGGCGCGATCGCGGTCGCCCTCAACGCCGCGCGGTCCGAGCTGCTGTGGCAGGGCGCCGTGGCCTCGGAGCCGCGAAAGAATGTGGCGAGCATGCGACCCCAGACGCCGCTGAGCGAGGAGGCGCGATGACTGCGATCTCGATCAAGGACGTGACCAAGCGCTACCGAGACGGGACGGTCGCGGTGCACGACCTCGATCTCGAGATCGCCGACGGCGAGCTGATGGTGCTCGTCGGCCCATCCGGGTGCGGCAAGACGACGCTGCTGCGGATGATCGCCGGTCTGGAGGAGATCACCGAGGGGGAGATCACGATCGGCGACCGGGTGGTCAACGATCTCACGCCGCGGGAGCGCGACATCGCGATGGTGTTCCAGAACTACGCGCTGTACCCCCACATGACCGTGGCCAAGAACATGGGGTTCGCGCTCAAGCGCGCCGGCGTGTCCGGCGACGAGATCCGGCGCAAGGTTCAGGAGACCGCGGGCCTCCTCGGCATCTCCGAGCAGCTCGATCGCAAGCCCGCCAACCTCTCCGGTGGCCAGCGCCAGCGGGTGGCGATGGGGCGGGCGATCGTCCGCGACCCGGCGGCGTTCCTGATGGACGAGCCGCTGTCGAATCTCGATGCCAAGCTCCGCCTTCAGACCCGCGCCGAGATCCTCCGCATCCAGCGCCGGCTGCGGACGACGACCGTGTACGTGACCCACGACCAGGTCGAGGCGATGACGCTCGGCGACCGGCTCGCGGTGATGCGCGATGGCGTGATCCAACAGGTGGGAGCGCCGGCCGAGCTCTACGAGCGGCCCCGCAACCTGTTCGTCGCCGGGTTCATCGGGTCGCCCGCGATGAACTTCCTGCCCGGCGAGATCGACGGTGGCTCGCTGCGCTTCCCGCTCGCGACCGTTCCGCTCGACAAGCTCGGTCCCGCCGAACGCGCCCTGCAGTCGCAGAAGGTCGTGGTGGGGATCAGGCCCGAGGACTTCGAGGACGCCTCGATCGCCGGCGACCGCGGCCACGGGATCGCCGTCAACGCGCTGATCGACGTGCTCGAGTCGACCGGCTCCGATCTGTACGCCCACCTGTCCCTTGACGAGGACGGCGGCGTCGATCCGCTCGGCGACGAGGCGATCCGTCACCTGGAGGCGGCGGGCACCGCCTCCGGTGACGAGCAGGAGGTGATCCCGGCGGAGGCCGACCTGGTCGCGCGGCTCGATGCCTCGAGCAAGCTGCCCGAGGGCGAGACCGGGGAGCTGTGGCTGGACACCACGCGCATCCACCTGTTCGATCCCGAGTCCGGCGAGCGCCTCTCCGCCGAGCAGCACACCGCGGTCTCCGAGCCCGCGGCCGGCGCACGCTGAGCCGTCTGCACCGATGATCGCGATCCTCGGGGGCCTGGGGGCCGCGGTCGCCTGGGCGATCTCGACGCTGTGCTCGTCGCGGTCGAGCCGGATCCTCGATCCGATCGTGGTCGTCGGCTGGGTGATGCTTGTCGGGCTGGTGGTCGCCCTGCCGCCGGCGCTCGCCGTCGGCGTGCCCTCGCGGCTGTGGGGCGGCGACGGTGCCTGGCTCCTGCTCGCGGGCGCAACCAACGTCGGCGGTCTGATCGTCACCTACGAGGCCCTGAAGGTCGGTCAGGTGGCGCTCGTCGCGCCGATCGTTTCCAGCGAGGGCGCGCTCGCCGCGGTGATCGCGGTCCTCGCCGGTGAGACGATCGCCGCGGGGTCGGGGGTGGCGCTCGCGGTCATCGCCGTTGGGATCTGGCTGGCCTCGACACCGGCACCCGCCGAAGCTCCGGCTCTCGCTGAAGCTCCCGCGCGCGCTGCGCAGCCGGCCCGGCCACGCGCGGAGGGACTCGCGCTCGCGGTGTGCGCTGCGGCCATCTTCGGGGCGAGCCTGTACGCGACGGGACGGGCGAGCGCGGACCTGCCCTCGGCCTGGATCGCGCTTGCGCCGCGCCTGGTCGGGCTACCGGTGATCGTGCTCCCCCTCGCCGCGCTCGGACGGCTGCGCCTCGTCCGACCCGCGGCTCCGCTCGTCGTCGCCTCGGGGATCTGCGAGGTCGTCGGGTTTTACTCGTACGCGGGGGGCTCCCGCCACGGCATCGCGATCGCCGCCGTGCTGTCCTCACAGTTCGGGGCGATCGCCGCGGTCGCCGGCTACGCCCTGTTCGGCGAGCGGCTGACGCGGATGCAGGTCGCGGGGGTCGTGACGTTGCTCGTCGGCGTCGCCGCGCTGAGCGCGCTGAGCGCCTGACGAAAAAAAAGTCATTTGTCGGGCACCTACTAATTGAATGTGCCTTGACGACCCTCTAGACGGGCGATACCGTCGCATTTGGAGAGAGTCCAAACAAATTAGCTCCGGTCTGCTCGGACTGTGGCGCGGTGTCTGCCGTGAAGCCCCTCACGAATCCGCCGCCGCGACCGAGCGCACCGGCTGCGGGAGGAGTGTGGCCAGTGTTCCGAGCCCCCGGTCCAAAGGCCCTTGTCACCGTGCTGTTCGTGATTGGCGTCGTCGCTGCGGTGCCGGCAGTGGCCGCTGCCGACACGAGCACCGTCGGCCTCGGCGGCTGGCAGGTGCAAAGCAGTGCGTCGGCGACCCAGGGCGGGAGCCAGATCTCGCAGCCGGGATTCCACACGTCCTCGTGGCTCGCGGTGCACCCGGACGCGGCCGGCGCCGTCGGGACCGAGGTGAACGCGCTCGTGCAGAACGGAAAGTGCCCGAACGTGTTCTTCTCGACCAACATGAGGAGCTGCTTCGGCTACATGAACTCGGTCGGACCGGAGACGATTCCCGAGTTCTCCGTGCCGTGGTGGTTCCGGACGACGTTCACCGCGAAGGCGAGACACCGCACCCGCGAGCAGCTGATCGTCAACGGCGTCGTCGGGCAGGCCGACGTGTGGCTGAACGGCAAGGAGATCGCCACCCAGGGCACCGTCCAGGGGGACTACACCCGCTACACCTTCGACATCAGCGGCGCGGTGCGGCGTGGCGAGAACGCGCTGGCGTTCAGGGTCTATCCCAACGACCCGAGCACGATGTTCACGCTCGACAACGTCGACTGGACGCAGATCCCGCCCGACAACAACACGGGGATCCAGTTTCCGGTCCAGCTCCACACATCGGGCGCGCTCGCGCTGTCGAACGCCCACGTCGTTCAGCAGGACTCGCAGAACATGGAGCGGGCGGCGCTGACCGTGAAGGCCGACGTCACCAACCTGTCCTCGAGGACGCGGCAGGGGACGGTGATGGCCACCGTCTCGGGCCCGGGCGGGACGTCGATCGCGCTGCGCCGGCGGGTGCGGGTCCGCGGTGCAGCGACGACGACGGTCAGCTTCGACTCCTCCGATGACCCGCGGCTGACGATCCACCACCCGCGGCTGTGGTGGCCGTACCAGATGGGCGGCCAGCCGCTCTATCGCCTGAGCACCACGCTGTGGCAGCACCGGGCCGCGCCCGATTCGGAGTCCGAGACGTTCGGGATCCGCTCGGTGACCACGCGCCTCGTGGGGCCGGCGCCGCTCGCGCCGCACGGTTCACGCCAGTTCCTGGTCAATGGTGTGCCGTTCATGTTCCGTGGCGGCGGGTGGTCGGAGAACCTGTTCCTCCACTACTCGGCGTCGGATACGGCGAACCAGGTGGCGATGATCAAGAACCTCGGGCTGAACGGGATCCGCACCGAGGGCAAGCAGATGCCCGACGACTTCTACGCCCAGATGGACCGCGCCGGCATCCTCGTCGACGGTGGGTTCCAATGCTGTGACGCCTGGCAGCTCCAGGACAGCCACCTGACCAGCAACCACGACTTCCAGGTGCTCTACAACTCGGCGCTGACGATCGGCCAGAACCTTCGCAACCACCCCAGCATCCTCAACTTCAGCTGGAGTGACAACAACCCGACCGCGCGACAGGAGCAGGTGTCGCTGCAGGGCTTCGACCAAGCGGATTTCCAGGAGCCCCTGATCGCCTCCGCCGAGTACAAGCGGGGCACCAAGCTCACGTGGTCCGGCGAGAAGGAGGGACCGTACGACTGGGTGCCGCCGGACTATTGGTACGACCGCAGCCACTACGACCCGGGCGACTCGAGCCGCACCAACGTGGGCGGCGCGTGGGCGTTCGACAGCGAGTCGGGCTCCGGCCATACGGTGCCGACGCTCGACTCGATCCAGCGCTTCCTCTCGCCGTTCGAACAGGCGCAGCTGTGGCAGAACCCGGACTACAACCAGTACCACGCCAACTACGAGCCCGACCTTCCGGGCCCCGATAACGGCGGCTACTCGTTCGGCACGCTCCACGACCTCGACCTGGCGATCAAGAATCGCTACGGCCCGTGGTCGTCGCTCGGTCAGTACGTCGAGCAGGCGCAGGTCCAGAACTACGAGACGCAGCGGGCCCAGTTCGAGGCCTACATCGACCACTCGACCGACAAGCAGGCCCCGTCGACCGGGCTCGTCTACTGGCAGCTCAACAAGGGCTGGCCGACGCTGTTGTGGGATCTCTACAACTATGACTTCGACCAGGCGGGCAGCTACTTCGGCGCCAAGAAGGCGAACGAGCCGCTCCACGTGCTCTACAGCTACGGGGACGGATCGGTCAGCGTCGACAACTTGACCGACCACAGCCAGCACGGGCTGTCCGTGGAGGCGAAGGTGTGGAGCGCAGACGGGTCGGTGCTCGGTGACCAGACCGCGCACGGCGTCTCGGTCCGGTCCGAGGGCGTGAACGCCGCCGTGCTCCACGTCGCGACGCCGACGCTCCCCGCGGCGCAGAAGGTCTACTTCGTCGAGCTGCTCCTCAAGGACGGCCAACGGCTGGTCGACCGCAACGTCTACTGGCTCTCGACCCAGCAGGACAAGGTCAACTGGGGCAAGACGATGGGCCAGCCCCAGGCGACGATGGACCAGTACGCGGACCTGCGCCAGCTCCAGAGCCTCCCGGCCGGGCACGTGAGCGTCACCGCGCACAGCCACCCGGCGGGCGGCGGTCAGATGACCACCGACGTGACGATCACCAACACCTCACCGGGCCACACGGTCGCGTTCTTCCTCCGGGCCGATGTCCGGCGGGGCTCGTCCACCGGCACGCCCGCGGCGGGCGACAACGAGGTCCTGCCGATCTTGTGGAACGACAACGACGTCACCCTGTGGCCCGGCGAGTCAGAGACCCTGACGGCGACCTACGACACGTCGGCCCTCGCTGGCGCCTCGCCTGTGGTCAGTGTGTCCGGTTGGAACGTCGGGCAGTCGGATACCGCGGCGCCGTAGAGCTGCTTCGGCTGGCGCCCGCGACCCGCAGGCTGGTTCGGCTGGCGCCTCGATGTGCCTTGGCGGGATGGCCGGCCCGGATTTTGCTGGGGAGGGGGTGGTGAGCTGGGGCTGCGGCGGTCTTTTGACCTGTAAAAGTGCGCATTCCGCCTGGGAATGGGGAGGTCATGCGACGTTTGCCATGTATTTCATGGCAAAGGTCGATATGCCTCGCCCCTGAGCGACGTAATGCGAGGTTTTCAGGTCACGCGGCGCAGATCACCCCTCCCCTCTCGTTGCCCCGTGTTCGGGGACCCGGGCCGGCGGCCGCCGCGTGCTTTTTGCAGACATCCGTGCGCAGTCGGCGGGGTCCCCCCGCAAAGGCGCTGATATGCGTGCGAGGTGCAGCAGGCCTCGCGCTCTCGAGCCGTTCGTCTGCAAAAAGCACGCCGCCAAACGCCAGAGCAGGTCAACCCTCCC
>DASXOS010000098.1:0-5005 GCA_036494115.1 Solirubrobacteraceae bacterium | reverse complement strand
ATCTGGCTGTTGGACGCCGACAGGTTCTGCTCGGTCGAGGAGATCGAGTCGGAGGTGTACTGGAGACGGTTCTGCACCGCGCCCAGCGTCGCCGCCATGCTGGAGATGTTGTTGATGGCGCTGGTCAGGCTGGTCAGCGCGCTCGTGCTGGACAGGTCGATGACCGTTCCACCAGTCGACGCGTTGGTCCAGCTGAAGCCCAGGCCGCCCAGGCCGCTGTTGCCCTCGACGCTCGAGAACGTGGCGGTCAGGGTGTCGCCGGCGTTTGCGCCGACCTGGAAGGTCACCGTGCCGCTGCCGCCGGCGGTGCCGTCGAGCAGGTTCAGGTTGTTGAAGTTCGACGACGTCTTCTGACGGTCGATTTCCTGAGTCAGCTGGTTGACCTCGGACTGGATGTCCGACTTGTCCGTGCTCGAGTTCGAGCCGTTGTTGTACTGCACACCCAGCTCATAGACACGCTGAAGCATGCTCTGGATGTTGTTCAGCGAGCTGGATGCCGTCTGCACCATCGAGATGGCGTCGCTGGTGTTGCTGCTCGCCTGGTTCAGGCCGTTGACCTGAGAGGTAAGACCCTGCGAGATCGCGTATCCGGCGGCGTCGTCGGCGGCGCTGTTGATGCGCAGGCCTGAAGACAGGCGAGACATCGACGTCGCGACGGCGTTCGAAGACTTCAGCAGGTTCTGCTGAGTGTTCATCGCCGAGATGTTGGTCAGAATAGACAGGGACATGGTGAGTACACCTCCGTGGTGTGGTTGGGTTGTGAGTCCCCCGGCTGCTCCTTGCGGCCGGTTACATCCGGAGTTATCGACGCCAGGCGGGGCGACTTTAGGTCTGTCCAGAAAGGACTGGACACTTTTCCGCAGCGGCCCCTCCACGGGGACGCTGCAGGCGCCGTCGTCAGACGATCACGTCGACGTGCAGGCGGCCGTCGTCCTCGCCTGCGTCGTCATCGTCGGACGGGGACTCCTGGTCGTTGTAGGAGTCCCGGCGCCGCTGGCGGCGCCGCCGGCGCTCGCGCTCCTCCTCCTGGCGCCGGCGCTCGATCTGGCGATCGGTCGGCGTCACCGCCGGGGCCGGCGCGACAGGGGGAATGTTGGGGGCCGTCGGGACGATCGGATGGATCGGATCCATGGCCGGTCCTCAGCTACGACTTGCCGTCGCCCTCGGGCGCGGTCGCGTTTGCGGCGGCAGGAGTGCCGCCGGGCGTGGCGGGCTCCATGCGGGCGCGGCCGCTCTCGATGGCGGCACGGAGCTCGGCCAGCACCAGCTGGCGCCAGACGGTCACCGAGCACATCCAGGCCAGCATGTAGCCGCCGACGCCGGCGATGAGCGCACGCATGGCGACCTGATCGGGCGGAACCTGGGCCTTGTAGGAGAAATAGGCAGTGATGAGGAAGAAGGTGACGCCACCGAAGCCCTTGGCACGGCGCACCTGAGCGGCGGCGCGGGGATGCCCGGCAACGCTGATGCCGTCAGCCGCGCCCTTGCCCTTCTTGCTCTTCTTGTCGCCCTTGGTCTTGCCCTTGGCGTCGCTCTTGTTCTTGGCCATCGTGGTGTCCTCGGTCGCTGGTGGGGACGGCCTGCTAGATCCGGTCGCCCCGGGTCCGCGCCCGGGCCGCACGCATGCAGTCGAACACGAACCGGATGAGACGCTGGCGGTCGTGCTCGGCAATCTTCTCGAACATCAGGGCCCGCTTGCCGTCCTGGCGTATGCGGACGACACGGGCCATGCCTTCGATGGGAAGCTCTGTGGTGACGATCGAGATGGCGAAGCGGATCGTCTGATCGACCTCGAGGGTCTCGTCGTCGGCCAGCAGCATTCCGCCACCGCTGAGATCGACGGTGTGCACGCGCCGCTTGTCCTCCACCTCTGACTCGACCGTCACGGGATGGGGGGTGTGGACGCGCACGAAGTCGCGCCGCTGCAGGACCTCGGCGTCGCCGTCAGGATGGAACCGGATGAGGCTCTGATCCTCGAACACGGCTTCGCCGCGCAGCTTGATCAGCCCGCGGCGCGAGGTGTACTCGAGCTCTGCGGACTCCACGGGGTCGTTCCCGCGCTCGTCGTCGACATTGACGAGCACCACCAGGACGACCTCCTCGCCGCGCTCGAAAGTGCGCACGGGCAGCTCCTCGCCGGTCGGCGTGGTGAGCGTGCCCTGCCCGCTTCCGGGGAAGGGCGTCACGTTGTTGGCTGCGATCTCGGTTTGCTTGGTCATCTCAGCAACTCAGCTGCGATGAGACCAGGATCGGCAGATGCGACCGCCTCCTGAAGGGCAAATCCATTCAACGTGTACGCCAGCGGGATTCCGGTCTGCATCGCCAGCTCGGCGATCTGGCCCAGCTCGTCGGTCTCATCGACGTGCGTGGCGACCATTCCGCTGAGATCGAAGGCCGAGAAGCTGTCCACGAGGCGGACCGCGGCCCCCGCGCTGAGCGTGGCCGGAACCGTCAGGTAGATGCCATCAAGCCCGAAGCTGTGCAGCGCTTCAGCCATCACGTCGATCGTCGAGTCGTCGCGCGGAGCCGCGGCGGCGGTGTCGATGATGACCAGGCCGCGCTCGCGTGCCGAGCTCACGGCCCGCGCCGTGGCCCGCGTGCGCATCGCGGGAATGATGTTGACCGCCTCGCCGAGCAACAGCGCGCCCAGCTCGTCCTCGCGGCCGGGCGTACCGAGGCTGGCGACGCTGACCAGCGTGCCGGCCCGGGCCTGCGCCGCCGCCAGGGCGGCCACGCTGCGGGTCTTGCCCGACCCGCCGGCGCCGACCAGGGCGACCGCGCCATGCTCCTGCGGCAGCGAGACCGGCGTGGGCAGCGAGGCCGCGAGCAGCGCCCGCACGTCGTCGGTGAGGCTGCCGCCGGCGCTGAACGGCCCGCGGCGTGAGATGGCCGCGCCGACGAGCGCGGCGGCCCGGCCGGGGGTCAGCCCGGACGCGACGAGCCGGCGCTCCAGGCTGGCCTCGCGGCGGTGCAGATCCTGGCGCTCGCGGGCGCGCTCCTCCTCCTCGCGCGCCGCGTCGGGGGCGGGCGTCGGCGCGTCGGGGGTGGGCGCCGGGGGGATGGGCGTCGCCGCGCCGGGAAACGGAGACGCCGCGGGAGCGGGTCGCATCACGCGGGCCTGGTAGTCGCGCTCTCGTCGCTCGTTGGCGGCCGAGGTCGCGTCGAGGGCGGCGCGCAGCATCCGCTCCGCCGCGGGCAGGAGCCCGCCGCGGCGGCGGGTGGAGTGGCCGTAGTCGGGGGCGGGGGGTGTCGCCGGGGGCGGAGGCGGGGGCGCCTGGGCGGCGGCCGCGGGGGTAAGGGGCCCGAGGATCGGCTCGGGCTCGGGTTCCGGCTCCGGTTCCGGTTCCGGCTCGTGCAGCGGCTCCGGCTCGGGCTCGATGGCCTCAGGTTCGGGTTCGGGCTCGGGCTCGGGTTCGGGCTCCTCGGAGACGGGCTCCGGAAGAGCCTCAGGCTCAGGCTCAGGTTCAGGCTCTGGCTCTGGCTCTGTTTCCGCGATCGGGGACTCGGCGGCGAACGCGAGCCACGGCGCGGGGTCGAGCTCGTGCGGCGCACGGCGCGGTTCGGGCGCAGGCTGGGGCTCCTCGGCCACCGGCTCGGGCTCAGGCTCCGGTGCGACGTAGTCCGGCTCCACGTACTCGGGCTCGGGCTCGGGCTCGACGTACTCGGGCTCCTCGGCCACCGGCTCGGGCTCGGACTCGGACTCCACGTACTCGGGCTCGGGCTCCAGGTACTCGGGCTCGACGACCGCAGGCACCACCGGCTCGGCCTCCTGTGCCGGGGCGTCGTCCAGCTCGTCAAAGGCGATGAACGACGCGGCCGCGGGCGCGGGGGGAGCCGGCGCAGGCTCCGGCTCCGGCTCCGGTTCGGGCTCGGCCAGCTGGGCCTCGGCCTCGAACGCCGCCTCCTCCAGGCGGGCGGCAAACGACGCCTCGTTGAGGAAGGGCGCCACGGGAGCGGGTGGCGCGGCGGCGGGCGGCTCGGGCGCCGGCGGGACCGCGGCGGGCACCTCGGACACCGGCGGGGCCGGGATCGGCGGCGCGGCAGCCGGAGGGGCATCAGCGACCGGCGCCGGAGGAGCAGGAAGCTCCTCGGCAGCCGGCGCTGGCGAAGGCGCGGACGCCGGCGGTCCCTCAACCGCGGGCGTCTGCGGGGCGTCGTAGTCCGGCGGCGGAGCGTCGGGCAACGGCACGGGCACATAGCCTCGGGGCGGTTCGGCCGAGAACTCCTCGAAGTCCTCGGTCTCGCCCTGAAAATCCTCGTGGTATTCGTCCTCGAAATCGTCGGCGTAGACGTTGACCCTCGGAGCCGCCTGTGCGTCGATCTCCACGCACTTCTGGGCGAAGAAGCCGCCGATCCCACCCATGAGCCCCTCGCGCTCACGCAGGATGATGGCGTCCGGGCCCAGTTCGGCGCGGATCCGCGGGATCAGCTCCTCGATCGTGCGCCCGCGGTAGGTGCGCACCCCGTCCGGATCGTCGGACGGTGCCGATGACGGCGCCGAGGGGTCGGTCACGCGCTAATCACTCCGATGGTCTCGACGCTGATGCCGGACGCGATCTCGTTGTAGGAGCAGACCGCCAGGTGCGGCACGGCCGACTCCACGAGGCGCCGGATGTGCCGCCGGACGCGCGCCGAGCACAGCAGAACCGGCCGCATCCCGCCGCGGGCGGCGGCGTGATCGGACTGCGCGCGGACGGCGCCCAGCAGGGCCTGGGCGCGAGACGGCTCGAGCGCGAGGAACTCGCCGTCGGTCGTGGCCGTGATCGAGGTCGCCACTTCCTGCTCAATCGACGGATCGAGGGTAATCGCGCGCAATGTCTGGTCTGCACCGAGGTGGGGGGCGGTAATGGCTCGGCCAAGCGCTTGACGCGCGTACTCCGCGAGGAGTCCGGTGTCGCGCGTGATCCGCGCCTTGTCACCCACTGATTCGACAATAGCGCCGAGATCCCTGATCGAGACGGCCTCTGACAACAACGTTTGCAGGACGCGCTGGATCTCACCGAGC
>DASXOS010000097.1:0-2226 GCA_036494115.1 Solirubrobacteraceae bacterium | reverse complement strand
GCCTTCACGTCGTCGGTCACTGGGGCGGCACTCTACCAACGCCCTTCAAATGCCCCGGGGGCCTCTGATAGAACTGCGCTCCGCGGGCACTGCAGGCGAACGTGAGGAGAAGAGATGCTTGATTTCGGGGCGACGTTCATGCCCGATCCGCCATCCCAGCTGTTCGTCGAGCGGATGGTGAAGGCCGAGCAGGCCGGGTTCCGCTATGGCTGGACGTACGACTCGCACATCCTGTGGCAGGAGAGCTATCCGGTGCTGGCGCTGGCGGCGCAGGCGACATCGACGATCAAGCTCGGTCACTGCGTGACCAACCCCGGGATCCGCGAGCCGACGGTGACGGCCAGTGGCTACGCCACGCTGCACGACATCAGCGATGGGCGGATGGTGATGGGCATCGGTCGCGGGGACTCCTCACGGCGAGTCGTCGGGCTCGACCCGGTGCCGGTGGCGAAGTTCGAGGCGGCGCTCGAGATGATCAAGGACCTCATGAACGGTCGCGAGGTGACCTGGAACGACCGGACGCTGAAGCTGGATTGGGCACGCACGGAGCCCGAGATCCCGATGTACGTGGCCGGATATGGCCCGCGTGCGCTGGGCGTGGCCGGACGGGTGGGCGATGGGGTGATCATCCAGCTCGCCGACCCGGAGATCACGCGCTGGATCATCGAGCGGGCTCGCGAGGCGGCGGTCAAGGCGGGACGCGATCCGGACGCGCTGGCGCCGGTCGTGTGCGCCCCGGCCGTGGTCGACGACGATCTGCCACGGTGGCGCGAGGAGACGCGCTGGTTCCCGGCGATGGTCTCCAACCATTGCAAGGACCTGATCAAGCGCTACGGAACCGACGGCGAGATCCCCAAGGCGCTGATCGACTTTGCCCGCGGCGTGGAGGAATACGACTACGCCGACCACAGCCGCGTCGGCGCGGACCACGGCAAGTACATCAGCGACGAGATCGTCGACCGCTTCTGCCTGCTGGGCGAGGCCGAACAGCACGTCGAGCGGCTGCGCGAGCTCGAAGAACTAGGCGTGCGCCAGGTCAACCTCTACGTGATGACCTCCCGGGTCGAGGAGACCGTCGACCGCTACGCGCAGGACGTCATCCCGCAGTTTGAGCCGGTGGCCGTCGCCTGAGCGCCGAACGCCGGGGCTAGGCCGGGACGGCCGGCGCAGCCGCGACCGGTTCCCCGTCCGGGCCGGTCGTCTCCAGCACGGCCCTGAGCGCGGCGACGATCTGGTCGGCCTCTTCGGTTGTCAGGACGAGGCACGGCGCGAGGATCACGTTCTGGGAGATGCTCCGCACGATCACGCCCTGCTCGTCTCTGACGCGATCGGCGATCTCCTGCCGGCGTACCTCGAGCGGGCGCCTGGTCGCCTTGTCGGCCACGAGCTCGACCGATGCCAGCAGTCCGGCACCGCGGACGTCGCCGACCACCGGTAGGTCGAGCAGGGTCTCAAGGCCGGAACGAAGCTGCTCACCCACGGTGGCGGCGTTGCCGGCCAGGTCCTCGCGCTCGATGATGTCGAGGTTGCGCAGCGCGACCGCGCACGCGACCGGATGCCCGCAGTACGTGTACCCGTGCATGAAGCCGGCGTCCGAGCCCTTGATCGTGGCGCCGATGTCGTGGCTGGCGAGCACAGCGCCGAGCGGCAGGTAACCGCTGGTGAGGCCCTTGGCCGTGGTGATGAGATCCGGTTCGATCCCGTACGGCCCCGAGGCGAACCAGGATCCGAGCCGCCCGAATGCGGTCACGACCTCGTCGGCGATCATGAGGATCCCGTGGCGGTGGCAGATCTCGGTGACCGCGCGCCAGTAGTCGGGGGGCGGAACGATCACCCCGCCGACGGTCAGCACCGGCTCGCCGATCAACGCCGCGATGCGCCCGGCGCCTAGACGGGCGATCGTCTCCTCGAGCTCGCGCACGCAGAACTGCAGCGGATCCTCGCCACCGTAGAGCTCCTCGCGGTAGGGGTAGGGCGTGGTGAGGTGGAAGAAGCCGCCCGGCATCTCGCCGAACCCGTCCTTGGTCCCCGCAAGCCCGGTGGCGGCCAGCGCTCCGTAGGTCATCCCGTGGTAGGAGTGCCCGAGCGACAGGATCGTGGTGCGCTCGGGCTCGCCGCGCAGGTACTGGTACAGCCGGGCCATCTTGATCGCGCTCTCGCAGCTCTCCGATCCGCCGTTGGTGAAGTACACGTGGTCGATGCCGGCGGGCGCCAGCTCGACCAGCC
>DASXOS010000096.1:0-1784 GCA_036494115.1 Solirubrobacteraceae bacterium | reverse complement strand
TCTCGCTCGTCCTCGAGCAGGTCGAGCACGCCGCGCTCGACTCTCGCGCGGATCCCGTCATCGATGCCACCGGGATCGGGAATCCGCGCCAGCACGCCGGCGATCGTCCAGCCGGACTGATAGCGGTCGAACACCCGCGGGTCGACGTATGACCGCCGCGCGACGGCCGGGGTGTTGCCCAGCAGCGCCGACACCTCCCGCACCGCCTGATCCATGGCTCGCTTTCGCGCCGCCTTGGTAGCAGCGCCGAGGCCGTGCGCCGCCAGCGACACCGCCGCCATCACGGTTCCGTTCCAGGTCCGGAAGTCCTTGGCGCTGAACTCCTCGCCGAGGTGGTCCTGGAGATAATCGTTGATGTCGTCGGAGCGAATCGGATGCCATCGCCGCCGCTCCCGATAGGCCAGCAGCTGATCGCCCCCGCCGCGGCGACGGCGCAGGGTCGCGATCAGCTCGTGGGACGCCGGGTCGGCGATCACCTGGCGCCGCCGCGCGCCGCCCTTGGCCGGAAAGTCGAACTCCACCGAATCGCTGTGCACGGTGACGTGCTCGCGGTGCAGCGTGGCGAGCCCGAGTCCACCGTCCTCGTTGGCGTACTCCTCGCTGCCGATGCGAAAGACGCCCACGTCGAGCAGTCGTACGGCGCACGCCAGGACTCGCTCGCGGGTCGGCTCGTCGCCCTGCAGCTCGGAGACGACGCGGCGTCGCAGGCGCGGGAGCGCGCGGCCGAACACAAGCATCCTGGCGAACTTCGCGCGGTCGCGGTGCTCGCGCCATTTGGGGTGATACAGGTACTGCTTGCGCCCGGCAGCGTCGAGCCCGGTGGCCTGCAGATGACCCATCGCATCGGGGCAGATCCAGACGTCCTTCCAGGCGGGCGGGATCGCCAGGCCACGGATGCGATCGACGATCTGCGGATCCTCGATCGGAGAGCCGTCGTCGTCGACGTAGGAGAACCCCCGCCCGCGCCTGACGCGGCGCAGGCCCGGACCCGCGCAATCAGAGCGGCGCAGGCGGCGGCTGCTTAGCTGTACCTCCGTGGTGGACATGCCCCGCAGGTCGCCTACCCGGGGGCAGCCCCAGCAAACAGCTTGAAATACTGCAGGTATGCCCCCAGCTCCCTACACATCCGCCCTCGCCGAGTCGCTGGCCCCGGACCTCCTGGATCGCTTCCAGCGTTACGTGCGGGTCGACACACAGTCCCGCGACCACCGGACCGGCTCGCCCAGCACGCCCGGTCAGCTCGACCTCGGCAAGCTGCTCGTCTCCGAGTTGCACGATGCCGGGATCGCCGACGCCTTCCTGGATGACAACGGGTACGTGGTGGCATCGCTCGATCCCTCCGGCGCCGGGTCCGACGGCCCCACCATCGGCCTGATCGCGCACATGGACACGAGCCCAGCCGCACCCGGGCGCGGGGTCGAGCCGATCATCCACCGCGAGTGGGCCGGCGACGTCATCGAGCTGCCGCGTGAGGGCACGCGACTTGACCCCGCGGCGATGCCCGAGATGACCGCGAAGCTCGGCCACGACCTCGTCACCGGCAGCGGCGACACGTTGCTCGGAGCCGACGACAAGGCCGGCGTGGCGGCGATCATGGCGGCCGTCGCCCGCCTGGCCGCCGATCCCCAGCTGCCACGTCCAAGCCTTCGGATCGCGTTCACTCCAGACGAGGAGATCGGCATGGGTGCGTCACTGTTCGACATCGAGCGCTTCGGCGCGCTGTGCGCCTACACGATCGACGGCTCGGAGATCGGCGAGCTCCAGGATGAGACGTTCAGCGCAGC
>DASXOS010000095.1:0-2877 GCA_036494115.1 Solirubrobacteraceae bacterium | reverse complement strand
TCGAGACGCTAACCCAGCGCGAGGTCCAAGTAGCGCGCCTAGTGCTCGACCGGCGCACCAACCCCGAGATCGCCCGCGAACTGTTCCTCAGCGTCAAAACGATCGAGACCCACCTGCGAACAATCTTCCGCAAGCTCGACGTCTCCTCCCGCCACGAAGTCGCTCGCGCAATGGAACGCACGGCCCACGACGGAGAAGCCGTGGGGGTCAGCGGCTCCGGGTTTCCGTGACACCAAGAGCCCATCGACAGCTATGGCAGCCGGTGCCCTTCGAACCAGACCCGAGCCCGGCGGTGACAACCTGACCTAGGCGTAGAGGACGAGTTCAACATTCACTGTCGCCAGAACCCTGAGCCGGTCCGTCACCACGACACCCACGCCTCGTGACTCGCACGCATCCCGCTCACGCACCCGGGCGACCGGACACCGCCTCTTTGACAGAAGCCCTACGCGAGGCACCAGGCGTGACCGCAGCAACGACGAGAACAGCGCCGACCTTGGGGACCACCGACCACTCTGAGCCGGCCGACTTCGGACACCTGCCTAGTCGATCGCACAGGCAGCCCGCCCCGGTCCGTCGCGGCCCTCCTCCGCGCGGAAAGTGCGCACGGATCGAAGGCACCGGGCGGGATCGAGGTTGCGAGTGGCGCTGTGATTATCCGAACTCCCGGGGCGCGGGATCGCTCGCACCAGCACGGCTCCGGACGCACGATCGGCATAACCCGGAGGTCCAGATAATGGATCGACGCCGGGACGCTCTCGGCGATCCGGATCGGTCGCCGCGTGCAAATCAAGCGATCGGGCTTCGACGCGGTCGTCGACGCGGCCTACATAAGGCGCGGCCCGGCCCGGCCCGGCCAACGATCCCTGCGCTTCCGGCCGGCGCCACCGGGGCTCGACTCAGGGTCAACCGGCCGGTGCTACCGCCGGCACGGGCGCGATCGCCTCCTCCCACGCGGTCACGATCTCCTCGACCGACGGCGTGACGCCGAACATCACGTTCATGGTCTCCACGGTCACGCGCTTGACCTCGGGCGATGCGCCGCCGGTGAGCTCGGGCGGAAATACGACGTAGTACCCGTTGAAGTAGGCGTGGCGCGCGGTCGAGTCGACGCATCCATGCGTGACGAGCCCCGCCACGATCACGGTCTTGATCCCCCAGGCGCGGAGGATCAGGTCGAGCTCGGTGTCGTAGAAAGCGTCGAAGCGGTGCTTGACCACCTCCGGCTCACCCGGGCGCGGCTCGAGGCCGTCATAGAAGCCGCTGGCGGGATCGTCGCTCTGGCAGTAGAGCCTGCTGCCGTGCCGGTGCAACCGCTCGAACATCGCATCGCTCATGTGGTGGCGGTCGTAGACGGCGCGTACGTGGACGATCCGGACGTCGTGCCGGCGGGCCTGCTCGAGAAACTCGGCGATGCGGGCCGCGACGACCTTCGTCTCGCTGACGTCCTGCCCGAGCTGGTCCCAGAACCCGCCGTCGGCGATGAACTCGTCCTGGCAGTCGATCACCACCACCGCGGCATGCGCTGGCGCGACCTTCTCGTCCAACGTGGTCAGGATCCTTCGACCATCGATCTCGATCATCTACTCACCTCGCTCCGTCGATCACCCGTAGCGCTCGCCGAACGCCGCCGCGGCCTGCTCGAAGCATGCCATCGGCGGTGACACGAGCCCGAACCCGATCATCCCGCGTCCGGCCTCGCGATGCAGCATCACGATGTCGATCACGGGCCGGATCCCCGTCCGCACCACCTTCAGCACGTCGATCCCCACCGGCGCGCCGCGCTCCCCGAGCACCGGCACCCGATAGCGAGGATGCTCCCCGGCGGCGATCGTCGCGGTGTCCCCGTGAATGCGGACGGCGCGATCGCGCCCCACCCCCAGCAACGGCCACAGCGCCGGCGCGGCGGGCAGGACCGAGGCGCCGAGGCCGGCGCACTCCACCAGCAGCGAGTCGCCGCACGCCGGCGCGGCGTCCGCCTCGCCAAAGCCATCCGAAAGCACGCCGGTTGGCACCTCGGCGGGGGCGACGAACCAGCGGTCGCCGAGGCCCGACACCTTCAGGCCGCAGTCGCGGCCGTTGGCGCCGACGGCGGTGAGGATGCTCGAGCCTTCGACGCCTCCGGCCGCGTCGAGCATCAGCTTGGTGACGGCAAGCGAGACCGCCACGAAGAACTGCGAGTTCCCACGCAGGAACTCGAACAGCCGCTCCTGGCGCTCGGCGGGAACCCCGGCGCGCAGAAAGCCCCGCGCGAGCCGCTCGGCCAGCATCGACGTGGCCGCGGCGTTGCGGTTGTGCAGCTCGTCCCCGCGCCGCAGCGCCTCGGTGATGATCTCGTCGCAGTCGATTCCGCCGAGCGCGCCGAGCGCCGCGTCGAGCGCCGGAGCGGCCTCGTCGCGCAGCCAGCGCAGACGCTCGAACACGTCCTCGCCGGTCATCCCCAGGATCAGGGTGCGGCCGAAGCCCTCCATCAGGAAATGGAACGCCCGCCGGCCGCTGTCGCGATCCTCCACCACGACCACCGGGGTGGAGGCGGTGATCGCGCCGGCGCCGCCCGCCATCGCGCCGTAGTCCTGGGCGGAGGCGAGCTCCACCCGCGAAAACGGCAGTCCCTCGAGGCACGCGGCGCCGCGCAGCGCGGCTTCCAGCGTCGGGTTCAGACGATCCGCGCGCGCCGGTGGCGCGGCGTGCAGAATCAGCTCGGCGCGCATCCCGGATACGACCTCCCGCGCCGGCTTGACAGCGACCAGCGCCGGCCGGCAGGCGACCGCCCGCGCCAGCGCGCGCCGGTTAGCCGCCTCGACATCCACCTGCACGTGCGGGTCGGTCTCCACGTCCACGGGGCTCAGCCTCTCATCCCAGCCGGCGCCGATCAAC
>DASXOS010000094.1:0-37263 GCA_036494115.1 Solirubrobacteraceae bacterium | reverse complement strand
TCGACAACAGCGCCGGCGTCCATGAAGACCACGGTGTCGGCGACCTCGCGGGCGAAGCCGATCTCGTGGGTGACGACGATCATCGTCATGCCGTCGTGGGCGAGCTGGCGCATCGTGTCGAGGACGTCGCCGACGAGCTCGGGATCGAGCGCCGAGGTGGGCTCGTCGAACAGCATCAGCTTCGGCTGCATGCACAGTGCGCGGGCGATCGCCACCCGCTGTTGCTGGCCGCCCGACAGAGCGACCGGGTAAACGTCGATCTTGTCGCCGAGGCCGACCTGGTTCAGCAGCTCGGTGGCGCGCTCGCGGGCCTGCTTGCGGGGCACGTCGAGCACGCGGATCGGAGCCAGGGTGACGTTGTCGAGCGCGGTCATGTGCGGGAACAGGTTGAAGTGCTGGAACACCATCCCGATCTCCGCCCGCTTGCGCGCGATGTCCCGGTCGTGGAGCTCGTGCAGCTTGTCACCCTGCTCCCGGTAGCCGACCAGCTCGCCGTCGACGCTCAGGCGACCGGCGTTGATCTTCTCCAGGTGGTTGATGCACCGTAGGAACGTCGACTTGCCCGATCCGGACGGGCCGAGCAGGCACATGACCTCCTTGCGCTGGACCTCCAGCGAGATCCCCTTGAGCACCTCGAGCCGGCCGAAGCGCTTGTGCACGGCCTCGGCCTTGACCATCGGGACGGAGGAGGAGGCGCTGCCGGTGAACAGGCTCACGCGTGACCCCTCCCCTTGTTGCCGAACTTCAGCCAGCGTGCAGCGAGCCCGACCTGCTCGTCGCGGCTGAAGCCGCGGCCGAAGCGGCGCTCGATGAAGTACTGGCCGACGTACGCGACGCTCGTCATCGCCAGGTACCAGATCGCGGCCACGATCAGCAACGGGATCGTCTGGTAGTTCACGTCGTAGATCTGCTGGACCGAGTAGAGCAGCTCGGTGTAGGCGATCACGCTGACCAGCGAGGTGTTCTTGAGCATCGAGATCGCCTCGTTGCCGGTCGGCGGCAGGATCACCCGCATCGCCTGCGGCAGCACGATGTGGCGCATCGTCTGCAGGCGTGACATCCCGAGCGACTGCGCCGCATCCTCCTGCCCCTCGCCCACGGCGAGGATCCCACCGCGGACGATTTCCGCCATGTAGGCCCCCTCGTTAAGGCCCAGCCCGAGTAACGCGGCGACGAACGCGGTGATGATCGAGTTGCCGTTGGCGTGGATGATCGCCGGGCCGAATGGCACCCCCAGATCGATCTTGGGGAACAGCGCGGTGATGTTGAACCAGAAGTAGATCTGGAGCAGCAGCGGCGTTCCGCGGAAGAACCAGATGTAGAGCCAGGCGGCGCCGGACACGATCGGGTTCGGGGATCCCCGCATCACGGCCAGGATCACGCCGAGCACGATCCCGATGATCATCGACAGCACGGTCAGCTCGAGGGTGACGAGCACGCCGTGCAGGACCCGCGAGTTGAACAGGTAGTGCCCGACGATGTGCCACCCGAAGCGAGAGTTGGTGACGATCGAGCGGACGATCGACGCCGCGATCAGCAGCACGATGACGGCGGCGACCCACCGTCCAGGATGGCGAACCGGAACGGCCCGGATCTCCTCGGGCCGCTCCGTCCGCTCAGTTGAAAGCTCGGAGGAGGTGCTCACCTTCGAGCCGTAGTTTGACCGCTCACGGGCGGTTCAGTCCACCCGTCCCGCGTTACGAGGTCGCGCCGTTCTCCTTGAATTGCTTGATCGCGCCGGCCTGGATTCCCCAGCGGCTCAGAATCGACTCGTACTGACCGTTCTTCTTGAGTGAGACGAGCGCGGCAAGCAGCGGCTTCAGCAGGCCGCTGTTCTTCGGGACCGCCAGCCCATAGGGGGCGTTCTCGATCGAGGCGCCAACGAGCTTGAACTGCCCGTTCGACTTCTTGACCTGGTAGGCGGCGACCGGCGAGTCGGCGAACCCGAGCTGGGCCCGGCCGCTCGACAGCGCCAGGTTGGCGCCGTTCTGGTCGGGAAACGCCAGCACGGTGACGCCGGGCTTGCCCGCGGCCTTGCACTTGGCGCCCTGCTTGGTCGCGTCATCCTGCTCGGT
Organism: Solirubrobacteraceae bacterium; assembly: GCA_036494115.1. GTDB lineage: Bacteria > Actinomycetota > Thermoleophilia > Solirubrobacterales > Solirubrobacteraceae > Palsa-465. The sequence continues at coordinate 35,188 of DASXOS010000094.1, read as the reverse complement.
CGTGCCCTTCTCGACCGCGACCGTCTTGCCGCACAGGCTGTCGTCCAGTCCTGTGACCGTCGTGCCGCCCTGGGCCTTGGTGAAGAACGACTCGCCGGCGACGAAGTAGTCGGCGAAGTCGACCGTCTTCTCGCGCTCCTTGGTGTCGGTGAACGACGACGCGCCGACGTCGTACTTGCCGGCAGCCAGGCCGGGGATGATGCTGTCGAACGTCTGGTTGGTCACGTTGACCTTGAGTCCCATCACGTCGCCGAGGGCCTTCATCAGGTCGGCGTCCATGCCCTCAACGGTGTGGCCGTCGGAGCCGATGAACTCATCCGGCGCGTAGCTCGCGTCGGCGGCGACGGTGATCGTGCCCTTCGACTTGATCGCGGACGGCACCTGCTTGACGATCGCTGGGTCGGGCTTGATACCGCCGGTCGAACTGCCACCGCTTGACGTCGCCGTCGTGGTGGTCGTCGTCTTACTGCTGCTCCCGCAGCCAGCCACGACTGCAATGCACGCGGCGGCGATCGCAAGCGCCAGCCAGCTCCTCCAAATACGCATCTGACTCCTTCTGTTCGGTCACCCCGGTGAGGAACCGGAAGCTAAGCACGCCGATTGACTTCACGCCGAACGGCTAACGGCGTGTCAACAGAGCTGGCCTTCGGAGCTAGCCTTCACTGCGTGGAGGTTCGTGTCCGACTATTCGCGGGGTTGCGCGAGCGCGCCGGCGCGTCGGAGCTTCATCTGGAGCTACCTGATGGCGCCTCGGTGGGCGACGCGCTCGAGCGTGTGAGCACGCTGACCGAGGGCATCCCTGTGGTGATGGCGGTCAACCAGGAGTACGCCGACCGCACGCTCGTGCTCGCCGCCGACGACGAGCTGGCACTGATCCCTCCGGTGTCGGGTGGATCGGTGGCAGCGATGCACGTGCGGGTGACCCGCGAGCCACTGGCACTCGACCCGCTGCTGGAGCGGGTGCGCGATCCGCGCGCCGGCGCGGTGGTCACGTTCCTGGGGGTCACACGCGAGGTCGCAGAGCTCGACTACGAGGCCTACGAGCCCATGGCGCGGCGCAAGATCGCCGAGATCGTGGCCGCGGCCAGCGAGCGGCACGGGCTGTGCGCCGCCGCCGCCGAGCACCGCGTGGGGGTCGTCCCGCTGTCCGAGCCGTCGGTCGCGATCGCCGTCTCGGCGCCGCACCGCGATGCGGCCTTCGCTGGGGCCCGAGAGATCATCGACGAGATCAAGGCTCTAGCGCCGATCTGGAAGAAGGAAGAGGGCGAGTGGGTGGACGGGACGACGCCCGAGCCGCCGCGCTGAGGGCGCTCCCCGCCGTCCACGAGCTGGCGGCCCGCCTGGACGCGCCGCATGCGGTGGCGGTGGCGGCCGCGCGGCGGGCGGTGGACGAGGCCCGCGATGCGCTCGTTGGTAGCGCTTACGAGCCGAGGGAGGCCGACGTCCTGGCTCGGGCGCACGAGCTCGTTGCTCATCTCAGCACGTCGTCGTTGCGCCGCGTGCTCAACGCCACCGGCGTGATCGTCCACACGAACCTGGGCCGGGCGCCGCTGCCGGGCGCCGCGCGCGACGCGGTAGCGCAGGTCGCCGAGGGCTATTCGAACCTGGAATTCGAGCTGGGCGACGGCAGCCGCGGCAGCCGGCAGGCCCATGTCTCGGAGCTGCTGCGCGAGCTGACCGGCGCCGACGACGCCCTCGTGGTGAACAACGGCGCCGGGGCCGTGCTGCTCGCCGCCACCGCCCTAGCCGGCCCGGGACGCGCGATCGTCGTCTCCCGCGGTCAGCTGGTCGAGATCGGGGGCGGGTTCCGGATCCCGGAGGTGATCGCCCAGTCGGGCGCGACGATGATCGAGGTCGGGACCACGAACCGGACCCGCATCGCCGACTACGAGCGGGCGATCGCGGCGGCGGAGCCCCCGGTGGGATCAATCCTCCGCGTCCACCCCTCGAACTTCCGGGCCGTCGGGTTCGTCGAGGAGGCGCCGATCGCGGCACTGTGCGGCATCGGCGTGCCGGTGATCGACGACATCGGGTCAGGCGTGCTGGCGGACGCGTTCAGGTTGCCGGCGCTGTCCGACGAGCCGGCGCTGATCGCGTCGGTCAACGCGGGCGCGGCGCTCGTCTGCTGCTCGGGCGACAAGCTGCTCGGAGGGCCCCAGGCCGGTCTGCTCGTCGGCCAGGCGGATGCCGTGGCACGAGCCCGAGCGCACCCGCTGGCCCGGGCGCTGCGGATCGACAAGCTGTCGCTTGCGGCGCTCGAGGCCACGCTCCGGCTCTACCGCGACCCCGAGCGCGCCCGACGCGAGATCCCGGTGCTGGCGATGCTCGACACACCTGCCGATGTGCTCACGGGGCGGGCCCAGACCCTGCTCGCCGGGCTCCCGGATGGGGCGGGCGAGATCGTGTCCGCGGTCGGGCGGGTCGGCGGCGGTGCGCTGCCGCTGCTCGAGCTCGAGGGCCCCGCGGTCGCCGTCACCGGCTCGGTCGACCCTGGCTCGCTCGCCGCGGTCCTCCGGGAACGGGAACCACCGGTGATTGGCCGGATCCATGACGGGCGCCTGCTGCTCGACCCGCGCACACTGGCCGACGACGAGGTGCCGCAGGCTGCGGCGGCCGTGCGCAGCGCGCTCGAAGCGCTCGCCGCGACGTGAGCGACCAGCCGCTCACGCTGGGGACCGCCGGCCATATCGATCACGGCAAGACAACCCTGATCAAGGCGCTGACCGGCGTCGACACCGACCGCCTGCCCGAGGAGCGCTCGCGCGGGATCTCGATCGAGCTCGGCTACGCGCAGCTCGCGTTGCCCTCGGGGCGCGCGCTCTCGGTGATCGACGTGCCCGGCCACGAGCGGCTGGTGCGCACGATGGTCGCCGGCGCCACCGGGATCGACCTCTACCTGATGACGGTCGCGGCCGACGACGGGGTGATGCCACAGACGCGTGAGCATGCCGCGGTCCTTCACTCCCTCGGGGTCGCCGCCGGGGTGGTGGCGGTGACGAAGGCCGACCTCGCCGACCCGGAGCTGGCGATGGCCGAGGCGGCCGAGCTGCTGCCGGGCGCCGAGCTGGTCGCGGTTTCGGCCACGACCGGCGCCGGGCTCGATCAGCTGAAAGCCCGGCTCGACCTGGTCGCGGCGCAGCTGCGCAGTCGGGCCTCGGCCGCGGGCGGAGCCGGGACCGTGGCCGGAGCCGGGGCCGTGGGCGGAGCCGGGGGCCGCGCCACCCCGGAGGCGAGGCTCCACATCGACCGCGTGTTCACGATCCGCGGGGCGGGCACGGTGGTCACGGGGACCCTGTGGGCGGGCCAGATCGCCCGGGGCGACGAGCTCCAGCTGCTTCCGAGCGGACAGAAGGCCCGGGTCCGCGGCGTCCAGGTGCACGACGAGGCTCGGGACAGCGCAGCCGCAGGCCAGCGGGTGGCGGTGAACCTGACGGGCGTCGCGGTGGCCGACGTCGCACGCGGCGACGTGCTCGCGTCGGCCGACGCCGATCTGCGCCCCACCTACGTGCTCGACGCGCAGCTCGACCTGGCCGGAGAGCCTGAGCACGGGACCCGCGTCCAGGTGCATCACGGGACACGCGAGTCGCCGGCCAGGCTGGCCTGGCTCGGCGGCGACTTCTGGCAGATCCGCGCTGAGCGGCCGCTGATCGCGCTGCGGGGCGACCGCGTGGTGGTCAGGCAGATCGCGCCTCCGGACACACTCGGCGGCGGGACCGTGCTCGACGCGCACCCTCGCAAGCACGGGCCCGGGCGCGACGTGCTCGTTCGGCTGCGTCAGCTGGCGCGCGGCGAGGATCCCGACCAGTCCGCGACCCTGCCACCGCGAGCCGCATCCCCGGAGCCGCCGAGCCTGCCGCCGACGCAGCCGCCGACGCAGCCGCTCAGCGCATCGGCCCTCGCCCTCGAGGCACGGCTCGAGCAGGCCGGGCTCGGGCCGCCGCCCGACTCGGAGCTTGACGCCTCCGACCTAGGCGCCCTGCGCGAGGCCGGGCGGGCGGTGCGCGTAGGCCGGGCGCTCCACTACCACCCGGACGCGCTCGCAGAGGCCCAGTCGCGGATCGTCGAGGCGGCGCGACGCCACGGCGGCACGATCACGCTGGCCCAGGTCCGGGACGAGCTGAAGACCTCGCGCAAGTACGCGCAGGCGCTGCTCGAGCACCTCGACTCCGAACGGGTGACGATCCGCCGCGGCGACGCCCATGCGCTGCGCCGAGCGCGGTCAGGGCCATGATCGCGGAGGCTTTCGCGTTCTACCGGCGCAGGTTTGGCGGCGGCTTGGCGGGCGTGCAAAACGCAGATGAACGCCCGGAAATCACGAGCCCTGCTGCATCTCGCACGGATATCAGCACTTTTGCGGGGGGACCTCCCAGATCGGCGCCGTTTGTCTGCAAAAAGCATGCCGCGCGGGACCCTCGCCAGCACCGCATCCCGCCCCTTCAATGCGCCGTTAATCCGACGCCGAAGCCAGACCGGACGAGCGCTGAACTGAACGCGTCAGCCCGGTCAGAGGGCGCCGCCGGCGGCCGGGGGCGCGGTCGGGTCCGCAGCCTCAGCGCCACCGTGCTCGCGCGCCAGGTAGTCCTCGACGACCATCGGGTTCTCCGAGGAGCGCTGGATGACCGCCAGCAGCGAGGACATCGTGGCGACTTCCTCGACCTGCTCCTTGAGGAACCAGCCCACGAACTGCTCGCTGAGGTAGTCGCTCTCCTCGCGGGCGACCCCGACAAGCGCCGCGACCTGGTCGCTGACGCGCCGCTCCTGCTCGAGCGAGAGCGCCACCGGCGCGACGACGTCGTCGAAGTCGGTCTCGGGCCCCTGGACCCCCGGGATGGCGACCTCGGCGTCGGCGTCGAGGAGGTACTGGACCATCATCATCGCGTGATTGCGCTCCTCGACCGATTGGGCGTAGAAGAACGCAGCGAGCCGGGGCAGGGTCTGCGAGTCGAAGTACACGGCGTTGGCGATGTACTGCTGGGAGGCGGCAAACTCATAGGCGATCTGCTCGTTCAGACGTTCGACAAACCGGGCGGCGGCCATCGGCTCTCCTCTCGTGGCTGGCGTGATGATCCTAGTGTCGGCGGGACGTGTATCCCCGGACGGCTGTAGATTGCGCCCGATGGCAACGTGTCTGGTCACCGGTGGCGCCGGCTTTCTGGGGTCTCACCTGTGCGACGAGCTGCTCTCGCGCGGGCACCGCGTGATCTGCGTCGACAACCTCGAGACGGGGTCGCTGGCGAACATCGCGCACATCCGAGACGAGCGGTTCATCCATCTGAACCTCGACATCATCGAGCCGTACTTCGTCGATGAGTCGATCGACTTCGTCTACCACCTGGCCTCGCCGGCCTCGCCGATCGATTACCTGCGGCTGCCGCTGCACACGCTCAAGGTCGGCTCGTACGGCACCCATCACACGCTGGGGCTGGCCAAGCAGCACCGGGCGCGCTTTTTGATCGCGTCCACGAGCGAGGTATACGGCGACCCGCAGGAGCATCCGCAGCGGGAGAGCTACTGGGGCCACGTGAACCCGATCGGGCCCCGGGGCGTCTACGACGAGGCCAAGCGCTATGCCGAGGCGCTGACGATGGCCTACCACCGTCAGCAGGGCGTCGACACCGCGATCGTGCGGATCTTCAACACATACGGTCCGCGGATGCGCCCCCGCGACGGGCGGGCGATCCCCACGTTCTTGCGCCAGGCGCTGCAGGATCGCCCGATCACGGTGTTCGGCGACGGTTCTCAGACCCGGTCGTTCTGCTACGTCGAGGATGAGATCCGGGGGCTGATCGCGCTTGCCGAGTCCGGGTACCACAACCCTGTGAACATCGGAAACCCGGACGAATTCACCCTGTTGGAGCTGGCCAAGGCCGTGATCGAGGTCACCGACTCGAAGTCGGAGATCGTGTTCGAGGCGCTGCCGACCGACGACCCGCAGGTCCGCCAGCCCGATATCACGCTCGCCAGGCAGATCCTGAACTGGGAACCGCAGATCTCGCTTCGCGAGGGACTGAAGCGCACGATCGAGCACTCGGGAGCCGAGGCGCTGATCGGCGCCATCCCCTAGCCAGTGCTCGTCGCAGCGGACGGGCTGCCAGCCCGCTTGCGGTTACTTCGGAACTTCGATGGCAAGCTACCGTTACGTACGGTGGGGAGATCGATGACGGTACGAGAACCGTGACCACCAAGCAGCAAGAGGCCGCGGAGCACCGTTCGAATGGTGCTCCCGAGGCGCCCGTTCTGCTCCGGGTTCCGCCTCGGGACGTCCGCCGCAAGCGGCCGCCGGTCCTGTCGTTCCTGCTCCGGCTGGAGACGCTGCGGCGCATGGCCCGCGTGGCGTCGCTGCTGATCCTCGACTTCATCGGGGTGACCGGTGCATTGCTCACCGCGCTCAGCGTCAAGGTATGGCTGCGCGGCGACCACGTGAGCTTCACGCAGGTGTGGCAGGAGACCCGCCACTGGGCGACGTTCGCCTACCTGATCACCGTGCTGATGTTCGCGCGGGTCGATCTGTACGCCGATCGGCCGCGCCGTCCGGGTCTCTCGCAGATCGCCACCGCGATGTTCCAGGCGACGGTGATCTCGCTTGTGTTCGCGCTGGCCAACGGCGAGCACTTCTCGAGCTACTACATCTTCTACAGCACACTGTTCTTCGGGGTGGTGTACGTGGCCACGCTGCGCGAGCTGCACCTGCGGGTCACGGGCTGGCTGCTCGAGCAGGCCGGCTACCAGCGCCGGGCGCTGCTGGTGGGATCGGGCAAGCACATCGAGGCCGTGGCCCACGCGCTCGCCGACCGCTCCCGGATGCGGGTCGACATCATCGGTTACATCTCGCTCGAGCCGCGTCCCAGCAACGGCCTGCGGTCGCTCGGGCAGCTCCGCGACCTTCCCGAGGTGCTTGGGGGCGAGCGCGTGCAGGAGGTGATCATCGCCGACCCGGACTTCCCGCAGGACAAGGCGGTGGAGCTCGTCGACGTCTGCCACCAGCGCGGGGTCACCGTGCACGTGGCGCCGTCGACCATGGAGATCCTGATGGACCGGGCCGAGTTCGTCCCTGGGCAGACGGTGCCCCTGTTCACGCTCCGTCCGCCGGTATTCGACGGCATCGACTATGCGCTCAAACGGACCTTCGACCTCGCGCTGTCGCTGGTCGGGCTGGCGCTGCTCTCGCCCGTGCTGCTGGCGATCGCGATCGCGGTCCGGATCAGCTCGCGCGGGCCGGTGATCTATCGCTCCGTCCGACCGGGGATGGCGGGACGGCCGTTCTACTGCTTCAAGTTCCGGACGATGCGCGAGCACGCCGACCAGATCCAGAACGACCTCGAGTCGATGAACGAGAAGACTGGCGCGCTGTTCAAGATCCGTCACGATCCGCGCCTGACCAGGGTGGGCCGGTTGTTGCGCCGGTTCTCGCTCGACGAGCTCCCGCAGCTCGTCAACGTCGTCCGCGGCGAGATGTCGCTGGTCGGACCCCGTCCCCTGCCGATGCGCGACTACGAGCTGCTCGAGGAGTGGCACAAGAAGCGCTACCTGGTGCTGCCCGGGATCACCGGGCTGTGGCAGGTCTCGGGGCGCTCGGAGCTCGACTTCGATGATCTCGTCCGGCTCGACTTCCTGTACCTGGAGCGCTGGTCGATCATGCTCGACCTGTCGATCCTGCTGAAGACGATCCCCGCGGTGCTCTCGCGGCGCGGCGCCTTCTGAGAGCTTCGGCGCCGCCAGCCCCCGCGACGGCCGCCGTCCGCACTCACGGTAGGCTGCCGGGACCGATGCCCCCCACCGACCGTTTCGTGATCAGCTTTGCCGCCGAGCCTCCCCAGGAGGGCCTGCCCTACGGGCGCTGGGCCGACACGCTGCGGGAGCACTTCCTCGGCGCCTGTCAGGAGATCGACACCGAGGGCGAGGAGATCGGCGAGGCCGGTGAGATCGTGTGGTTCCCCGACCGCTCCTACTGCGGGCGCACCTACGTCCCGGCGGTGGCGCGGACGACCGAGGGTTACGAGCTGTTCGGATACGTCTCGTTCACCGAGGGGTCGGGCGGCCCGGCCAATTTCGAGGGCTCGGCCGACTTCACCGCCGAGCTGGCCGAGTCCAATCCCGACTGGAAGCTCGACCTGAGCGACGATGTGATCGGGCGCTGGCGTGGCGAGCAGGGCAAGACCGCCGACATGACGCTCGTGTGGGGCGTGCCCTTGATCGCCGGTGGCGCCGTGGTCACCGCCGAGCTCGCCAACCTGGCGGTCGATCAGTGTGAGCTGGTCGACGAGCACTTCACGTTGATCGCACCCGACAACTACCGCGGCGATTACCTCGAGGTGAAGCTGTGGGGCAGGCGCGGCGAGGAGCTCGCCACCGAATCGCTCTACGTCGATGAAGACGACGAAGACGAAGAGGAAGAGGACGCCGCCGCCGAGTGAGCGGTGAGCGCCGCGGGCAGCCGCAGCCTGACCTCGGCCTCGGTGAGCGGGAAGTGGCAGGCGGCGCGAGTGCCGCGGCCCTCCTTCTGCTCGAGCGCCGGCTCTTCGGTGGAGCAGATCGCCTGGGCCTTGGGGCAGCGCGTGTGGAACCGGCACGCGGACGGCGGGTTGGCCGGACTGGGGACGTCGCCTGAGAGCAGCTGGCGCTCACGCTTCCCGGCGACCGGGTCGGGCACCGGCACCGCCGACATCAGCGCTCCGGTATACGGATGGCGGGGGAAGCTGTACAGGTCGCGGCCCGGACCGATCTCGACGACCTTGCCCAGGTACATGACCGCCACCCGGTCGCACATGTGGCGGACCACGGATAAGTCATGCGCGATGAACACGAGGGTCAAGCCCATCTCGCGCTGGAGCTCGCGCAGCAGGTTCAGGACCTGCGCTTGAATCGAGACGTCGAGGGCCGACACCGGCTCGTCGGCGATCAGCAGCTTCGGCTCGAGCGCGATCGCCCGGGCGACGCCGATGCGCTGGCGTTGGCCGCCGGAGAACTCGTGCGGGTACCGGTTGTAGTGCTCGGGATTCAGGCCGACCCGGTCCATCAGGTCCTGGACGTGCTTCTTGCGCTCGCCCTCGCCGCCGTGAAGCCCGTGGATCGCGAACGGGTCCGCGATGATCGAGCCGACCGTCTTGCGGGGGTTCAGCGACGAGTACGGGTCCTGGAAGATCATCTGCATCTCGCGGTGCAGCGCCTTCAGTTGCGGGCCCTTGTGCTTGGCGATGTCCTCGCCCTCGAAACGGATCTCGCCGCCGGTGGGGTCGAGCAGCCGCACGAGCAGCCGCGCCGTGGTGCTCTTGCCGCACCCGGTTTCGCCGACGATCCCCAGCGTCTCGCCGCGCAGGATGTCGAACGAGATGTCGTCGACCGCCTTGACCGCACCGATCTGGCGCTGGAACACGATTCCCCGGGTGATCGGGAAGTACTTCTGCAGGCCGCGGACCTCGACCAGCGGCTCGGCGGTCGCGGTCATTGCCCGGGCCCGGGAGTGGGCTCCGCGGACGGTGGCGTGAGCTCAATCCCGGCGGCTCCGTCTGCGCCCGGCTCGGACTCGCTCAGGAGCGGCTCGCGCTGCTCGCCGACCGCCGCTGCCTGGCCGTTGCGCTCGGCGACCAGCGCCCGCAGCTCGGCGGGCAGACGTCCCTCCTGCAGGCCCCGCCAGATCCGCATTCGCAGCTCGGACGGCAGCAGGCACGCGACCTGGTGGTCGCGCTCGCCGGCAACCGAGTCGAGCCGCGGATCGACCCGCTTGTGGGCCTCGCGCACATACGGGCAGCGCGGATGGAAGTGGCATCCGGACGGGCGATTGATGAGGCTCGGGGGGCGGCCGGTGATTGGCTCCAGCTCCTCGTCCTGGGGGGTGTCCAGCCGGGGAATCGATTTGAGCAGACCCCACGTGTAGGGATGCTGCGGCTGCCCGAAGATCAACTCCGTGCTGGCGTGCTCGACGATCCGGCCCGCGTACATGACCGCGATCTCATCGGCGATCTCGGCGACGACCCCGAGGTCGTGGGTGATCATGATGATCGCCATCCCGAGCCGCTTCTGGAGGTCCTCCAGGAGCGCCAGGATCTGGGCTTGGACCGTGACGTCCAGGGCGGTGGTGGGCTCATCGGCGATCAGCAGCTTCGGCTCGTTGGCAAGCGCCATTGCGATCATCGCGCGCTGGCGCATGCCGCCGGAGAACTCGTGCGGGAAGGCATCGACGCGCCGCTCGGGGTCGGGGATCCCGACCAGGTCGAGCAGCTCCACTGCCCGTGCGCGGGCGGCGGACCGCGATACCTTGCGATGGACCAGAACGGCCTCGCTGAGCTGCTTGCCGACCTTGAAGAAGGGGTGCAGCGAGGACAGCGGATCCTGGAAGATCATCGCGATGTCGTTGCCGCGGATCTTCCGCAGCCGATCGTCGTTCATCTCGATGAGGTCGTCGCCCTCGAACACCATCCGGCCCTCCACGCGGGCCCCTTGGCTGCGGGTCAGACCAAGCGTGGTCAGCGACGAGACGCTCTTGCCGGAGCCGGACTCGCCCACGATCCCGAGGGTCTTGCCGGTGTCAACCGAATAGCTGATCCCGTCCACAGCGCGGACGAGGCCGTCTTCCGTCGGGAACGTGACGCGCAGGTCCTCGACGTCGAGGAGGCTCACGAGTAGCGCACCCGCGGATCGAGGTAGGCGTAGGCGATATCCACGAGGATGTTGGCGATGATGATAAAGATCGCTGCAAGCGTGATGGTTCCCTGGATGATCGGGAAGTCGCCGTGAGTGATCGCGTCGAAGTTGAGGCGACCGATCCCAGGGATGTTGAACACCGCCTCGGTCAGGACCGCGCCACCGAGCAGGATCGCGATGTCGAGCCCCAGCACGGTGACCAACGGCGTGATCGCCGAGCGCAGTCCGTGCTTCATGACAACGGTCCGTTCTCGCAGGCCCTTGGCCCGCGCGGTGCGGATGTAGTCCTCGCCCATCACGTCGATCAGGCTCCCCCGCAGGAGGCGGGCGTAGATCGCCGCCGACGTGGCCGCCAGCACGAACCACGGCATCAGCAGCGATTCGAACCAGTTGATCGGGCTGTTCGTGAGGCCGGTGTAGCTCCCGGAACCGTGCAGGAACGAGATCGGGAAGCGGCCGATGTCCGAGGCGAACATGAACAACATCAAGAGTCCGAGCCAATAGACGGGGGCGGAGACGAACACCAGCGCGGCGCCCATCGCGCTGCGATCGAGCAGCGAGCGCCGCTTGATCGCGGAGACGATCCCGACCGGGATCCCCGCCGCCAGCCAGAGCACGACCGCGCCGACAGTGAGGGAGATCGTCGCCGGTAGGCGGTCCAGGATCAGGCTTTTGACGGACGCCTGGCTCTGGTAGCTGTAGCCCAGGTTGAAGTGCAGGACGAGGTTCTTCAAGTAGTCCCAGAACTGCGTGTACACGGGCTTGTCGGTCCCGAGGTCATGCGAGATCTGGGCGATGATCTTCGGCGACGAGTTGCGGCCGGCCCGCAGGATGGCGGGGTCGACGTTCGGCAGCAGGTAGAAGATCACGAACGTGATCGCGATGACCGCTATCAGCAGGACGATTCCCCACAGCAGCCGGCGGACGATGTAGCGAAGCATGGCGTGATCTCCTCAGCGGGAAGAGCGAGGCCCCGCGCGACGCGGGGCCTCATTCTCTTCGCGTCTGGCTCCTACTTCAACGACGTGAAGTCGTAGTCCCAGGAGCCGATGTTCCACAGGTCGTTGATCCCGCGGACATCCTTGGCCTCGATGTTCGCCTGCTTGTCGAACACCCAGGGCACTGCGACGGCCTGCGAGACCAGCATGTTGTCGACCTTGGCCCAGGCCGCAGCCCGTGCCGTGTCGCCGACGGTCTTCTCGGCGGCCTTCATCTCCTGGTCGATCGGAGTGAGCGGACCGCCGGTGTACGGACCACCGGCTGCCTTCGGCCAGTCGGGATAGCCGACCTGACCCCAGTTGGAGTTGTCGGTGGGCACGATGTTGTATCCGGCGAACGTCGGATCCAGGAGCGTCTGCGGATCGGCCCAGTCACGGATCCAGCCGACGTTCGGGCAGGCATCGATCTCCTGCTTGGGATCACCGCAGTACTTCGTGTACATCACCGACTGATCCACGAGCGTGAAGTTGGTCTTGAAACCAAGGCTCTGGACCGCGTGGTTGAGGATCGCGGCGGTCTTGTCGGCCGGGTCGCCGGTCGAGCCGACGACCTTCACCGTGGCGCTGCCGGTGTACTTGCCGGTCGAGTAGCCGGCCAGCTTCATGTACTTGGCCGCGACCGTCGCGTTCCCGGCTGGGTAGTTGTTGTAGTCGACGTTCGGACCGTGGTCACCGCCCGACTGCGAATAGCCCGCGGAGGTGGGATAGATGAAGTGGGTCGCCACCTGGGCCACGACCTGGCCACCATCGGCCTTGATCATCGCCTCGCGGTCGAGCGCTGCCCACAGCGCCTTGCGCACGTTCACGTTCGAGAACGGGCCGGTGTGGTTGTTGAGGGCGACGTAGTGATCGCCGGCGCCCGGCACGGCCACCAGCTGGTTGTAGTACTTCTGGTAGGCGAGCTTGACGATCGGACCGGCCGGGGTGTCGTTCTGAAGGACGTGCGAGCCGGTCAGCACTTGCCGCCCGATCACGTTCGGGTCGCCGCCGATGTTGATGTTGATCTGGTCGAGATACGCGGGACGGAAGTCCGTCTTCGGATCCCAATTCGGGTTGCGAACCAGCGTCGCCGACTTGCCGGGCTGATAACCGATGCCGATGAACTTGCCCTTGGAGTCGGACTTGACCATGTACGGCCCGGTCTCGGCCAGGGAGCTCGCGCCGTACGCGGTCGGCTTCTTGGCGTCGAGCGGCGCCGCGAACTCCTTCGGCACCGGCGCCGTCAGCGGGAGCGACAGAGCGCCCACGAAGAACGTGCCGTACGGCCCGGTCAAGTGGAACACGATCGTGTTGTTGTCGGGCGTGGAGATCCCGGAGATCGGGCCGCCGGTCGCCTTGTCCGCTCCCTGGATGTACTTGAAGTACGCGGGGAAGTACGGGTTGGAGACGTTCGGATTGGCACCACGCTCGATCGCGTAGGCCACGTCCTTGGAGGTCGCCGCCCGGTTCACGGGCGGGCTGAACTTGACGCCGCTGCGGACGTGGACTGTGACGGTCTTGCCGCCGTCGGTCACCGTGGGCGGTCCGGAGGCGAAGTCAGGCACCTCTTTGGTGCTGCTGTCCGGGCTGAACTGGTACAGAGGGCGCTGCGTCGCGTAGATGACCTCGTAGTCGAGCGAGAAATACGACTGGCCGGGGTCGAGATGCGAGAAGTCCTCGTGGTCATAGACCGTGAGCGTCCCGCCCTTCTTACCGTTGGTCAGGTTCTGCCCTGAGCCGTCGAGCGCGGGCTTCAGCCCACTGCTCCCCGAGCTCGAAGCGCCGGAGCTGCCCGAATTGCTCGAGCTGCTTCCGCCGCAGGCGGCCAGCGCGAACGCCAGGCCGCACAGCAGTCCAGCGAGCACGAGGCCCCTGATCGTCACCTTCATATTGCCTCCTCAGTGAGTGTTGCGGCCGGGCATCGGCCATCGTGGCGGCCGCTCATCTGTCGGCCTTGGGGTTGAGAGCGTCCTGCAGGCCGTCGCCGACGAGGTTGAAGGCGAGGACTGTCAGCAGCAGGGCGATACCGGGGAAGAGCATGTACCACCACACCGTGTCGAAGGTCGGCGTGGCGTCGGCGATCATCTGCCCCCAGCTGGCGGTCGGCGGCTTGACGCCAACGCCGAGGAACGAGAGCGCCGCCTCGAACAGGATGTTCGTCGGGATCAGGAGGCTGGCGTAGACGATGATCGGCGCGACCAGGTTCGGGAGGATCTCCTTGAACATGATCCGCTTGTTCGATGCGCCCAGCGATCGCGCGGCCTCCACGAACTCCTTCTCGCGCAGCGACAGGACCTGGCCGCGCGTGATCCGGAAGATGTAGGTCCAGCCGGAGATGACGATGATCGCCAGGATCGTGGGGACGCCCGGCTGGATCAGGCCACCGAGGCAGCCGTTGACGGCGCACGCCGCGGCGATCCCGATGCCGAGCAGCAGGATCGGAAACGACAGCACGATGTCGGCGAACCGGGAGATGATGGTGTCCGGGCCGCCGCGGTAGAAGCCGGCGATCAGACCCAGCACAACGCCGACGACGGTGGCCATGAATGTGCCGATGATCCCCACCTCGAGCGACACGCGGGTGCCATAGATCACGCGCGAGAGCACGTCCTCACCGAGCGGATCGACGCCGAAGGGGTGTGCGGCGCTGGGACCGAGCGGTGTCCCGAACGCGTCGGTGAGGTTCGTGTTCTGCACCGCCGGCCCCGGCAGGCCCAGCAACTTCACGATCAAAGGCGCGAAGATCGCGATCAGGATCAGGAGCACGATGAAGCCGGCCGAGACCATCGCCACCCGATCGGCGCGGAAGCGGCGCCAGAACAGCTGCCCGGGCGAGCGCGCGGTGATCTCGCCGGGAGCGAGCTCAACGGCATCAAGTGTGGCCTCCCCCTCTACGAGGAGCTCAGACGCACCAACGCTCATCGGCTACGAACGGCTTTCAGCGCCAACCCTCGATGTCCTTCCTCCTGAAGCAGCCATGGGGAAATACCACACCGGACAAGGCTTGTCATCAAGCCCTAACCGGGCGACAACGAAGCGCTCCACTTGGACAATTGCGCAGTCGATCACGCGCCGCGGCGGCGGACGCTGTCGGCGCCGACGGCTGGCGCTCCTCAGCGGCGATAGCCTCCGGTCGCGTCGCCCTCGTAGCTCAATGGATAGAGCACGCGCCTCCTAAGCGCGGGATGTAGGTTCGATTCCTGCCGGGGGCACTGCTGATACTTTCGAGCATCCCGTGTCCGAGCAGACGATCGAAGCACCACGCGCTCCGCAGCGCTCGCCGGGGGAGGAGGCACCGCGGTCACGCCGCCCGCTGGGCGAGCTGCTGCGCGCTCACCCCTGGCTGATCACCGGCGTCGCGCTGGTCGTCTTCTCGGCAATCCTCGTCCGCTGGACCAACACCCGTCCCGGCTATGACCCGTACGGATGGCTGAACTGGGGCTACCAGACGTGGCACGGCTCGCTCGACCTCGGTGGCGCCCCGTCCTGGAAGCCGATGACGTATCTGTTCGACCTCCCGTTCACGCTGTTCGGGCACTTCGCGCTGCGGCTGTGGATGGTGTTCTCGGTGAGCGTCGCGCTCAGCGGCTCGATCTTCGGCGGGCGCATCGCGTATCGCCTGGTGGCGGGCGAGGAGTCCGCCGTGGCGGGCGCCGACGGCTCCGGGTCTCGCCGCTGGCCCGCGATCGTCGCCGCCGTGTTCGCGGGCGCCGCGGTGCTCGGCATCGACCAGTACTTCCACCTGATCCTCAGCGTCCAGTCGGATCCGATGATCGTCTCGATCTGCCTGGCCGCGATCGACTGCCACCTGTCAGGTCACCGCCGGTGGGCGTTCTGGCTCGGGATCCTGGGCTCGCTCGGGCGACCAGAGGTGTGGCCGTTCATCGGCCTGTACTCGCTCTGGCTGTGGCGCGAGATGCCGGAGATGCGCAAGTGGCTCGTGGCCGGGTGGGCGCTGATCGTGTTCGCGTGGTTCGGGATTCCCACGATCACCAACGGGCGCCCTCTGCTCGCCGGCGATCTCGCCGAGAAATCGCCGCGGATGCTCCACGAGAGCAAGATCATCGGAACCTTCCACCGCTTCACCGGGCTGACCTACCTGCCGATCCAGTTGCTCGCGCTCGGCGCGTTCGTGTTTGCGATCCTGCGGCGCCGGTGGCCGGTCATCCTGATGGGCAGTGCCGTGGTGCTGTGGATGGTCGTCGAGACGGCGTTCGTGCTCCACGGCTGGCCCGGCGTCCCGCGCTATATGTTCGAGCCCGCCGGCGTGCTCGGTGTGCTGGCCGGCATCGCCGTGGGATGGATTCTTGTCTACGTTCCCCGGCTCGGCCATGGGCGGGTGCCGAGCTGGATCGCTGTGGCGACCGTCGCAGTGCTGGTGGCGGTGCTGATTCCCGGGGCGATCTCGCGGCTGCGCCAGGAGCACAAGGACCTCTACCACGAGCGCGGGCGCACGACAGTGATCGCGCGGCTCCACGCTGCGATCGACCACATGGGCGGCGCGTCGTTCATCAAGTACTGCGGCGAGCCGGTCACGTCGGTCGAGTACGTGAGCATCCTCGCCTACTACACGAACCTGAACGACGGCGACGTCGGCCACCGGCCGCAGTTCGAGCGCCACCTCAAGCACCCGACGGTGTTCTTCACCCAGCTTCCCAACGGGTGGGCGGCGCTCCCGTGGCACACCAAGGCGTCGAAGGTGGCGGCCTGCTCCAAGCTGAAGTCGCTGTGGATCTACACGGCCCCGCATCCGGGCGGTGTCCTCGTGCCCAGAACCCACCTCTGACGGTTTGGGGATGGCCGAGTCGACCCTTCAACGCTCGCGTGAGCCTGTGGGCTCTGGTGGGAGCACCGGCTCGGCTTCCCGGCGTTCGTGGGGTTCGTGGCGGGATCCGGACGGACGCCGACAGCTGATTCGTGCCGCCGCGCCCGCGGTGATCATCGCGGTCGTCCTGCTGGTGATCTCGACCGGGCTCGTGCTGTGGGCGCGGACCCGGCCCGGCTTCGATCCGTACGGCTGGCTGACCTGGGGCCAGCAGACGATCCACGGCTCGCTCGACACCAACGCCGCGCCGTCGTGGAAGCCGCTGCCGTTCCTGTTCACGGTCCCCTTCGCGCTGTTCGGGCACTATCAGCTGTGGCTGTGGATGATCACCGCGGTCGCGGTGGCGCTCGCCGGCGTCGTGTTCGCCGCTCGGATCGCCTACCGCCTCGTCCTGGAGGGCTCGGATCGTCGCTGGCCGGCGTACGTGGCCGGGGCGCTCGCCGGGATCGGGCTGCTGATGATCAGCGATTACTGGCACTACATCCTGAGTGCGCAGTCGGACCCGATGATCGTGTCGCTGTGCCTGGGAGCGATCGACTGCCACCTGTCGGGCCGGCGGCGCTGGGCATTCGTGTTCGGTTGCCTGGCGGCGCTGGGGCGGCCGGAGGCGTGGCCGTTCATCGCGGTGTACGCGATCTGGTGCTGGCGCGCGGTGCCGGAGATGCGCTGGCTGATCGTGGCCGGGGCGGTCGTCGTGCTGGGCCTGTGGTTCGGCGTGCCGGCGGCCACGTCGCGCAGCGCGTTCGTCGCCGCCAACAACGCCCTCGGGTCGGGGCGCGCGCTGCACAACGACAAGGTGTTCGGGACGATTCAGCGGTTCATCGACCTGCAGACCGCGGTGCTCGCCATCGTGGCGCTCGGGTCGGTCGCTGTGGCCGTGTGGCGGCGCGACTGGGTGACCATCGCGCTCGCCGCGATCACCGTGGCGTGGGTGATCGTCGAGATTGCGTTCGCCCTGCACGGCTGGCCGGGGCTGCCTCGCTACATGTTCGAGGCCGCCGGCTTCCTGGTCGTGATCGCGGCCGTCGGAGTCGGGCGGCTGCTGACGGACTTCTGGCGCTTCGGTGCGGTTGTGGGGTGGGCCGCGGTCGCTGTCGGTGCGGTGATCGTGATCGCGTTGATTGCGCCCGTCGTGCATCGGGGCCGGGCCGAGCACGCGGACATCGTCGCCCAGCGGGTCCGCACGAAGGAGATCAACCGGCTGCACGGGACGGTCGTGCGCTTGGGCGGAGCCGCTCGGTTGCGTGCCTGTGGCGAGCCGCTGACCCGGCTCGAGTATCAGACGATGCTCGCCTGGACGCTCGGAGTGAACGTGGCCAAGGTCGGCTTCAAGTACAGCCAGGCGATCGCCCACGGCAACCCGATCGTGCTGTTCACGCCGGAGTCCGACGGCTGGAAGGTGCAAGCCATGCACCAGGTCCGGGCGTCCTGTAAGTCATTGCCCTCGTAAAGTCGCGTTCCGTCCGCTGGCAGGCGGCGCGGATGTGCTGGGGAAGTCAGCCGTGGGCGAACGTGTCGCAGGAGACGGGCTTGCCGCTTCGGAACCCGGTCCACAGCCAGGACTGACGCTGTTGCGATGACCCGTGGGTCCACAGCGATTCATCGACGACGTCTCCAACGGCTCGGGCCTCATAGTCGTCGCCGATCGCGTCGGCGGTCTTGACGGCTTCCTGCAGGTCGTTGGTTCCGACGTCGGCGCGCGCGTAGGCCGAGCGACCCCAAGCGCCGGCAAGACAGTCGGCTTCGAGCTCGACCAGCACCGAGCGGGCGTTTCGATTCTTGGGATCGGCCTGGTTGGCCACGTCGACGCGGTGCGCGACGCCGAGCAGGTTCTGGACGTTGTGGCCGACCTCGTGCCCGACGATGTAGGCCTGCGCCACCTCCTGGACACCGAACCTGTGCACGAGCAGCGTGAAGAAACGCAAATCGAGATAGACCGTCCGATCCCCGGAACAGAAGAACGGCCCGGAGTCGTCGGCCTTGCCGCACACCGACTCGATCTTGCTCCAGTACACGACGAGGTGCGCGGGCTTGTACGACAGGCCGGCGGCCGCGAAGTTCCGGCGCCACGCGGCCTGGGCGTCGTCGAACAGCGCGGTGAGGAACCTGCTCTCGACGACGGGCTTCGGGGACGGCGGAGGCAGCCGCACGGCGTCTATGGGGAGCGCCGCGTTCAGACGGGTCAGCTCGTGTCCGGCGATCGCCGCCGCCGTCGTGGGAGCCGCGGTCGTCGGGGTCCTGCTCACCTGCGTACGCGTGGTTGAGGTACTCGACGACCCACAGCCGCTGGTTACCGCGGCAGAGCAGAGAATGAGCAGAACGCTCCACACGCTCCCGCGCATCGACAGACTGTACGCCGCGTCGGTCACCATCGGCGCCGGCGTCCCAAAGAAAAGGTGGTGCTCGGGTGCAAAACGCAAACGTGCGGCACGAATACCCGAGCCCTGCTGCATCTCGCACCATATGCAGCACTTTCGCGCCGCCCCCTCGCGATTGGGAGACGATTGTCTGCGAAATGCACGCCGCGGCCGCCGACCCGGCGCAGGCGCGGCGAACGCCCCGGCCGCCGACCCGGCGCAGGCGCGGCGAACGCCATGTCCGCGCCTACCGGTCCGGTCGCTCCGGATACACCTCGTCGATCGTCGTCAGCGCCACATACGGAGCCGCGGCCGCGGCCTCGATCGCCTCCCCGCCACCGGCCAATCGGTCGCAGATCGCGAGCACGCCGCAGATCTCGTGACCCTCGTCGCGGACCGCCTCGAGCGCCCGAATCGTCGAACCGCCCGTCGTGACCACGTCCTCGACGAGCATGCAGCGGTCGCCGGGTTCGAGCTGGGGGCCCTCGATCCGGCGAGCCAGGCCGTGGGTCTTGACCTCCTTGCGCACGAAGAAAGCCTTGACGTCGGCGCCGCCCGCGAGCGCCGCGCACGCGATCGGGTCCGCGCCCATCGTCATCCCGCCGACGGCGGTGGCGCCCCACTCGCGCGCCTGCGCCGCCACCAGCTCAGCGAGGGCGCGGAAGCCGGCCGGGAGCAGGATCGCGCGCTTGGCGTCGACGAGATACTGCGCCGTGCGGCCGCTGGTGAGCACGACCTCACCGATCACCAGCCCGTGTTCGCGGAGCTCGCTGACCAAGCGGCCACGGGCGTCGTTCGGTGCGTCGAGGCTCATCGGCGGCGAGTCATGCTAGCCCCGGCCACGGCCGATATTCGACCACGTGATCTACCGCGGCCTGATCGTTGCGTCGTTCGTGTGCTGCGCCCTGGTGGCGATCTCGTTCACCCTGTTCGCGCGCGACCAGGCCACCGGCGCCTCGCAGCACCAGCAGTACGAGGTGGCGGCCGGGGCGCCGGCGGCCCCGCGCCACCGGGGACCAAAGCCCGTTCCACAGCCGCGGAAGTTCATCGACGACGCCGCGAACTCCCTGACCTCGCCGTTTCAGTCGATCGTGCAGTCCAAGAACGCCTGGGTCAGCCACGGGGTGCCGGCGATCCTGGCGCTACTCATCTACGGGATCGGGCTGCGGTTCCTGGCGCGGTGGTCGCTCGAGTGGACCTGACGTCTCAGTAGTAGACGTCGACCCAGTCGCCGAGCGCCAGCCAGTTGAAGGCCGGGATCGCGTCCTGGATCGGGAGGCGCATGCACCCGTGGCTGGCCGGATAGTCCGGCGCCGGGTCGTAGCCGTGGATCGCGTAGCCGCGGATGAAGAAGTCCGAGTAGTACATCCCGTCCGGCAGGTAGCCCGGCACGCGCGAGTAGACCTTGAAGTTGCCGAGGATCGTCGGCGTCGAGGGCTTGCCCGAGCTGATCGGGAACAGGTAGTCGACCTTGGAGCCGTCGATCAGGGCGAGGACCTGGAGCGAGAGGTTGCCCTCGGCATGACGGCCGTTGTGCGGGTAGCGGACCTTGAACTCGCCCCAGCCGTTCATCAGGTAGCTGATCGTGCGCCCGTCGAGCGTCGTGTAGGTGCCCCACTTGAGCAGGCGGTGATAGGCGTCGACCGCGAGCTCGGTGCCGCTGTCGTACACGCCCGTCTGCGGGATCCAGAAGTGCAGGGCGGCGAGCCGCTGCTGGACGAGCTGGACGAACGAGCCGCGTGACCCCGGGCCGACGCGAGTGTCGAGCGCCGAGTAGGACCGGGTGGTCTTGAAGCCGACCTGCTGCGCCGTACGGTCGTGGCTGACCGTGATCGTGACCCCGCCCGCGCTCGGCGCCTTGACGGTCTCCGAGAACTGGCCGTAGGACCCGCCCTTCGACGGCTTCACCCGTAGCCGCCAGTGCTTCAGCGTCTTCTTGCCCATCGTGGCCTTGACCGTGACCCACTGGCCGGCGACGTACGGACGGACGACGCCGTTGAAGCGCACCGGGCGTCCGGGAACCGTGACCGACTGCTTGGAGACGCTGTAGATCCCCGGCAGGAAGATCTTGGCCGCGCCCTTGGCCGGCGCCGCCTTGGGCTTCGGCTTGGGCGTCGGGGTCGGCGTGGTCGTCGTCGGGAGCGGCAACGTCGAGGTCCCCGCCGCGAACGCGGTGCCAGCCGGCGCAAGAAGCGCGACGGCGATCGCTGGGATCAGGCGCTTCCAGGCGCGGTGCATTAGACGGAAGTAAACCAGGCGCACGGCGCCTATGTTCGACGCGCCAGTGCCTGGGTCCTCGCCGCTTTCGGCGCCAAGGGCAGCGTGATCGCGCCCACCACCGCGAGCGCGGCCACGATCAGGCCGAGGATCGCGGGGGCGCTCCAGTGCAGCTCGTTGTAACCGAGGGCGAGCGAGTTGTTGAGCGAGTGCAGCGCCATGCACGGATACAGCGACCGGGTCCGCCACCGGACCAGGCACAGCACGAAGCCGAGGAAACCGAGCGGGACCAGGTATTGCGAGGACGCCGACCCGGTGTGGGCCAGGCCGAACAGGATGCCGGTCACGAGCGCCGCGGCGACCGTGCCGAGATCGCGTCCCGCCACCGGGATCTTCCAGTTGCGCAGCGCGCCGAAGATGAACCCCCGGAAGAAGAACTCCTCGCAGATCGGGGCGATCACGCACACGAAGATCGCCGCTCCGACCAGTGCCGCCGTGCTCTTCGAGACCCCAAGCTCACTGGGCAGCTTGTCGGTGCCGTGGAGCTTCACCAGCGACGCGTACACGGCTGTTACCACGTAGTAGCTGATCCCCGCCAGCACGACGGCGGCGATCCCGAGGCGCCAGCGGATCCGGCGGTAACCGAACACCAGGGGATTCGGCCGCCCGCCGATCGAGGCGAAGTACAGGGCCGCGGCCACGAACGAGAGGTCGAACGCCAGGTCCTCGAGCAGGCTGACCGCGGGCGTCGGCTTCGACAGGCTCGAGCCGGCGGCGCTCGCCACCACCCCCACCACGATCGTCCCAACGAGCCCGAGCCCGAAGCCCATCACCACCGCGGCGGGCGCCATCCACAGCCGCCATGGCGGCCGGTCGGAGTCGGGCTGCTCGGACGCCTGCGGCGGCGGGGGCGCCGTGGCCAGGCCGGGCGGGGGCGTGCTGGACATCGCCACCCTCAGGTTAGGGCTCTGAGTGGGCCGCGGGGTCCAGCTCACGGAGGCTCGTGATCGTCCGAACCCCGGTTGGTGCCGCGGCAGCGCCGCGCACGATCAACACTGGCTCGATGCCGGCGGCCCGGGCCCCGACCACGTCCTCGGCGAAGCTGTCGCCGACGTGCACCGCCTCGGAGGGGCCGCTGCCCGCCAGGCGCAGCGCGCGCTCGAAGATCGCCGCGGACGGCTTGCTCACGCCGGCTTCCGCGGAGGTCAGGATCCCGTCGAGCAGGGACGTGATCCCGAGCCGACCCAGCACCTCGTGCAGCGATACGTCCCAGTTGCTGACCACCACGAGGCGCAACCCCCGCTCGCGCCACGCCGTGAGCGCCGGCCGCACGTCGTCGAACGCCGTGAACTCCAATGACGCCAGCAGCGCTGCGGTCAGGGCGTCGAGGTCGAGCGCCTGCGTCGCCGGAGTGGCCGGCAGCGCTGCCGCGAGCGCCTCGGCGCAGTCGCGGCGGAGCTGGGCCAGGGTGCGAGCGTCACGGCCGAGTTCGAGATGCGAGCGGTAGTAGCGGATCTCGGCCGCGATCGCCGCGGCTGCCTGCTCCTCGGTGACCTCGATGCCGAGCGGCGCGAGGTGCGCCCGCAGGCGCGGCGCCGGCGGTTCGAGGCGCACGAGCGTGCCCAGCGCGTCGAGCAACACCGCCTTCACCCGCCCATCGTTGCAGGACCGGATACCGGCGGGCCGAAACACGGTCCGAGCTACACTGACTCGTCTGCTTCCGGGGTCGATGAACGCTCGCAGAGCACCCGTGCCCCCACGCCCTGACAGCCCTCGATGAGCCGACGCGAACGACAGAAGCGCCGCCGGCGCAACCGCGGATCCCCCGCGGCCCGCGCCGTGGTCATCACGACGCTGGTGTTCGTCGCGGCAATCGGAATCGGCGTGCTCGGCCTGGTCGGCTGGGTCGTGGACACCGCTGACTCGGCTCCCGACATCCAGGGTCTGAAGCCGCGGGATCCCGGCCAGGTCTCCGAGGTGTTCGCCGCCGACGGGACGAGGCTCGGCTTCATCCACTCGGACATCCTGCGCACGGTCGTGCACAACGACCGAATCCCGCTGGTCCTCAAGCGCGCCACCGTGGCGATCGAGGATCGCCGGTTCTGGACCCATGGCGGGATCGATCCCGAGGGCATCGTCCGCGCGGCGGTCAAGGACGCGTTCAACGGCGGGAAGGACATCCAGGGCGGATCGACGCTGACGATGCAGCTCGTTCGCAACATCTACCTGCCCGACCAGCTGGCCGACACCCGCTCGCTGAAGCGCAAGATCATCGAGGCGAAGCTGGCCGACGAGCTGGAGCGCAGGCACTCCAAGACGTGGATCCTCGGCCAGTACCTCAACGACGTTCCGTACGGGACGGTCGGTGGGCAGACCGCGATCGGCGTCGATGCGGCATCCGAGATGTTCTTCAACAAGCCCGTCTACCACCTGACCCTGGCCCAGGCGGCGCTGCTGGCCGGCCTTCCCCAGGCGCCGTCCGAATACAACCCGTTCCAGGATCCGAAGCTGGCCAAGGGCCGCCGCCACGAGGTGCTGACGGCGATGGTCGCGTCGCACTACATCACCTACCAGCAGGCGGTGGCGGCCGACCACGCGCCGCTCGAGATCCACCCCAACACGACCTACGGGAAGGTCGTCGAGCCGTACGTCTTCGACTACGTGCGCCGGCAGCTGATCGATCGCTTTGGAAAGGCCACGATCGAGAAGGGCGGGCTGAAGGTCTACACCACGATCGACCTCAAGCGGCAGACGCAGGCGCGCAACGCGATCCTCGCCAACGAGGGCCAACCCGGCGACCCGGCGGCTGCACTGGTCAGCATCGACCCCCACAACGGGCACATCCTGGCGATGGCCACCTCGTCGACCTACAACCAGACGAACTTCGACTACGCCACCCAATCCCACCGGCAGACGGGCTCCGCGTTCAAGGTGTTCGTGCTGATGACACTGATCCACGACTACCACGGCGACCCGAACCAGACGTTCTACAACTCGCACGAGCTGCTCCCAGGGTGGTTGCCGAGCTATCCGACCTACCACGTGCAGACCTCGGAGCACAGCTACCTGGGGACGATCAGCGTCACCAAGGCGACGACCGAGTCGGACAACACCGTGTTCGCGCAGCTCGACGCCGACATGACCCCCGAGAAGGTCCGCAGCACGGCGTACTCGATGGGGATCACCTCACATCTCGACGCGCTCCCCGCAGAGGGCATCGGCGGCCTGCGCATCGGCGTCTCTCCGCTCGAGATGGCCGACGCCTACGCGACGCTCGCCAACGGCGGCAGCCACATTGCCCCCACCGCGATCACCAAGGTCGAGTTCCCGGACGGCAGCACGGTCAACCTCGGCGACCCGGCACATAAGCGGGTGTTCCCGGACGGCGAGGCGTATACGGCCGATCAGACCCTGAAGACCGTCATCCAGAGCGGCACCGGCACCTCGGCCAACTACGGCTGCCCGGCGGCGGGCAAGACGGGCACGACCAGCAACTACACCGACGCCTGGTTCGTGGGCTACACGCCGCAGATGGCGACATCGGTGTGGGTCGGGTATCCGAACTCAACCGAGTCGATGAACGACGTCAACGGGCTCGGCCCCGGGTTCGGCGGCACGCTCGCCGCGCCGATCTGGCGCGATTACATGCAGTACGCGCGCGACGGGTACTGCGGCGACTTCGCCCAGCCCACCGACCCATTCCACGGCACGGCGTTCGTCGGGCACTACTCGGCGAGCGGCAAGCCGGGCACCGGCGGGGCCGGCGGCTCCGGCGGCAGCGGGATCGCCACCGGCGGTGGCCCCACCAGCCAGTACAACAACCCGTCGCTGTTCGCACATCCGCCGCAGCCCGGTCCTGGGAAGGTCGGCCATGGCAACGGCAACGGCAACGGCAACGGTGGCGGGGGCAACGGGAACGGGCAGCCGCCCGGCTTCGGAACCGGTCACGGCGGACCGGTCAGCGGCGGCGGCGGGATCAAGCGTCATTAAGACCCCTGCTGCTAGCTTTCTCTGGGCCTCCGGCCGCTTTCCCATGCCCGGAGCAACCTCACTGAAACCCGTCATCTGATGCCCAAGGAAGAGAAAGTCGAACTCGAAGGCGAGGTCGTCGAGGCCCTGCCGAATGCGATGTTCCGCGTCAAGCTCGACAACATGGACCGTGTCGTCCTGGGACACGTGGCGGGCAAGATGCGCCGGTTCCGGATCAGGATCCTCCCCGGGGATCGGGTGCGGGTCGAGCTCTCTCCCTACGACCTCGACCGGGCCCGCATCGTCTACCGCCACCGCTGAGCGGCCGGGGCCCGCGAAGGCCGGCGCGATGCGCGAGCTCGACCTGATCGAGGGGTTGGCCGAGATCTTCTCGGAATCGGGGTCGCACCGCGTGCTGCGCGGGATCGGCGACGACGCCACCGTCGTGCGCGCCGGCGGCTACGCCGTCACGTCGCTCGATGCGATGGTCGACGGGATCCATTTCCGGTCAGAGCAGCTGACGGCCGAGCAGATCGGCCATCGCGCCCTGGCCGCGGCTCTCTCCGACCTCGCCGCGATGGGTGCCGAGGCGGGTGAGGCATACCTGCTGCTCGGGCTTCCCGGAGGCAGCGAGGCGTCGCACGCCCTGGGCATTGCCCGTGGGGCACAGGCCCTGGCCTCGCGCCTCGGCGTGACGATCGCCGGCGGCGACGTCACCGGCGCCGCATCGCTGACCGTGTCCTTCACGGTCGTCGGGTGGGCCGAGGATCCAGCCTTGCTCATACGGCGTGACGGCGCGGTGGCGGGCGACGTCGTGGCAGTCACGGGCGCGCTCGGCGGCTCGGGCGCCGGGCTGGCCGTGATTGAGGGGCGCGCCTCGCTCGCGGCCAGCGAGGGCCTCGTGGCTCGCTATGCCAATCCGGAGCCGCGCCTGGCGGCGGGCGCCGCCCTGGCCCGCGCGGGGGTCCGGGCGATGATCGACGTCTCGGACGGGATCGCCACCGACGCACAGCATCTGGCGCTGGGCAGCGGCGTGCGGATCGAACTGTCGCTGGCGGCGCTGCCCCTCGATGCCGGCGTCACGCCGGTGGCCGAGGTACTCGGGGTGGATCCGCAAGCCCTGGCGGCGAGCGCCGGCGAGGACTTCGAGCTGTGCGTGTGCGTCGCGCCACCGGCCCTGTCTGCAGCCACCGCCGCGGTCGCGCCGCTGGCGCTGACTCCGGTCGGCCGGGTCGTCGAGGGACCGGCCGGGCTCGAGTTCACCGATGGCGAAGCCGGCGGCGCGCTCTCAGGCTACGAGCACACCCTGTAGTCGGGTCAGCGCCCGCTCGGGATGCAGGGCTTCGAAGTGCCGGCGAGCACCAGCTGCTCGCGCAGCCGCCGGAGGATCGCGTCTGCGACCTCCTTCGGGTCCACGTTGTAGGACCCCTGCTCGATCTCTTCCTTGATGTCGGACACTTTCTTCTCGTGGGACGCGGCCATTGGGGGCAGCTCCTGAATCGGCAACGACGGTGCGAGATTCATCGCGATGGTTCCCAGGTGGACGGAAATACCCCTAAAAACAGCGGAACTTGATCGGAAAGGGGCTATTCCTGCGAATACCCGTGACCGCGCCGGATCAAGCCTAAATCTCGACGCTTGTTGGGCTGTGCGGGGGGCCGTGAGCGGCTGCGGATCAGGCTGACGCGCGGGCTGCGGCGAGCGGCTGCGTCTCCTGCAGCCGCGCGAACACGATGATCCGCTGAGCGGCGCTGTACAGCGGGTTGCAGGCCGACAGCACGAGCCGGTCGTAGCCCTTGTTCTTGGTCACCCACAGCGCCGTCGGCTTCACGATCTGGTGGTACTGGACGACGTAGGTGAACTTGGCATAGGGCATCGTCACCACGATCTTGTCGCCGGGCTTGAGCGCGTCGATGTGGCGGAACGGCGCGAGGTAGGTGGTGCGGTGACCGGCGATCGCCACCGTCTGCCCGAGCCCGGGCAGCGCGGTCGACGGATAGTGGCCGGGGCCCTTCTCGAGGCTCGACGTGTCGGTCCCCTGCACGACGTCGTAGACGGCGTGGATCCTCGAGATGTCGATCTTGCCGATCGCGTCTCCTGTCCCGACCCGGCGAGTCTCCTGCCGCGCCAGGAACGTGATCCGCTGGCTCATCGTGGCCAGGTTGGCGACGGTGTGGCGGTCGAAGGGGGTGAGCGGCGCGCTCGAGTAGCTGAGGAACTTCTTGTTGACCTCGCCCTGTTTGATCTTGCCGATCACGGCGGTGATCGGCTCCTGCCAAAGCAACGTCACGGCGGCGTCCGCGACGAGCAGGGCGCCGGAGATGATCAGGACGGACGAGATGTCGCGGATCAGCCGTCGCATGGTCGTCACCGCCTGAGGGCGGACTTCGTTCCTCCAAGGGACCCGGGCCCGGCATAGCTGACCGGCCCCCGCATCGTGACCTCGACCTCATCCTGGCTCAGGCGCTCGGGGCGGGGCCGGCGAACCGCGATCGAGACCGCGCTGGCAAGGCACCCCAGCAATAGGCTCCAGACCAACACCGCCACCAGCCCAACGTACCCACCGGCCAGTGTCAGGACGCCGGTCCAGGCGCCGTCGATTGGACCGAGGCCGAAGGTGCGGGCGTAGTACAGGACGACGAGAACCGGTAGCGCGAGGCCAGCCAGCATCAGAACCGTCGCCGCCGGGCGAGGGATCCGCTTCTGTGGATCGAGCACCCACATCCAGAGGTGCAGCGCGGGCACGATCAACGCCGCCGCGTACGGGTTGCGCAGCCAGATCGCGAGCGTCACCACGCACATCACGATGAGCACGGCGGCGCCGGCGCCCGGATTGCCCGGCGAGCCCAGCTCGCGCCCCCCGGTCAGCAATCGGAGGAGCGGCCCGCGGGCAAACAGCAATCCCACGATCGCCACGGCGACGAGCGCCAGCACCACGATCCCGGAGCTCCCGAGCGGCACTTCCCCGGCGCCGACGGGCGCTGGAGGCGCGGTCCCAAGCAGGCCCACGAGCTTCGCCGCCAGCACGATCAGGGCCGCCACCACGAACGGAAGCGCGCCCGCGAGCACCCACAGAATCCAGCGCAGGATCGGGTACCCGCGCCGCCGGGCCCGGGCCAGCCCGTCGATCGTCGTCAAGAGCACGGGGATCATCAGCGCGAGCACGAACAACTTGACCGCCCAGGGCGGGACCACCTTCCCGCTGAACAGCAGATACGGGGTGGGCGCCGGCACCGATGGTCCGCCGTCGAGCGAGTTGACCGTTTGGAGCATCGCCTGTCCCAGCCCGGTGATCCTCCCCGCGTCGGTGACGGTCTGGTCGGAGTTCGGGCTGCGCTGTCCTGACAGCGACACGAGCGCGCTGGGATGGCCGGCGGCGCCGAACGGGCCCTGCTCGGTGATCGACAGCGGCACCGCGAGGTGGGCAAGCTGCCCGAGCAGGCTCGTCTGTCCACCGGACAGGCCGGCCTGCGTCGAGACGGCCGAGGTGATCGTGTTGCGCAAGATCGGTGGCGCGACCTGCTGGCCGCCCGACCAGGGCACCACCACGGGTTCGCGCAGCTCTGACCCGGCCAGATCGCCGAGGACGATCACCGCGTCGACCTGGGTCCCGAGGGACTTGGCGAGCTGGGTTGTCCCAGCCGAGCCCAGCGAGCCACTGGTGGAGACGAGCACCAGCGACCGGTTCTGGGTCTCGCCGGCGAGCACTCGCCCGAGCTCGAGCATCACCGCGGTACCCGACAGGCCTGCTGGGTCGCCTGGGGATCGCGAGTCGCGGTGTGAGACGACCACGATGCCGCTGCTCTTCAGCCCCGGGCGGGCGGCGGTGACCGTCTCCAGGTCGCGGGTTCCGTCGGCCGTATGCGCCGAGGCGATCCGCGTGCTCACCGCGAACCCGTCTCGGTGCAGCGCCTTGCCGAGGGCCCCGGCGAGCGCGTTATCCCCGGGCGAACCCGGACTGCGGTCTGGGAACTTCTTGGCCAGGCCTTCCATGTTTCGGTAGGCGTTCTGGCCGTTGAACGCCTCGGGCGGCAATGTTGTGCCCACCGGGCCCGGCTGATCGTCGAACGAGAACGCGAGGAGGATCACCCCCACCGCCACCGCGATCAGACCCATCCGGTAGATCCGCGGATCGAGCATCGTCTAGAGATTAGGCGAACAATCAGCCGGTTTCGCACCGGATTCTTCAGGAACATGCGGAGTTCGCCACTACTCTTTTCCCCAGCTAGGGGCGCAGTTGATGCCTTTAGGAGAGACACCCGTGGCAGCCGATCGATCAGCGCGCATCCTGCTCGTGGACGATGAGCAGTCGATCCAGACGCTGCTCTCCTATCCCCTGCGCCGTGACGGATACGACGTCGTGCAGGCGACGGACGGCCGCCAGGCGCTCGATCGCTTCGACGAGCAGACCTTCGACCTGGTCGTGCTCGATCTGATGCTCCCGAAGATCGACGGCCTCGAGGTGTGCCGCCGGCTGCGCAGCCGCAGCTCGGTGCCGATCATCATGCTGACGGCCAAGTCCGAGGAGATCGACAAGGTCGTGGGGCTGGAGATCGGCGCCGACGACTACATCACCAAGCCGTTCTCGCTGCGCGAGTTCTCGAGCCGGATCAAGGCGGCGCTACGGCGGGCCGAGATGAGCCGGCCGGCGGAGACCCATCCCGACGAGGCTCCGCTCGAGGTCGAGGAGCTGCGCATCGACTTCCCCAAGCGGACCGTCCGCGTGCGCGGCGACGACGCCGAGCTCACATTCGTCGAGTTCGAGATACTGTCCGCGCTGGCCCGCGCCCCCGGCCGCGTCTTCACGCGGGACATGCTGTTGGCGCGGATCTGGGGCGACAGCGCCTATCGCGACCCGCGCACGATCGATGTCCACATCCGGCATCTGCGCGAGAAGCTCGAGCAGGAGCCCAAGGATCCGAAGTACCTCATGACCGTCCGCGGCGTCGGGTACCGCTTCCGCGACACCGAGCCCTGATCGCCGATGCCCAAGCTGCGCATCTCCCTGCGCAACCGCCTTGCGCTGGTGTTCTTCGGGATCACGTGCATCGCGATCGCGGCCCTCTATCTGTATGTCGGCCCGGGCCTCCAGACGCGGCTGATCCACGACAAGCTGGGCGAGCTGGCTGGAGCCGCCCATCGCACCTCGGGACCGATCGCGCGGACGGTCGGCAGCTCCGAGCCGGCGTCGCGGGTCCACCAGTTCGTGCGCACGGCCGGCGCGCGCTCCGGCGACCGGGTGACGCTGCTGTCGGTCTCGACCGCGGTGGCGCCCGGGGGACCGCAGCTGTCGCTGCAGGCGGACTCGAGCGGGACCGGGTCGGCTCGTCTGCGGCTGCCGGCAGCACTCCGGGCGGCCAGCACCGGTCGGACCGCCACCGCGACCGAGAGCACGCACGAGGGCACGATGGCCGAGGCCGCGATTCCAGTGTTCTTCGGCGGTCGGGTCGCCGGGGTGATCGCCTACTCCGCGCCGGTCGCCGACATCCTCCGCAACGTCTCGACCGTCCGGCACGAGATCCTGGTGGCAGGCGGGATCGCGCTGCTCTTGGCGCTCGTCGGCGGCTACCTGGTGGCGCGGGCGATCAGCCAGCGGGTGAAGCGGCTCGAGCGTGCGGCCAAGCAGATCGCCGCCGGCGACTTCGAGCACCCGATCCGCGTCGACACGACCGACGAGCTCGGTCAGCTCGCGCTGGCGTTCAATGAGATGCAGCGCCAGCTCGCCCAGCTCGACTCGGCCCGTAAGAAGTTCATCGCCACCGCCTCGCACGAGCTGCGCACCCCGATCTTCTCTCTCGGCGGCTTCGTCGAGCTGCTCGAGGACGACACGCTGGACCCGGAGACCCGGCGCCGGTTCCTCGATCAGGTCCGTGATCAGACCGAGCGTCTGCGCAAGCTCTCGGTCGACCTCCTCGACCTGTCGAAGCTGGAGGCGGGCTCGCTCGAGCTCCGCGAAGAACAGGTCGACCTCGGCGAGCTCACCCGCGCCGTCTCCGGCGAGTTCGAGCCGACGCTGGTCCAACACGACTCCCATCTGGAGCTGCGCCTGCCGCGGCGCCTCGACGCGATCTGCGATCCGGTCCGGGTGGCCCAGATCGTGCGGATCCTGATCGACAACGCCCTCACCCACACCCCACCCGGCACCCGGATCACGGTCACCGCAGGACACGAGGACGGCGAGGTCAAGCTGGCCGTCCGCGACAACGGCGAGGGCGTCGACCATCAGTCGATGCCGCGGATCTTCGAGCCCTTCTACACCGCCGACGACGCCCAGGGCTCAGGCCTCGGGCTGGCCATC
This sequence comes from Solirubrobacteraceae bacterium, assembly GCA_036494115.1. Lineage (GTDB taxonomy): Bacteria > Actinomycetota > Thermoleophilia > Solirubrobacterales > Solirubrobacteraceae > Palsa-465. Next base: position 3,904 of record DASXOS010000094.1, on the reverse strand, counting down.
GCCTCCGAGCTCGCCGAGCGGATGTCAGGTCATCTGTCGGTGGCGTCGGAGCCGGGCGACACGGTGTTCACACTCGAGCTGCCGGTCGGCCACGAGAATTAGAATTCGTCGGCCCAGTAGTCGACGTCGGCGTCCCTGCGGCGGAACCTGAAGGTGTCAGCGTCGTTGCCGCTCCAGACGCCGACCTTGTCGCTGTCGGGGTAGACGGCGACCGATGGTTCGCGAGCACTCGAGAACATCAGGACGCGGGCGGCCGCGGTACCACGGTTGATCACCTTGTGGGCGCCGGCGGGTCCGGACGGGAAGCACACGAGCGCGCCGTTGGCCAGGGTTTGTTCGCCGTCCGGCGTGCGGATCGTGACACCGTCGCCCGCAAGCACGATCAGCCACTCCTCCACGTACTCGTAGTGGTACGGACACAGCGCCTCTCCGGCGGGCAGCTCGAACAGCTTGACCACGTTCTCGCGCTCGCCGGCCTGCCTCCCGACCCGCGCCTGGCCCGAGCGGTAGCCGCTCGGATCGCTGTCGTCGTAATGGAAGTCTGCGTCGAACACGTTCGGATGACTCATGCCTCTGATCTTCTCATCTTCACAATGCCGTCCTATGGACACGGTTGACGCACGACGCGATCTGGTGCTGGACCTGGCGCTGGCGCTCCGCGAACGCGTGCTCCCCTCGCTCGGCGCGCACTCGGGGCGTGCCGTTGCCGGCGGAGGCGCCGGCGGTGACGTGACGTTCGCGGTCGATGAGGAGGCGGAGCAGCTGCTCGAGGAGTTCGTGGCCGAGCGGGCCCCGCGGACGGCGTTCTACTCCGAGGACCGGGGCCTGGTCGCACCCGCTGGTGCCGATTTCGTGCTCGTGGTCGACCCGATCGACGGCACACGGCCGGCGATGGCCGGGCTCGAGTCGGCCTGCGTGGCGGTGGCGCTCGCGCCGCTCGCTGGCGGCGACCCGACGATGGCCGACGTCGAACTCGGCTGCGTGGTCGAGATCAAGTCCGGTGACTGGTACCTCGCCGTGCGGGGTGAGGGGGTGCGGTCGTCACGCTCGGTGGCGGTGAACGCCGCTGCGGCCGACGTCGGACGCATGTTCTGGTCCTACGGATTCCGGGGACGCCCTTCGCGCGCGGTCGTCGAGGTGCTCGGAGACCTGATCGACGCCTCCTCGGTCGGCGGCGGCGTGTTCGAGCTCGGTTCGCAGGCGTTCTCGATGACCCGGATCGTCACCGGGCAGCTCGATGCGGTGATCGAGGTCGGGTCGCGGATGATCGATGACGTACCCGGCTTGCGTGAGGAGTTCGAGAGGATTGGCGGGGGCGAGGTGCTCAACAACTCGCCCTACGACCTGGCCGCGCCGTGGCTGTGCCTGCGCGAGGCGGGTGGCGTGGTCAGCGACGGCTGGGGCGCACCGCTCGATCGCCACCGTCTCCTCGGCTCAGGCCACGAGTTCCAGATGTCGTCCATTTCTGCCGCCAACCCGACGCTTCACGCCGCGCTCGTCGAAGCCGTGGATGCCGGAATCGCGCGATTGCGGACCTCGCGGTCCGCAATCTGACCCGCGTCTGTATCTTCCGCGCCGGGACCATGCTCCAACCCGTCGCCGTCGCCCAGAAACACCTCTCCGACTACGCCAGCATCGTCGGCCGCCAGCTCGTGGAAGACATCCGCGAGCGGGCCGAGCGACTGAAGGGCAAGCGGATCCTGCACGTCTCCGCCACCGCGTTCGGCGGCGGGGTCTCGGAGATCCTCTACACGCTGGTGCCGCTGATGGCCGACGTCGGGCTCGACGTCGAGTGGCAGGTGATCTATGGGCGCGAGGAGTTCTTCAACGCCACCAAGATCATGCACAACGCGCTCCAGGGCAATCCTCAGGACCTGACCGAGGAACAGTGGGACACCTGGTGCCGGTACAACGAGATCAACGCCCGGGAGCTGTCCGAGGGCTGGGACGTGTGCATCGTCCACGACCCCCAGCCCGCGGCCCTGTGCTCGCTCGTCGGCGAGAAGGCCAGGCATTGGGTGTGGCGCTGCCACATCGACCTCTCGACGCCGAACCCGTTCACGGTCGAGCGACTGCTCCCGTACCTCGACCCGTATCCCGCGGCCGTCTTCCACACCGAGTCCTACGTGCCCGCCGGGATGGACGGCCGGGCTCACATCGTCCCGCCCGCGATCGATCCGCTGGCGCCGAAGAACATGGCCTTCGCCCCGGAGGACGCCGTCTACATCTGCGGCCAGTTCGGCATCGACGTGGACCGGCCCCTGATCTGCCAGGTGTCCCGGTTCGATCCCTGGAAGGACCCGCTCGGCGTGATCGACGCCTACCGGATCGTCAAGGCCCAGATCCCGGAGGTGCAGCTGGCGCTGGTCGGCTCGATGGCCACCGACGATCCCGAGGGCTGGGACTACTTCAACGCCACGGTGGCGCACGCCGACGGCGATCCGGACATCCACATCCTCAACAATCTCAACAACGTGGGCGCGATCGAGGTCAACGCGTTCCAGTCGCACTGCGACGTCGTCATCCAGAAGTCGATCCGTGAGGGGTTCGGGCTGACCGTCACCGAGGCGCTGTGGAAGGGCCGGCCGTTCATCGGTGGCGACGTCGGCGGGATCCCGCTCCAGGTCCAGGACGCCGAATCCGGCTTCCTCGTCTCGACCGTCGAGGAATGCGCGGAACGCTCGCTGGAGATCCTGCGGGACCCCTCCCTCGGCAAACGGCTGGGGCGGGCGGGCAAGGAATTTGCCCGCCAGCACTTCCTCACACCGCGATTGCTGCGAGACTGGTTGGCGTTGTTCGAGCAGTTGGAGGTCTGACGCGGTTGTGATGGTCTGGATTCGGGCAGGCACCGGGCGATGAGTGAATCGCCACTGTTCCTGGTTTCGAATCGCGGGCCCGTGACCTTCCAGCCCGATGGCTCGGTCAAGCGGGGCACGGGCGGGCTGGTGACGGCGCTGATCGGACTGGCCTCGCACCGCGAGGTGACCTGGGTGGCGTCGGCGATGACCGACGAGGACATCGAGGCGGCCGAAGAGCACGACGGGCGGCCGTTCCCCGTCCAATCGCCGGACGGCGACGAATACAACGTGAAGCTGGTCGCCTCCGATCCCGAGGCCTACGACCGCTTCTACAACATCATCGCCAACCCGATGCTGTGGTTCATCCAGCACTACCTGTGGGACCTGTCGAACGCGCCGGACATCCGCCGCAACGAGACCGAGGCGTTCGAGTTCGGCTACAACGCCGTCAACGAGGACCTCGCCCGGGCGGTGCTCGACGAGATCGAGGACGTCGAGCGCCCCGTGGTGATGGCCCACGACTACCACCTGTACACGCTGCCGGGCCTGATCCGCCGCGAGCGCCCCGACGCGTTCCTGCACCACTTCATCCACATCCCTTGGAGCCAGTCGGACTCCTGGCGGGTGCTGCCCTCGCAGATGCGCCGCGACATCTACGACGGGATCCTGTCCAACGACATCATCGGATTTCACACCCGCTCGTACCGCCGCAACTTCCTCCAGTGCTGCGAGGACCTGCTGGGGCTCGAGGTCGACCACGAGGGTGGCGTCGTCCACTGCGACGGGCGCGAGGTGTGGGTCCGGGCGTACCCGCTGCCGATCGACTGCCATGCCGTGGAGGGGGTGGGCGCGCGCGACCGCACCCGGGAGTTCGAGGACGAGCTGTTGCGCCGGCGGCGCGACCACCTGATCCTGCGCGTCGACCGCGCCGACCTGTCGAAGAACGTCTTGCGCGGGTTCAGCGCGTTCGACGTGTTCCTCGAGCAGCACCCCGAGTTCCGCGAGAAGGTGACGTTCATCGCCCAGCTCATGCCCTCGCGGACGGACGTGCCCGAGTACGCGGAGTACCTCGAGCGGATCGAGGCCGTGGTCGCGGTCGTCAACCA
>DASXOS010000093.1:0-9325 GCA_036494115.1 Solirubrobacteraceae bacterium | reverse complement strand
ACGCCCTTGACGAAGTCCGAGATGTTGTCCTTGGTCTCAACCCGCCGCAGCATCTTCAGCACCTGCTCGTTGGCGCCACCGTGCAGCGGCCCGTATAGCGCGGCGACTCCGGCGGCGATCGCCGAGTAGGGGTCGACCTGCGATGACCCCACGCTCCGGACCGCGCTCGTCGAGCAGTTCTGCTCGTGGTCGGCGTGGAGGATGAACAGGATGTCGAGCGCGCGCTCGATCCGCGGGTCGGGCTCGTACTTGAGCTCGGCGACCTTGTAGATCATCGACAGGAAGTTGCCCGGGTAACTGAGGTCGTTGTCGGGATATACGTACGGCATGCCGCGGTTGTGGCGGTAGGAGAACGCCGCCAGCGTGGGCATCTTGGCCAGCAGCCGGATCACCTGGAGATAGCGGACCTCCTCGTCCTTGGTCGCGCTCGCCTCGGGATAGAAGGTCGAGAGCGCTCCGACCGACGCCAGCAACATCCCCATCGGGTGCGCGTCGTAGCGGAAGCCCTGCATGAACTCCTTGACGTTCTCGTGCACGAAGGTGTGGATCGTGATCTCGTGCGTCCACTCGTCGAGCTGCTGCTGGGTCGGCAGCGAGCCGTGGATCAGCAGGTAGGCGACCTCGAGGTAGGAGGATTTCTCCGCGAGCTCTTCGATCGGGTAGCCCCGGTACTCGAGGATGCCCTTCTCGCCGTCGATGAAAGTGATCGCCGAGCGGCACGAGGCGGTCGCCATGTACGCCGGGTCGTAGGTCATCAGGCCGAAGTCGTCGTCGTTGACCTTGATGTTCCGCAGCTCGGTCGCCCGGATCGTCTCGTCCTCGATCGGGATCTCGTACTGCTTGCCGGTCCGGTTGTCGGTGATCGTCAGCGTTTCCTTGCCGTCGGATGCGCCGGCGCCGTCCTGCTTCTCCTTGGTCTCCGTGGTCATCGCACTCCTCTCGCGCGGGTGGGGCGTTCATGGTCTCTCCGCGCGAGGCCGAGCAGAGCGACCACCAGACCACTCTAATACCCGGAGGGTGGCCGCGAGAAGCTGGCGCTACTTGCTGGTAGCGATCGCGGTCGCGATCGAGGCGACCAGCAGCACGAAGCTGATCCCGATCACCGTGCGCTGCCCGCGGACGTGGTACGGGAAGCTCGGGCGGGTGAGACCGATCGAGGCCAGCACCACCGCCCACACGGCAAACGCCCCGCCGGCGATATAGAACGGGACCTTCGACGGCTCTGCTTCGGCGAGGATCAGGTGGAGCATGCGGGCGCGAGCCTATCCAATCGTGCGCGATTCCGGAACGCCCTCGTAGCGCGACTCAGTCGCTGCCCGCTGGCCCTGATAGTGGCTTCCCAGGCCGGGGCTCCCGTACGGCCGCTGAGCCGGCCGGTCGAGCGTCATGAACGACAGCTGGGCGATCGGCAGGCCCGGCGTGAGCTTGATCGGGACCCGGGTCAGATTGTTGAGCTCGAGCGTCAGCGTCCCCTGCCACCCGGGGTCGCAAAAGCCGGCGGTGGCGTGGACGATCAACCCGAGACGGCCAAGACTGCTGTTGTGAGTGGGGATAAAAGAGCGGCTCACCAGGAATACCCCATCGGGGGATCCGACCTCGATGCAGCGCACGGGGACACTCTCGCACTCGGTCACGGAGGTGATCGCCCGACCCATGTGGAAGCGTTGCAGGAGCTTCTGACGCGCCACCTTGCGCGGCAGCCGGAACACGCGCTCGTGCGGCGTGAACTGGACCTCGTAGCGCATGCCACAGACCTTGCCGTAGAGCGTGGCGAGCTTCTCCGCCACCACCGGCTTGTAACCGAGGCTCGCGATCAGCTCGCGGTAGTCCTCGGCGAGGGTTCGGCTGACCGTGGTCACGTCGCAGCGGCTGTAGACGTCGACGTAGCCATCGGTGTCCATGATTCCCTCGAGCAGAGCGCGACGCTGCTCGACGCTCGCCTGGAGGTAGTCCCGCGGGATGTGCTTGTTGCCGAGGAGCCCCAGGTTGCGAAGGCGACTGCGCAGAGAGCCGTTGCCCACGTAGCGGCCGGTGCGCGGATCACGCGTGTGGCCGGTGCCGCCGACGAGGTAGGCGAGGGGATTCGTCGCGGGGCGCACCGCCTCGCCGGCGAGCACAAGTTCCTGCAGGATCGGCTGGTCGATCGACGTAATCTCGGACTTCGTGCTCGTCCCGTCGCCGAGCCACGCACCCAGGACGTACGGGTCGATCGGCAGGTCCTTCGACGGGTACTCGACCGGGAGCGCCTGAACGACGTGGTGGTTGTACTCGGTCCGGCCGTATCTGAGCGTGCGTTCGATCTCGCCCGTCGAGACGACGCTCGGGCGGCCGCGGCGGCTGCGGTCCTCCCGCGTCCAGACCTGCCAGAGATGGTCGACGTCGGCGACGATCGAGGTTCCATCGGAGAACGTGACGTTTCGGCATGGCCGTCCGACCATCGTGTCGCTGACCGCGACGACTGGCGTCGGGTGGCCTTCGACGTCGAACACCCACTTGCCCGGGCGAAGCTCCCCCATCGTCGTCCAACCGTCAGGCGTCGGGACCGGCGTGGAGAGGGCCAGAGCCTTTCCCTCGATCCTCGCAACGATGTCGTCGGGGAGTTCGACCCACTCGAGGGTGCGGCCCAGGCAGAACTCGCCGGGGTGGATGACGAACGACTCCTCGGCGGGGACGGTGACCTCTTCGGTCAGGTTCGCGGGCGGATCACGGAGATCGATCGCTGAGGTGCGGTGGTTGTGGAACACCCGGAACGAGTCGCCAAGGCGCAGATCGACGCTGGCCGGCTGGACCAGCTTGGGGTCCCACGGTTCGATCTTGATCCGGCCCTCTTGCACGAGCTGCAGGATCGTTCCGTCGGACAGGACCGAGGCGGGAGCGTCGGACATGGGGCGCAAGTCTGCCAGCGCGGGCGGATCTCAGGCGCCGACGCGGTCGATGCGCTCGAGCGCCTCGGCGACGAGGCCCACGATCGGCTGCTTGAGCTCGCGCAGCCCATCGGCGTCGCGCGCCGCCAGCCGCGCCGTGACGAGCGTGATCACCGCCGCCACGAGCGCCTCGCAGGCGAAGCGCTCGGCGCTGTTGCGAGCCCCGAGCCCGTCGATCACCAACTGGGTGAACCGCCGCTGGATCTCCTCGCGCCGGCGGAGCACGTCGTCGCCCGCGGAGTACACCTCGACCATGAACAACCGCGCGAACTCGGGCTCGGCGGCGAGCGCGGTCAGGTAGGCATCGAGCGCGCGCTCGAAGCGCTCGAGCGGGGTGCCCTCCGAGTTGGCCTGACGCTCGAGCTCGGCCAGGATCGCCGCCGCGGCTACCTCGTAGGCGGCGAGGAAGCAGTCCTGCTTGGAGGAGAACTGCTGGTAGAAGGTCTCGCGCGAGGTCCCGGCCCGCTCGATCACGTCGGCCACGGTCGTGGCCACATAACCGCGCTCGGACATCGCGTCGGCGATCGCGCGGAGCATGCGGGCGCGCTGGGCTCCGGCGACCTGCTCGCGCGTCAGGCCGTGGCGGCCGCGGGGCAGCTGGTGGGGCGCGCGACCCCCGCGGATCGCGCCGGCATTCGAGGCCGTGCGGCTCATCGGCGCCATGCTTCCGGGGTTTAGTGGTCGAGCGTGCGAGCGCGGGCGCGGACGCTGCGCACGCGCGCCGGGGGCATCGGCGCCGGATCGCCGTGGGGGCCGCGCCGCGGGTGGCGCGGGAACGGCTTGCGAGGGTGCGGTGGGCGGCGCTTGATGCCGCCGTCGTCGTCGTTGTTCGACGTCGGTTCAGGCTCCTGCTTGATCGCCCACCAGACGAGGTAGATCAGCGCCGCCAGAGGGATCTTGAGCGCGATCATGATCCAAAGAAATCCCCAAGTCACGAGAGACCCGATCCTACCCCGATCGTCCGCGGCTGTCACCCCTCACGGGCCGGCCACGTCACCCTTGGGACGTACGAGACGGCGGGGGCGGCCCAGATCGGGCCGCCCCCAACCGCTATCTCAGTGGTACGACTGCACGTAGTTTCGGGGCGAGCCGACGCCGGTGGCGTCGTCGTAGCCCTGCACCGCCGGCAGCGCGTCCGCACCCTCACCGTTGATCCCCAGCGTCCGGAGATTGGCGAGGAGCGGCAGTGCCTTCGTGTACGGGTCGCTGTAGTTGTCCCGAACCTCGGCCAGCCGCACGCCGTTGCCCTGCGGGTAGTCGGTCACGTCGTGGTAGGCCGACGTCCCGTAGCGCTGGTAGATCGCCGGGTTGGCGAACCCGAGCGCGTGGCCGGCGGCCTGCTGGGCGTCGGCCTGGATGCCCGCCATCGTCGGGCAGGCCACGCTCGTGCCACCGATTCGGCTGAGCGAGAACTTGTACGTCTTCCCGTCCGGCTGGAGGGTCGTCTGACCGACCAGGAATCCGGTGCCGGGATCGGCGTACGCGGAGATGTCCGGAACGACGCGCATCGCCGTCGAGCTCGTGCTCCCATCCGGAAGATGGGTGGCGAGCTTGAACGGCACGATGCCCCGCTGGTACCACGGCTGCGAGTACGTCGTGCTCACGCCGCCGCCTCCGGATCCGTCGTAGTCAGCCGGATAGGGGCCGGGCGGCGGGTCCTGCCATGACTTGCCGTTCGAGGCCAGCGGGTCGTTCATCGTTCCCCACGAGGTTTCCCACTCGTAGTTGTTCGAGGAGCCGATGGCGACGCTGGTGCCGCCGACCCCCGTCGCCCACGGATTCGACACGGGCGAGTCCACCTGCCTCTGATCCGAGAACGGATCTTCGGCTGGGCTCTCGTAACCACTGTCTCCTGAGGAGAAGAAGAACCCGATCCCCTCAGCCGCACCGGACTTGAAGATCAGGGTCAGGACGTCGCCGTCACTGGCGTCGTCGAACGGCTCGCCCCACGAGTTGCTGACGATGCTCGCCAGCTTGTGGTTGACGATGTAGGACAACGCGTCGTCGAGTGACGAATCCGTGCAGTCCTGGCCGGCCACGTACCGGACGTTCGCGCCCGGTGCCATGCCGTGCACCGACTCGACATCGAGCGTCTCTTCGCCATACCAGCCGGCCGCGTCGCACGCGTCCGTCAGATCGAACGTCGACGGGAGGTACTGCTTGTACTGGCCCTTGGCGACCTTGGGATCACCGGTCACGTTGGCGTACCTCTGCGCATCGGAGGCCATCGTCGGTGACGCGAACGCATCCACGATCGCGACCGTCTGGCCCTTGCCGGTCATCCCGGAGCTGTCGACGCCATAGGCGCCCCGCACCTGCTTCGGGGTGTAGCCGGTCACCGCCCACGGCCAGTGATGGCCGTACGCGGTCGGCTCGTCGTCCGCGATCCGCTGCCCGTAGAACGCCGAGGTGGGCGGAGCTACCCAGTAGTTCGGTCCCGGGGGCGGCAGCGTGTCCAGCGGCTTCGCGTTGTGGCTCGCCGTGTCCAGGCCGGTCACCGTCAGGATCGCGTCCGCCACCGAGCTCGGCGCGGTGGCCTGCTGCTGGGGCGCCCGGTCAGTCTTCTTGTCTGGCCCCTGATAGCTGCCGAAGGTCACGCCAAAGGCCTTCTGAGCCGCGGCCAGCGAGCCCGTCACGGCGATATAGCCGGCGACGCTCTTGTGGACCGCGGTCACAGTCAGCCCGGCGCCGGTCAGCCACTGCTTGAGCGCCGTGACCTGGGCGTCGGTGGGGCCGTAGCGCGATTGCATCTGGCTCGGCGTCAGGTACTTGCCGTACAGCTTGTTGCCCGGCGTCGAAACCGCGGCCGCAAAGCTGGTCAGCCCCGCCTGATCGCGGCCCGCGAGATACACCCGGGCACTGACCGTGCCCGAGGTGGTGGCCTGCGGCGTCACCTGTTGTGACGGCGCCGCCCACTCCGGATGTGTGCCACGAATGGCCGATCTCCCCCCTGCTGCAGATGCGTTGGACACCGCCCCGAGTCCACCCACCGCGAGGGCACCGGTCACGGCAGCCAAAACCGCCACCCGGCGCCTGTGCATGACGTGCGTCATTCACGGTCCTTTCATGTGGATTTCTCCCGCCCGCTCCCGAGATGAGCGTGGGAAGTCCGGCATCCTTCCACAGCCGGCAAGCGGGCCGCAAAGAACCGGTTAGTAGACGGAACGGGCTCCGTCGACCGAGCGGTCAGCCGCGCAAAGCGACTGGCTTGTCCACAAACGTGGTGATCCGGCGCAGCTCGGAGACGCGCTCCGTGATCTCGTCGGCGGTCAGCTGGGCGACTCGCTCGGTGCCGAACGCCTCGACGTTGAAGGAGGCGATCGCGGTGCCGTAGGCCATCGCCAGGCGGAGCATCTCGTGGTCGATCTCCTCATCGGGATGCGCGGCGAGATAGCCCATGAACCCGCCGGCGAAGGAGTCGCCGGCACCGGTGGGATCAACCACCTGCTCGAGCGGGAATGCGGGCAGGCCGAAGAACCCCTCCTCGGTCAACAGCGCGGCCCCGTACTCCCCCTGCTTGACCACGACGGCCTGCGGGCCCCACTCGCGGACCTGACGGGCGGCGGCGACGATGCTGGCCTGCTCGGTCAGCTGTCGCAGCTCGGCGTCGTTGAGCAGCACGCAGTCGACCCCGCCGATGGTCTCGATCAGGGAGTCGCGCGCGGTCTCGATCCAGAGGTTCATCGAGTCGAGGGCCACGAACCGCGCCGCCTCGCACTGGGCCCGCACCTGGCGCTGGAGGTCAGGCTGGATGTTGGCCAGGAACAGGACCTCCGCCGAGCGCGACTGCTCGGAGAGCTTCGGCTCGAACTCGGCGAACACGTTGAGCTGGGTGTCGAGCGTGTCGCGGTCGTTGAGGTCCCAGCCGTATTCGCCGGCCCAGAAGAACGTCTTGCCGCCGGGGACGTGCTCGATGTCCGAGGTGTCGACGCCCCGGCTGCGCAGTACCTCGTATTCGGCGTCGCCGAAGTCGTCGCCGACCGGCCCGACGACGTGCACCGTGTCGAAGAACGACGCGGCGAGCGCGAAGTGGACGGCCGAGCCGCCGAGCATCTTCTCGCGGCTGCCGAACGGGGTCTTGACCGCGTCGAACGCGATCGATCCAACCACGGTCAGGGACATGAGCCGGGGTAGGGTAGCGACCGGGGCCCGGTCGCGCGCTTTCGCAGCGGCAGACAGATAGTTAGCGGCACAAACTATTTCACCGCGCTGCTACCTTCTTTCTGACAAATGTCTGACGGCGCCCCACCGATTCCCGGGCTCCACGCGGCGCTGATGCGCCACACGGGCTTCTTGATCAATCGGATCGGCGCTGTGGCGCGCAAGCGGTTCACCGAGCGGCTCGAGACACTCGGGCTCAATCTGCGGATGTGGGGCGTGCTCAACGTCCTCGACGCCGAGGGCCCGATCACCCAGCACGTCCTCGGCAAGAGCGTCGGCATCGATCCCAGCTCGATGGTGTCGACGATCGACGAGCTGGAGGCGAATGGGCTGGTCGAGCGGCGCAGGCATCCCACCGACCGCCGCGCCCACGCCCTGCACCTGACCGAGCAGGGCCGCGAGACGCTCTCCAGCGGCCGGCGGATCGCGCGCGAGGCCCAGGACGAGCTGCTGGCCCCGCTCGACGCCTCGGAGCGCAAGCAGCTGCACGAGATGCTGTGCCGGATCGCCCGTGCGGCGGACGACGCGCGCGTCGCGGGGGACGAACTGGCGGAGACGACGGCTGCGCGCGCTGTGTGACGACCGGCGCTGAGCGCGGGCCGTTCTCGGCATATCCTCCGGCTAGGTGCCCCTCGAAAGCCTCGTCATCCTCGGCTCTGGTGGCTGGTTCCCCGCCCACAACCGTCACACCGCGTGCGCGCTGCTGCGCAATGGCAACTCGGCGATCCTGATCGACGCCGGCACCGGCGCCGGCCGGCTGGTTGAGAATCCCGCCCTGCTCGACGGCGTCGAGCGGCTCGACATCCTGCTCACCCACTTCCACCTCGACCATGTCTCCGGCCTGGCGTACCTCCCCGCGATCGGCCTGATCCCCGATGCGACCGTGTGGGGTCCGGGCGCGACCCTGTACGGACTCCCCACGGCGACGCTGCTCGCGCCGCTCTCGAACGAGCCGTTTCACCCCGTCTCGCTGGAGAAGCAGGAGATCGAGGTCCGGGATCTTCCGGCCGGCGAGTTCGAGTTGGCGGGCACCCGGATCGAGACCCGCCGTCAGGATCGCCACTCCGCGCCGACGCTCGGCCTGCGCTTCGGCGACGCGCTGGGCTGGATCACCGACACCGCCTACGACCCGGACACGGCCGCGTTCGTCCAGGGCGTGGGCACGCTCGCCCACGAGGCGTGGTTCACGAGTGACGCGCCGCTCAACGAGGATGTGCACAGCTCGGCAGCCCAGGCAGCCGACGTGGCCGCGGAGGCCGAGGTCGATCGGCTGCTGCTGATCCACCTCCCCCCGCTGCGGCAGGACGTCGTCGGGCTGGCGATCGAGGCGCAGTCGATCGTCCCCCGGTCGCTGTTGGCCGAGGATGGGTGCGACGTGTCCTCGCTCCTCGTCTGACGCCGGGAATCGGTCGCCTCGGGGGATCGGGCGCCTCGGGGGGCGCCCGGGTGCGGGCCGGCGCGGCCCGGGTTTACGACCACAGCTCGACAAATCCGGCGCGTGGGGAGGCGAGTGTCGAGCTACGTGCGTGATGGCGCAACAGCTCGGCAAACGCCCCGGTGCCCGCCGACATTGTCGAGCTGTGGTCGTAGGTGGCGCCGGTTTTCCCACAAATGCAGCGGCTCGCCGCCCTTCCCCAGCCAGACTTCAGCCCACGACTAGGCGGGCGCCACTGCCACCCGTTCTCGACGCCGGCTCGGGGCCGGCTGCCGGGCGCGGGCCTCGACCGCGAGCGCGGTGCCCACCCCCAGGAGCGTCCAGGTCACCGGATCCTCGAGGAAGTCGGCGTACAGCAGCGTGTGGAACACCAGCGCCACGAAGGCGGCTGCGATCGCGGCCCGGGCGCCGTCGGAGCTCGCGCCCCTCAGCAACTGGACGATCGCGACGATCACCAAGGCGAGGTACACGACCTCGCCGATCAGGCCCTGCTCGGCGGCGATCGTGATCGGGATCGCGTGGGAGGCCGAGACGGTGGCCGAGCTGCCCGGATGCCGGCGCCGGTACTCGGTCACGAACGAGCCGGGGCCGAAGCCGTACAGCGGTCGTTCGCCGAACAGGTCAGAGCCGCCGGACACGAGCCCGGCCCGTCCGCTCGAGGCGTTGTTCAGCCCCTGGTTGAGGCCGAACGTCTTCGGGCTGATCGCCAGCGCGGCGCCGCCGAGGACGACCACCACGCCGGCCGCGGCGAGGATTGGCCACAGCTTCCAGCGCAGAGCGGCGAGCATCACGAGCCCGACGGCGA
>DASXOS010000092.1:0-23773 GCA_036494115.1 Solirubrobacteraceae bacterium | reverse complement strand
GGCGCGACGTTGGAGATGTGCAGCAGGCCATCGGTGCCCTTCGACAATTCGATGAAGGCGCCGAAGGTGGTCGTCTTGACCACCTTCCCGGTGAACTCGTCGCCGACCTCGACCTCCTTGGTCATCGCCCGGATCCGGTCGACCAGCGCGTCGCCGCGCTCACCCACCGAGGCGTAGACCAGGACCTGGCCCTCGTCGTTGACGTCGATCTGGGACTCGAACTCCTCCTGCAGGGCGCGGATCGTCTCGCCGCCCTTGCCGATCAGCAGGCCGATCTTCTCGGGATCGATCTGGATCGTGGAGATCCGCGGAGCGTGCTTGGAGAGCTCCGCCCGCGGCGTGTCGATGACCTTGGCCATCTCGCCCAGGATGAACGTCCGCGCGGTCTTCGCCTGCGACAGGGCATCGCGCATGATCTCGAACGTGACGCCCGTGATCTTGATGTCCATCTGCAGCGCGGTGATCCCGCTGTCCGTGCCGGCGACCTTGAAATCCATGTCGCCGAGGTGATCCTCGACGCCGGCGATGTCGGTGAGGATGATGTAGTCGTCACCCTCCTTGATCAGGCCCATCGCGATCCCCGCGACGGCGCTCTTGATCGGCACACCGGCATCCATGAGGGAGAGCGTCGAGCCGCACACACTCGCCATCGAGGACGAGCCGTTGGACTCGAGGATGTCCGACACGACGCGGATCGTGTACGGGAACTCCTCCTGGCTCGGGATCATCGGCACCAGCGCCCGCTCGGCGAGCGCTCCGTGGCCGATGTCGCGGCGCTTGGGGCCACGCATGAACCCGGCCTCCCCGACCGAGAACGGCGGGAAGTTGTAGTGGTGGAAGTAGCGCTTGGTGGTCTCCAGCCCGAGCGTGTCGAGCCGCATCTCCTCACGCGTGGTGCCGAGCGCGACGACGCTGAACGCCTGCGTCTGACCGCGGGTGAAGAGCGCCGAGCCGTGCGTCCGCGGAGCGACACCGACCTCGATCGAGATCGGCCGGATCTCATCCGATGTGCGGCCGTCCGGGCGCTTCTTCTGGACGGCGATCCGCTCCCGGATCAGCGCCTTCTCGAGCTTGTCGAACGCCCGCTGGGCGTTCGTGCGGTACTCGGCGTAGGTCTCGGCCTCGGGATCGCCCGAGTACTGCGTGAGGATCTGCTCCTCGACCGCCTTGGTGGCGTCCTGGCGCTCGAGCTTGTCCTCCACCTGGGTGGCGGAGTCGAGCGCAGCACCGTGCGAGCTCTTGATCTGCTCGTAGAGCTCGGCGCTGACCTCGGGGACCTCGACCGTCAGCTTCTCCTTGCCCGCCTTCTCGGCGAGCTCCCGCTGCACGGCGCAGATCTTCTTGATCGCGTCGTGGGCGATGTCGAGCGCATCGAGGATCTCGGCCTCGGGGATCTCGTTCGCCCCCGCCTCGACCATCAGGATCGCGTCCTCGGTCCCGGCGACGATCAGGTCGAGATCGGTGTTCTCGACCAGGTCCTCCTCCTCGGGATTGACGACGAAGTTGCCGTCGATCTTGCCGACCCGAACCGCACCGATCGGTGCAGGAAACGGGATATTGGAGACCATCAGCGCGGCGGAGGCCCCGTTCATCGCCAGCATGTCGTACGGGTTGACATGGTCAACCGACATCGGCAGCGCGACGAGCTGCGTCTCGTACCGCCACCCCTTGGGGAACAGCGGGCGAATCGGGCGGTCGATCAGGCGCGCGGTCAGCGTCGCCTTCTCACCGGCGCGACCCTCGCGCTTAAAAAACGAGCCGGGGATCTTCCCGGCCGCATACATCCGCTCCTCGACATCGACGGTGAGCGGGAGAAAGTCCACGTCGCGGAGGTTCCCCGCGGTGGCGGTACAGAGGACCATGGTGTCGCCACTGCGGACGACTACGGCGCCGGAGGC
This sequence comes from Solirubrobacteraceae bacterium, assembly GCA_036494115.1. Taxonomy (GTDB): domain Bacteria; phylum Actinomycetota; class Thermoleophilia; order Solirubrobacterales; family Solirubrobacteraceae; genus Palsa-465. Next base: position 21,875 of record DASXOS010000092.1, on the reverse strand, counting down.
CTGCTTGGCCAGCTTGCCGGTCTCGAACGAGATCTCTTTGCCCTCGACCTCGACGGAGACGCGCGTAACGGCGTCAGACATATATTCAATTCCCTTCTGCTCCGCCCTTCGGTCGGCGGAGTTCTTCGTTTCTCTTCTTTTCGATCCGAACGCTGTGGATGGTAGCGGGATCAGGCGCTTCCGAGGGATTCCGAGGCTCGCTTTGGCGTGCAGTTCGCGGCGTTTTGTGCGGCGCCCCGCCTTGGATTTGCTGGGGAAGGGGGCGGGCTGGGCGGCCGGCGGTGGCGGTCGTCTCCGGACAGCGTGCTTTTCGCAGACTTTCGGCCTGACTCGACGAGGTGGTGGCGCGATTTGGTTGCATGTCGTCGCTTTTGCAACGGGGGCTGGTCATGTCGGCGCGTTTCTTTGCGTTTTGCACGCGCGCGAACTGCGTAGCACGTCAACCGACCCCAAACGGGCGAGCCCTGTCGCGCTGTGCACGCCACACGTGAAGAGCTCGGCAGGCCTCGCCGTTCCGAGGCACTTTGTCGCGCTATGCAGGTCAAAAGACCGCCGAAGCAGCAGCCCACCCCTCCCCCTCCCCAGCAAATCCGACCCACCGCCGCCCGCGTTAGACGCCGAACGGAGCGCCAAGCAAGAGGTGTCACGCCGCAAGAGCCCACCTCGTCTCCTATTCCGACGGGCCGAATCAGAAACCCGCCGCCCCGACCCATAACCGGACCGTCCGGTCCGCTTGTGCTAACCTAACCGGACCGCGCAGTCCAGTTTACACCACCCCCGGGGTTAAGGAGCCGCTGATGACCGAGAAATCGCCCCCCTCGAACCGCTGGTTGGTGCTAGTGATCGCGTGCCTGGCGCAATTCATGGTCGTGCTCGACGCGACGATCGTGAACGTGGCGCTGCCGTCGATCCAGAAGGGACTCGATTTCTCGCCGGCGAGCCTCCAGTGGGTGGTCAACGCCTACACGCTGGTGTTCGGGGGCTTCCTGCTGCTCGGCGGACGGGCGGCGGACCTGCTCGGCCGCAAGCGGCTGTTCATGGCCGGGGTGGCACTGTTCTCGGTCGCCTCGCTGCTCAACGGGGTCGCGCAGTCGTCCGGCATGCTGATTGCCGGTCGCGCATTGCAGGGCCTCGGTGCCGCGCTCGTCTCCCCCGCCGCGCTGTCGATCATCACCACCACGTTCACCGAGAACGAGGAGCGCACGCGCGCGCTCGGCGTGTGGAGCGCGATCGCGGCCGGCGGTGGCGCGGTCGGCCTGCTGCTCGGCGGCGTCCTCACCGACCTCGTGTCGTGGCCGTGGATCTTCATCGTCAACGTTCCCGTGGGCCTCATCACGCTGGCGCTGACGCTGCGCCACGTGCCCGAATCAAAGGTCGAGACCGAGCACCGGACGTTCGACATCGCCGGCGCCGTGTCGGTGACGTCGGGCCTGGTGGTCCTCGTCTACGGGATCGTCAAGGCCCAGTCCTACGGCTGGGGCTCGGCCCAGACGATCGGCACCTTGGCGCTCGGGGCCGTCCTACTGGCGGTGTTCGTGGCGATCGAGCGCCGCAGCCCGGCGCCGCTGATGCGGCTGAGCATCTTCCGCGTGCGCACGCTGGCGGTGGCGGACACGGTCCTGTTGCTCGTGGCCTCGGGCATGTTCGGCATGTTCTTCTTCGCCTCGCTCTACGTCCAGCAGATCCTCGGCTACAGCCCGCTCCAGGCGGGCCTGGCGTTCCTGCCGGTGACCGCCGGAATCGTCATCGGCGCCGGTCTCGCCCAGCAGCTGATCAAGCGGTTGGGCGTGCGCAACGTGTCGGCGATCGGGATCACGCTGGCGGCGGCCGGGCTGGCCTGGCTGACCCGTTTGCCGGTCCACGGCCACTATCTCCCTGACCTGCTCGCGGGCCTGTTCCCGATGAGCATCGGGATGGGGCTCACGTTCGTGCCGATCACGCTGCTCGGCACGGGCGGCGTGGCGGCGGACGATGCCGGCCTCGCCTCCGGGCTGTTCAACACCGCCCAGCAGGTGGGCGGCTCGCTCGGCCTGGCGATCCTCTCGACGATCGCCGCCACCCAGACCAGCAACCTGATCCACGGCGGGCACGCCATCCTAGCGGCACGCGTGTCCGGCTACCAGGCGGCGTTCGCGGCCGCTGCGCTGATGCTCGCGGCCGGCGCGGTGATCATGGTCGTGGGGCTGCGCAAACGGCATCTGGAGAACGTGGAACAGAGCCTCACCACCGAGGTCCCGCTCGAGACCGCCGTCGCCGCGTCGCCTGCCCCCGAGCCCGAATGGGTGACCCTGGAGTCATCCGGGTCCTCGGCGTAGGAGAATGTGAACAGGATGGATAGTGAGGAGAGGCCGCTCCGGGCCGACGCGGAGCGCAACCGGAAACGGCTGCTGGATGCAGCGACGCAGCTGTTCCGCGAGCGCGGCCTCGAGGTCGGCGTGGGTGAGATCGCCGAGCGGGCCCACGTCGGCCGCGGGACGCTGTTCCGCAACTTCCCGACAAAGGAGGACCTGATCGCGGCGGTCGTGGTCGAGCGGATGAGCGAGCTGGTGGCGCGGGGTCGCGAGCTGATCGCCGCCCCCGACGCGGGCGAGGCGGTGTTCGAGTACCTCGGCGAGGTCGTGGGGCGTCAGCAGCTCGACCGGTCGTTGGCCGAAGCAGTGGCTGACGAGCTGCTGGCCAATCCCGGGATCCGCTCGGCTCACGCGGAGCTCGTCGGAGTCCTCGACACGCTCCTGAAACGGGCGCAGGCCGAGCACAAGATCCGACCCGACGTCGGCGCGCTCGATGTGCTGATGCTGACCAAGGGCGTCTGCCAGGCGGTCAGCGCTTTCGCGCACATCGACCCGGAGATCGGGAACCGGCAGCTCGACCTGGTTCGGTCCGCGCTGACGGCGCCGGCCGACGCTCCGTTACGCGGGCGCGCGGCGACGCTGGAGGACCTGGATCGCGCGATCGCGCCCGGGGCGACCCGACCCGAGAGGGCCGCCGCCCAGGGCTGAGCGGCGCCCAAAAAGTGACGGCCGCCCCGAAGGGCGGCCGTCGAAACCTGCTGCCGAGGCGTCGTGGCTACCGAGCCGGCCAGACGATCGGCTCGTACATGCCGGAGCGCCGAGTGCGGCGCCGGCTGCGAACCTGCTTCGCGCCTTTAGGAGTGGCCACCACGTACGTCTCGTGGTGATGCTGGGTCACGATCGCCCACACCAACGGAGCGATAACGCCGACGATGACGCCGGTACAAAGGACGATATTGAGGATGATCACGAGGGTCATATGTGCCGCCTTTCCGATCTGGGGCAGCATGAAACATGACTGCAAGATGACCGTCGGATCAGGGTAAGTCGCTCCTAAGAAAGCTCTGAGAGGGCTCTCATGATCGGCGCGCTTCGGCCGACTTTCGCCGCTTCAGCGGACGACGGAGTCGAGCGCGACGGCCGCGAACAGCAGCGCGAGGTACAGCAGCGAGTAATGGAACAGCACCGCCGCGCGCGCCGGTCGCACGTCCCGCCGCAACTGCCAGGCGAGCCGGCAGAGCACGCCTCCCAGCACGACCGCGGCGCCGAGATACAGCAGACCGAATGTGCCCACCAGCGCTGGCACGAGCGTGGCCGCGAGCAACGCGAACGAATACACGAGGATCTGGCGGCTCGTCTCGGCCGGACCGGAGACCACAGGCAGCATCGGCACGTCCGCGGCGGCGTATCCCGGCGCCAGGAGCACCGACAGCGCCCAGAAGTGCGGCGGCGTCCACAAGAGCACGATCACGAACAGGAACACGGCGCCGAGCCCGATCTGGCCGTGGGCGGCCGCCCAGCCGGCGAGCGGTGGGATCGCCCCGGCCGCGCCACCGATGACGATGTTCTGGGGCGTGCTGCGCTTGAGCCAGACGGTGTAGACGAGGACGTAGAACGCGCCGCCGGCCATTGCCAGGACTGCCGTGAGCAGGTTCGCGAACACGGTCAGGATCACGAACGCCACCGTCAGCAGTCCGAGCCCGAATACGGTCGCCCGCACGGGCGTGATCCGGCCGGCGGCCACCGGACGAGATGCAGTCCGGGGACCCATGAGGCGATCGATGTCGCGGTCGAGCACGTGGTTGAGCGCGCTCGCGCCACCGCACGACAGCGCGCCGCCGATCACGAGCGCCGCCAAATGCACCGGGGCCGGGTCGCCACCGGCCGCGGCGACCATCGCACACACGGAGGTCAGCACCAGCAGCGACATGATTCGCGGCTTGGTCAGCGTCACGTAGTCCCGCCAGGCCGGCCACACCTGAACGTGAGCGATCGGCTGTGCCGGAAGCGGCTGGGGCGAGAGCGTCTGCGCGACCTCGGACATCAGGCCGTGCTCCCGCGCGACAGCGTCCGCAGGTCATGGGTCACGAAATGCGCCGCGAACGGATACAGGTAGGCCGACCGCTCATCCCCCCGGCGATCGACCAGGTAGAGCGCCTCGGTGTGGGCGATGTCGCCGTTCCGAGGCGGCAGGACCGCGATGTGGTACGCGCTCCAGGCGCGGGCCAGCTGGGCATGCGTGCCGCGCAGCCAGTGCCAGGCGCCGACCTGACCGAGGCCCCACTTGCTCGCGGCCGCGCGCGAGCTCGCGGCGGTGTCCTGGGGGTTGACGCTGACCACGACCAGCACCGGGCGCTGCGCCGCCGGCAGCGCGTCCTCAGCCGCGGCCAGGGCCCGTCCCTCGAGCGGACAGGCCTGGTTGCAGTGCGAGTCGAAGAACGCGATCACGACGGTGTGCCCGCGCAGCGCGCTCATCGCGAACAGCCGTCCGGTCTGGTCGTGCAGCCCCCGAATCGCCGGCGCCGGCCGCACGCCCGCTCCCCACCGGGCCTGGCCCTGGAGCGAGCCCGGCGCGGTCGCGGCGGTCGCGGCGGCGGCGGCCGCGTCGCGCGGCTGGCTGCGGTGCATCAGCAGATGGACCGCGGCGCCGATCGCGACCCCGGCCAGCACCGCGGTGCACAACGCGAGGGCAAGTTGCACGTGGCCAGGCCGCAGGCGCCGCGGCGCCGGCCGCGGGTCGGCTCCTCTGGCGTCCGTCACGACTCGCTCGGGGGCGGCGTCTGCAACGGGGTCTCGACAGAAGCGCGCTCTTCGTCCGAGATCGCGGGCCGCGGACCGGCCATGCCGCCCGCCTCGCCGGGCAACCGCCGGAGCGCGAGCAGGAACGCGATCGCGATCGCGATCAGCAGGGCGACCGGGAGCACCAATGTGAGAATCGAACCGGTGAGAAAGCTGTCGGCAAATGGGATTGGCATGCGTGCCCTCCTCAGGTCGTGAGCACCTGTCCGTGCGACGGCTCGGGCTCGAGCCAGCGGTAGAAGCCGATGACGACGGCGACGGCGTAGGCAATCGATCCCGGAACCCACATCACGCCGCCGGCGAGCTGCTGATCGGTCAGGGCGGAGATCCCTTCGGGGCGGTGCGCCAGCGTGGCGTAGTGGGAGTAGAGCGGGTCGGGCGCGAGCACCAGTGCGATCGCCAATCCCCAGCCCACGACCATGGCGCCGACCGCGTAGGCGATCCGGGCCGGCCAGATGAGTCGGGGCCGCAGCGGCCCGGGATCGATCACGCGCGCCCAGAACAGGAGCCCGGTGAAGAAGAACATCGCGTGCTCGAGCTGATGGACGCCCGCGGAGCGCAGCGTGGCGTCATAGGCGCCGGGCAGGTGCCAGAGGATGATCGTCAGGTTGAACAACAGCCAGGCTGGCACGGGCCGGGCCAGTTTCCGCAGGGGCGAGGCGACGCGGCTGCGCACGAGCGTGCGACCGGCACTGGTCCGCCAGTGCAGCGGCAGCGCCCGCCACATCCGCGGCCACGGACGGCCGAGGAGGATCAGGGGCGGGGCGACCGTCAGCAGCAGGACGTGCTGGACCATGTGCACCCAGAACAGCTCGTCCGCGTAGTGGTCGATCGGCGAGTCGAGCGCCACCACGATCGTGAGCAGTCCCGCGGTGAACGAGGCCGCGCGCAGGCGGTCGTGGCTGGTCTCATATCCCCGGCCCCCGATCCAATACAGCGCCGCCGCGACCGCCACGTACGCGAGCGGCGCCTGAATCGACCAGCCCCCCCAGCTCATGCGGCGGTCCTGAGCAAACCTAGGCCACGTAGAGGATCAGGAACGCCACGACGCCGCAGGCGACGTAGAACGTCCAGAAGAACGAGCAGGCCTGGAGACCGGCGACGAGCAACTCGACGTCGTCGGCGGGAACGCCCTCGCGACGCGGGCGGTCGATTCCCTCGCGCTTGGCGCGCCAGATGCTCGCCACCTGGGTCTCGATCCAGTACGCACAGGGGAGCGCGAACACGGCGAAGAACGCGGTCCAGCCGATGAACACGCTGGCGTAGGCGCCGCTGGCGGGACCGAAGCCGAGCGTGGTCCACTCCACGACTTGCAGGACCACCGCAACGAGGGCCAGGCCCAGCGCGAGCGCGGCGAGCCGCAGCTCACCGAACGGCCGCCGCGCCGCGACGTGCAGGGCCAGCGCGCTCAGCACCAGCACCACGACGATCGCCACCCCCCAGCCGACGGGCGCGTGTACCGAGCCGATCTTCCAGCCCTTGTTGACGTCGAGCGTGCGGAGGTAGAAGTAGGCGAACACGAACGCCAGGAAGAAGAACGCGGCCGCCCCGGCCATCAGGCGGGCGGTCGCCCACAGCGCCCGCGGCTGCCATGACGGCGGCTCGGGCTCGATGTGCGGCGCGAGAGGGGCTGACGCTTCCATCGGCTACGCCGTTCCGCCGGCCGGCGCGACCTGTGGCGAGGTCACCGGCGGCACCCCGTACGGGTAGGGGTCGGAGTCGAACACCGGCATCCGGTCGAAGTCGTGGACCGGCACCGGTGTCGGGAGCTGCCACTCGGCCGACTTCGACGCCCAGGGGTTCCCCACCTCGGGCTCGCGGACGAACAGCTGGGACCAGACGAGGTTGACCAGGAACACGAGCATCGACAGCCCGATCACGAACGCGGAGATCGAGACCCACACGTTCAGGCCCTGAAGGTTCGTCGGGTAGGTGACGACGCGCCGAGGCATGCCGAGCAGGCCCAGGGCGAACAGGGGTCCGAAGGTCGAGTTGAACGCGACGAACAGGGACCAGAAGTGGATCTTGCCCAGGCGCTCGTTGAACTTGAACCCGGTCATCTTCGGGCCCCAGTAATAGATCGCCGCGAACAGGGTGAAGACGAGGCCGCCCATGATCGTGTAGTGGAAGTGGGCCATCGAGAAGAAGCTGCCGTGGGTGGTCACGTCGCTTGGCACGTCCGACAGGAACACGCCGGAGATCCCGCCGATGAGGAAGTTGAACACCCACCCCAGGCAGAACAACATGGGCACGGTGAACCGTATTCGCCCGCGCCAGATCGTCCCCATGGCGCATAGGAAGATGAACCCGGTGGGCAGCGAGATGAGCTCGGTGGAGAGCATGTAGAACGGCCGCAGATCGGCGTTGATGCCGCTTACGAACAGGTGGTGCTGCCACACGAAGAAGCTGAGCAACGAGACGCCGAGCATCCCTGCGACAGCGAGGCGATAGCCCCACAACGGCTTGCGCGAGAACACGGGCAGCAGCTCGAGCACGATCCCGAATCCCGGCAGGGCGACGATGTACACCTCCGGGTGGCCGAAGACCCAGAACAGGTTCTGCCACAGGTAGGAGCTGCCGCCGACGCCGGGCACGTAGAAGCCGGTCTGCACGGTCCGGTCAAACGCGCCCATCAGGAGCGCGGCCAGCAGCATCGGGGAAGCGAGCAGCATCAGCGTCGCGGTCGCCAGCACCGACCAGACGAAGATCGGCAGGCGCGACCAGGTCATCCCCGGCGCCCGCATCGTGATGATCGTGGCCAGGAGGTTGAGGCCGAGCAGACACATCGAGAGCCCGACGAGCGCGAAGAAGCCGATGTAGGCGTCGTAGCCGGCCGTCCCCTGCCCCCCAAGCGGCTGATAGCCGGTCCACCCGGTCTGGAAGCCACCGAAGAAGACGGTGGTGACGAGCACGACGCCGGCGGCCATCAGCAGCCAGAAGGTGAACGCCTCGATCCGCGGGAACGCCATCCGCCGCGCCCCGATCATCAGCGGAACGAGCCAGTTGGCGAACGGTCCGAGGATGACCGAGGTCATCATTCCCATCATCATCGTCCCGTGCATCCCGACCAGCGTCAGGTACTGGTTGGGTCCAAACGCGTGGCTGTTCGGGTTCAGCAGCTCGGTCCGGATGAACATCGCGTTCAGACCGCCGATGAAGAAGAACACGCCGATCCCGACGATGTACTGGATGCCGACGACCTTGTGATCGGTGCACAGGCGGAAGTAGCGCGCGAGGCCGAGGCCCTCGCTCTCGTGCTCGGCCAGGGTCGGCGGATACCCGAGCATGCGCCGTACCGGGTAGTTGGCGAACCCCATGCCGATCATGAAGCCGATCACCCCGAACAGGTAGCCGAGCAGGATCGCGATGTCGTTCTGGCCCGTGTCGCCGAAGAAGTCGAGGCTCGGCGCGTGGATGCGACCGCCGATGAAATGGCCGATCAGATAGCCCAGGATCGCGCCTACGATGGCCGTGAGCAGGTTGAAGCCGATCAGGTGCTGCCACGCCGGACGCCGACTGGGACTGGCTGAGATCGCGGTCATCCGGCCCTCTTCTGTGGTTCGGGGAAGTACGTGGTGGAGTACGGAGGCAGCGACTTGCGGATCGGGGCGAACCGCACCTGCTGCTGGCGGATCCAGGCGGTGAACTGGGTCGGGGCCACGACCGCGCCCTTGTCGAACATGTAGCCGTGCCAGACGCCGCACAGCTCGGCGCAGTGGATGTCGAAACCGAGCGGCTTCTTGGTCTGGACGTAGGCGATGTTGTCCGCCCCCGGCGTGGCGTCAGCCTTGACGCCGAGCTGGTAGGCCCAGAAGGAATGGATCACGTCGAGCGAAGTCACGTGGAACTCGATCATCCGGTTCGACGGGAGTTCGAGATGCGCCGTCTCCACACCGCCGTAGCCCGGGAAGCGGAACAAGAACTTCCACTGCTGTGCGATCACCTGCACCTGGAGCGGCGGCTGCGATGGATCGGGCTTCGCGATCGGGTTCGGGCCCTGGCCGCCCCCGGCCCCGTCGTCGAGCATCCGCGCCGTCCCGTAGCCGGCCAGCGACAGCACGATCACGCTCGTGACCACGATCCACCACAGCTGGATCCCCGCGTGACCCCGGACCGGCGGACCGTCGAGCACCGCCTCGGGCTGCCGCTCGCGGAACACGATCAGCGAGTACGCGAAGAACACGAGCACGGCCAGTGCGATCGGCGTCGAGAGGCCGAACAGGACGGCGTTGTCGGTGACCTGGCCGGCGGACTGCACCGTGCCGTCGCCGGGCGGGATCCCCGGAGCGAGCACGAACACCACGAGCGGCGTGAAGATCACGCTCGATACGACCCAGATCAGAAGGACGCGGCGGAAGTGGTGGACCTCGTTCATCGCGTCCGTGGCCTCATACGACCTTGATGAAGCCGTCCATGTATCCGACGCTCTGCATCGGACCGCCGAACCCGTCGATGTAGCCCGCCGCGCAGGGGACGAAGCACTGCCAGCGGTACAGGCCCGGACCGGGCGTCCGGATCGTGAAGGAGATCGTCTCGTGGTCCGTGCTCAGCGGACAGGGCGCGTTGTCGCACGGGTTCTTGGCACTGTCGGGGATCCCGGCGAGCGGCACCGAGACCCCCATCTGGGGAATCGCGAAGATGTGCGACGCCGCGTCGGGGTCGATCGTCCTCGTCGGCTTGCCGTTGAGCTCGAAGCTGCCCCCGATGACGCCGGTTGCCTGGGCGATGAAGGGGTTGCGCAGTCCGGACTGGCCGTCGAACTGGTAGATCGTCACGTGGACCAGGGAGTTGCGCGGCAGTTCGTAGGTCGTGGCGTGGTGCCAGTTCTGGTCGCGCGCGTCGGTCTGGTAGTAGGAGACCCAGGTCGGGTGGGGATCGCTCAACTCCGAGGCGGCCACGGTGGCCAGGTAGAGCTGTGTCCCGACGGGGGTGCGCACCGCCGAGGCGGAGGCATCTCCTGGCGACGTCGTCAGGTAGAACCCGATGTACAGGCCGATCAGCACGCACACGAGGACGGCGGTGCCCGCCACCCATATCACGCGCTTGCCGGGAGCGCTCACGCCAGCCTCTCCACGGCAGGGCTTATACATGTGCCCTAAGACGGATGTAAGAGGGCAAACCCTCAAATGACGGCAATGTCATCCGCCCGTCATTTACATGTCATGCAAAAAGGTCTATGTTCCGCCCCGGACCATCGGCGCCGTGGTCTGGGAGAGGGCATGCGCGTTCTGATCGTCGAGGATGAGTTCCGGATAGGGTCGTTCCTGGCTCGAGCCTTCGAGGCCGAGGGGCTGGCTGTCGACGTCGCAGGGGACGGAACCCGCGGACTGGCGCAGGCCCTGGTTGAGACCTACGACCTCGTCGTCCTCGACCTGCTACTGCCCGGCCGCGATGGCCTGGACACGTTGCGCGAACTGCACGCGGTGCGACCCGATCTCCCGGTCATGATCCTGTCCGCACGCAGCGATCTGCCCACGAAGCTGCACAGTTTCAGGCTCGGCGCGGTCGACTACGTGTCGAAGCCATTCTCCCTCGACGAGCTTCTGGCTCGGGCGCGAGTTCAGCTCCGGCGCACGCTGGTCGTCGACGACGTGACGGTGATCCGCGTCGGCGGCCTGGCGCTCGATCTGGCGCGACGGCAGGCCTGTCTGGGCGAAAGGGTGTCCGACCTGTCGGACCGGGAGTTCCGGCTGCTGCTGTTCCTGATGCAGCACGTCGGCGAGGTGATCAGCCGCGAGCGGCTGCTGTCGGAGGTATGGGGCTACGACTTCGATCCGCGCTCGAATGTCGTCGACGTCTGCGTGCGCCGGCTCCGGCGCAGGCTCGGGCCCGACGCGCCGATCGAAACCGTTCGCAATGCGGGATATCGCGCGGCAGCGTGAGCTGTCGGCGCTTTGGCGCCGCTATCGCATCGAGCTGATCTGGATCGCGTTCGCGATCGCCAACTACGTGGCGATGATCACGTGGGCGTCGTGGGAGACGATCCCGTTTCACTTCGTCTGGATCAGCCTGACGATCGTTTACGGGTTCCGGGTGTGGCCGATGAAGGCCACCCTGATCATCCTCGGGTGCGTGATGGCCGCCACCACGGTCTCGATCGCGCTCGATGCGTTCGCGGGCATCCAGCTCTGGGGCGAGCTGTTCGAGGTCCCTCTGATGGCGGCGATGTTCCTGGCAATGGTGTGGCACGCCCGTCGCCGGGTGGACGCGCAGCGCGTCGCGGAGGGCCGGGCCGAGGAGCGCCGGTCGCTCCTCGAACGCCAGGAGCACTTCGTCCACGACGCCTCACACGAGCTGCGCACGCCGGTGACGATCGCCCGGGGGCACCTCGAGCTCGCCCAGCGTAACGGCGAGCCAGGGGCCGAGATCGAGGTCGCCCTCGACGAGCTGGGACGGATCGACGCGATCATCGACCGCCTCCTGCTGCTGGCCACCGCCGACCAGCCCAATTTCCTTCTCACCGGGGACGTCGACCTCGAGCCGTTTCTGGAGGATGTGTTCATGCGCTGGTCCGACGTGGCCCCGCGCGCGTGGCGGCTCGGCCCGCTCGCTCCGGGCCATCTGATGGTCGACCCCGACCGCCTGCGGGCGGCCCTCGACGCGCTGGTCGAGAACGCGGTCAAGTACACGTCTGAGAACGGGGCGATCGAACTGCGCTCGAGCAGTCTCACCCCGGGCTGGATCGTGATCGAGGTCGAGGACGAAGGCTGCGGGGTCCCCGCCGACGCGCTGGGGCGCATCTTCGACCGGTTCGCCCGCGCCGACGCGGCTCGCACTCGTTCTGCCGGGGGCGTGGGCCTCGGGCTGGCGATCGTCGACGCGATCGCCAAGGGCCATGGCGGGCATTGCACGGTGACGAGCACGGCGCGAGGATCGGCGTTCGCGCTCGTACTTCCCGGGTTCACCGCCGCCGTCGGTGGTGAGGCCGCGGATTCGCTCGAGGCCGCTCAGCCGCTCGAGAACAGCTCGTCGAGCCGCTGATCGTCGAGCCGGCCGGCGACTGTGGCGTCGCCCCGGAACAGCGTCGGCGTCGTCACCACCCCGGCCCGCACGCCGGCGCGGAAATCGGACTTGACCCGCTCGACGACCAGCGCGCTGCGGCGATCCTCGTCGAAGCGGGCGAGATCCAGCTCAAGCTGCTCGGCGCGCTCCCAGAGGTGCGGGTCCTCGAGCCGGCTCTGGTCGGCGAACAGGAGGTCGTGCATCTCCCAGAACCGGTCTTGGATGCCGGCCGCCTCGGCGGCGCAGGCCGCGGCCCACGCGCGCGGGTGGCTGGAGCGGACCGGGAAGTGCCGGAACACGCGTCGCAGCCGCCGGGTGGCCAGTCGCCCATTGAGCGCCGCGCAGTACGGGCATTCGAAGTCCGCGTATTCGATCACGAACACCGCGTCCTCTGGCCCCCGGATGTGATCGTCGGCGCCGGGCGGCGGAACTGGCGCTGAGCCGAGGTCACCTACCGGGCGCCGAGGACCACCCATCGCCACGTCGGGCCGCATCGGCGGGGTCAAGCGCGGAGCGACTCCAGGCCGTCGAAGATGAGGTTCGCGCCGGGCAGATCGCCCGGTGAGGGCGCCTGATAGCTCCAGCCCACGACGGCGTCGGGGCCGACGATGACCAGCGCCCGCTGCGGAAACCCGCCCGGGTGATAGACGCCGAACGCCCGGCAGACCGCGCCCTTGGGCTCGAAGTCCGACAGCTGCTCGATCGTCACGCCGAGCTTCTCCCGGAACGCGGTCTGCGAGTAGCCGGCGTCGCAGGAGACGCCGTACATGGTCGCGCCGGCGCTCTCCAGGTCACCGAGCACCTCCTGGTAGACGCCGAGCTGGTCGGTGCACACCGGACTGAACGCGAAGGGATAGAACACGAGCACGCTCGTCTGGCCCTCCAGGTCGGCCCGCGTGAAATCGCTGCCGTCCTCCCGCTTCAGGACGAATTCCGGAACCGGCGTGCCCGGCGGGAGCACGCCGTCGGCGCGCTCTGCGGTGCTCACCGTCGCAGGCCGAGCTCGCGGATCAGCGAGCGGTAGCGCTCGAGGTCCGTGCGCTGAAGGTAGTTGAGGAACCGGCGGCGGCGGCCGACGAGCATCAGCAGGCCGCGGCGCGAGTGGTGATCCTTGCGGTGGGTCCGCAGGTGGTCGGTGAGCGCGTTGATCCGCTCGGTCAGGAGCGCGATCTGGACTTCGGCCTTGCCGGTGTCGGCGGCGCTGTCGCCGAACTTCTGGGCGAGCTCCTGCTTTCGTTCCTTGGTCAGCGTCATGCGGCCGATGAGGCTAGCAGGGTCAGCCGCACAGCTCGCGCGTGAGCTCGACGTCGCGCTCCATCTGCGCGATGAGCGCCTCGACCGACTCGAACCGGCGCTCACCGCGCAGACGCCGCAGGAACTCCAGCTTCAGCCTGTGCCCGTAGAGATCGACGTCGCGATCGAGCAGGTAGGCCTCGACGAGCACCGCCCGCCCAGTCCCGAACGTGGGTCGCACGCCGACGCTGACCGCGGCGCAGTCGCCGTCCGCCCGGGCCACGTAGACCCCGTGGCCGGGATACACCAGCTCCTCGTCGGGGACCAGGTTGGCGGTGGGAAACCCGAGCTCGCGGCCGCGCTGGTCCCCGACGACGACCTCGCCGCGCAGCTCGAATGGCGCGCCCAAGAAGCGCGCCGCGTGCTCGACATCGCCCGCGAGCACGAGGCCGCGGATGTGGCTCGAGGACACGATCTCGCCGTCGATCTCGACGAGCGGCACGATCCGGGTCTCGAACCGTGCGTCGGCCGCAAGCAGCTCCGGATCGCCGGCCGCGCGATGGCCGAAGCGGAAGTTCTCGCCCACCGACACGTGGCGCGCGTCGAGCTGCTCCACCAGGACGTGGTCGATGAACTCCTGCGGGCTCTGATGCGCGAAGCCGTCGTCAAACGGGATCACGACGAGCTCCCCAACCCCGAGCGCGGCAATGCGATCGACCTTGACGTCGAGGCTCGTCAGCAGCCGCGGGGCCGCCTCGGGGCGCACCACCCGGAGCGGGTGGGGCTCGAACGTGAGCACGGTGTCGTTGCCCTCGATCACCTCGCGGTGGCCGAGGTGGACGCCGTCGAACTCTCCGACGGCGATCCGCCGGGGGCGGGACTCGGCGTCGCTCAGCTTGGTGACCTGCATGCGCGGCGAAGCCTAATGATTGAGGTGCGGCCGCTACCCGCCGCGGAGCCCGACGATCGGCTTGAGCACCTCGCCCCGAGGCTCGGCGAGCGCGATCAGCCCTTGCTCGTCGGTCAGCCGGACGACCCCCGCCGCGCGGCCCGGGACGGCAACCCCGTGGGAGGCCCGCCGTGCCTGCGGGGCGTCGAGCCACACCTCGGGCATGAAGGCGAGCGCGTCCGCGAGCGGGAGCACCCGCTCCGGGTCGGCGTCGGCAACATCGAAGCCCCCGATCCGGGTGCGCCGCAGCTCCTCGCAATAGGCGTCGCCGAGCTCTGAGATCAGCGTCCGCACATACGTCCCGGAAGAGCATTCGATCACGAACCCGCGACGCGCCCCGTCGACGAAGCGCTCCTCGAACCGGTACACGGAGATCTCGCGCTCGGCCAGCTCGACCGTCTCCCCGGCCCGGGCCAGCGCGTACGCGCGGCGGCCGGACACCTTGACCGCCGAGTAGGCGGGCGGCCGCTGGCGGATCACGCCCACCGGGAGCGCGAGCGCCCCCTGCGGAACGACGCCGGCCTCGACGATGTCCCCTTCCGGATCGCCGGTGCTCGAGACCGCGCCGAACCGGGCGACGGCCTCGTAGGTCTTCGGCAGCTCCATCAGGAACCGCTGCACGCGCGTGGCCCGGCCGACCAGCACGAGCAACAGCCCGGTGGCGAACGGGTCGAGAGTGCCCGCGTGCCCGACCTTCACCCCTCGGCTGAGCGCTCGCCTGACCCGGGCAACGACGTCGTGCGAGGTGATCCCCGCCGGCTTGTCGTACAGGATGACGCCGTCGGCAGCCGTGCTCACGCCGGCGTGGCGAGCTGCTCGGAGACCTTCTCCCGCAGCACCGCGACCAGCTCGTCGGAGCCCAGCGCGGTGGTGAATCCCGCGGCCTGGCGATGACCCCCGCCACCCTGGGAGCGGGCGATCTCCGATACGTCGACCCGGTCGTCGGTGGCCCGTAGCGACACCTTGCGCAGCTGCTGGCCGCCGTCTTCCACGCCGATCCGGTCCCGGATCAGGGCGGCGACCGCAGTTCCCTCGACCGCCCGGAGGTGGTCGACGACGCCCTCGGAATAGCTCTCCTCGGCGCCCGACTCGCTGAAGTCGCGGGCACTCAGCGCGGTCACGGTGAGGCGACCATCGTCATAGCGACGCACGTTGGCCAGGCCGCGCGCGAGCAGCGCCAGCTTGCCGTAGGGCACGTCCTCGTACACGCGGCGGTAGATGGCATGGGCGTCGACGCCGACTTCGAGCAGCTCCGCCGCCATCACATGGGCGCGGGGGCCGGTGTTCTCATACATGAAACGGCCGGTGTCGGTGATCACGCCGACGTACAGAGCCTCGGCGATCGTCAGCGTGGGCTGCACCTCGAGGCCGTGCATCAGGTCCCACACGATCTCGGCTGTGCACGAGGCGTTGGGGTCGACGAGGTTCACGGTCCCGAACTGGGTGTTGTCGTGATGATGGTCGATGTTGAGGATGTGGGCTCCCGGGCGCTGTAAGGCCTCGGCCGGATTGCGCTCGAGGTTCCCGCAGTCGAGGAACACGAACGTGCGGTCGGGCAGGTCCGCGGGCGGCTTGGACACGAGTCCGTCGAGGGGAAAGAACTCGTACTCGTGCGGCAAGGGGAACTCGCTGGCATCGATGTACATCACGCAGTCCTTGCCGAGCAGAGCCAGAATCCCCTGCATCGCGATCAGCGAGCCGAGCGCGTCGCCGTCCGGGTTCTCGTGCGTGACCACGATCAGCTTGTCCGCGGCGCGCAGCTCATCGAGCACGTGCGCGCGGGCCGAGCGGTTTCCATTTTCAGCCATGGGCGTCCGGTCCCTTCTCGATCAGGCGGCTGATCCGCATCCCCCGGTCGACCGACTCGTCGTACTCGAACGTCAGCGCGGGCGTGTGCTTGAGCGTCAGCTGCGTGGCGATCGCACTCTGGAGAAAGCCGTGCGCGGAGCGCAGGCCGTCGAGACTGGCGGCACGTGCCGCCTCGTCTCCGAGAACGCTCACATATACGCGAGCGTGGCGTAGATCTGGGCTTGTCTTCACTCCCGTAACAGTCACGAATCCCACGCGCGGATCCTGTAGAGCCGTCGAAATTGCGTCGCTGAGGACGGCCCGTACCGCCTCGTCGACGCGCCGCATGCGTCCTTGAGCCATCCTACTCACCCACGGCAAATCCGGGAACGACCTCGGCCAGTTCATCCACCGAGGTCAAGGCGCGCTCCACTCGCACGCCGTCGGGGCACCGCATCTGGAGCCACCGATCGACGTTGTCGACCGCCGTCGCCAGCCGGGTCGGAGACCCGCCGGTCAGCGCCGCGGTCAGCGTCGCTCGCTGCCACAGATCCTGGTGCCCGACCTCAGCCACCGCAGCGCCGAACCGGCCGTGCAGTCGCGCCTTGATCGACGACAGATCCTTGCGTTTGGACTTCAAGCTGCCCGCGTCCGGGAAGTGGAGATGGATCACGAGTACGGCCACGTAGCCGCTCTCGGAGGACACCGGAGCGCTACGCGAGCTCGCGCTCGACCTGACGGGTGGCGTAGGTCTCCAGGATGTCGCCCTCCTTCACATCGGCGAAGTCCCGGAGCACGATGCCGCAGTCGAACCCGGTGGCGACCTCTCGGACATCGTCGTTGAACCGGCGGAGGCTGGCCACCTCGCCGTCGTAGACGACCGTTCCATCGCGGACGAGGCGGACCTTGGCGCCGCGCCGGATCGTGCCTTCGAGCACGTGCGAGCCCGCGATCATGCCCACGCGCGAGGCGCGGAACGTCTGGCGGACCTCGGCCTGGCCCTGTGTCTCCTCGACTTCCTCCGGCACGAGCATGCCCTGCATCGCGCTGCGCAGATCTTCGATCGCCCGGTAGATCACCGCGTAGTGCCGGATCTCGACGCCCTCGCGTTCGGCGGCGGCACGCGCGTCGCCGACCGGCCGCACGTTGAAGGCCAGGATCACCGCATCGGAGGCGGCGGCCAGCATCACGTCAGACTCGGTCACGGCACCCACGGCGCTGCGGATCACGCCGACGGACACCTCGTCCTGCGGCAGCTTCGCAATCTCGTCCTCGATCGCCTCGAGCGAGCCGGCGACGTCGGCCTTGAGCACCAGGTTGAGCTCCTGCAGGCCGGCCTTGAAGATGTCCTCGAGGGACACGCGCTTGCCGCTGCGCCGCGCCAGCGACTCGGTCTTCAGCCGGGTCTCGCGCTCGGCGGCGAGCTGACGCGCTCGGCGCTCGTGCTCCACGACGCGAACGCGCTCACCGGCCTGGGGCACGCCGTTGAAGCCGAGGATCTCAACGGGCTCGCCGGGCTTGGCCTGGCTGACGCGGTTGCCGAGGAAGTCGTGCATCGCGCGCACGCGGCCCCAGTGGGCGCCGGCCACGACAGCGTCGCCGACCTCGAGCGTTCCGCGGCCAATCAGGATCGTGACCACCGGACCACGACCGGGATCGAGCTTTGACTCGATCACCGTCCCCGAGGCCGGAGCGTCGGCCTTGGAGCGGAGCTCCTCGATGTCGGCCATGACCAGGATCGTCTCGAGCAGGTTGTCGAGGCCCTCCTTGGTTTTCGCCGACACGTTGACGAACTCGATCTCTCCGCCCCACTCGACCGGCTGCATCCCGATCTGGGTCATCTCGGTCCGGACGCGATCAGGCTGCGCGCCCTCCTTGTCGATCTTGTTGATGGCGACCAGGACGGGAACGCCGGCGTCCCTGGCGTGGTCGACCGCCTCCTGGGTCTGCGGCTTGACGCCGTCGTCGGCCGCAACCACGATCACCGCGATGTCGGTGGCCTTGGCGCCACGCGCGCGCATCGCCGTGAACGCCTCGTGACCCGGGGTGTCGAGGAAGGTGATCACCTTGTCGTCGTGGTGCACCTGGTAGGCGCCGATGTGCTGGGTGATGCCGCCAGCCTCGCCCGCCGCAACCTCGGTCTCACGGATCGCGTCGAGCAGCGAGGTCTTGCCGTGGTCGACGTGGCCCATGATCGTGACCACGGGCGGGCGGTCGACGAGGTCCTCGTCGGCGTCGTCGAACACCGGCTCCTCGACGGTCTCGTCCTCGGTGTGGACGATCTCGACTTCCTTGTTCAGCTTCTCGGCGAGCTCCACGATCGCCTCGTCGGACAGCGTCTGTGTGAGCGTCTTCATCTCGCCCAGCGCCATCAGCTGCTTCATGATCTCGGGCACCGGGACGTCGAGGTACTCGGCGACGTCCTTGACGGTCGACCCGGAGTTGATCCGGATCGCGTCGGGCTCGGCGACCGCCGTCTGCGACGGACGCGACTCGGCCTCTTCGTCGTAGACCCCGCGGCGACGACGGCCGCGGCGCTGGCGCCGGGGCGGCTGCGTCGACGGCGGGGGCGCACCTCCGGAGGCGCGCCGGGACGCCTGGGAATCGATCACCACGCGGCGGCGGCCACCGGCGCTGCCGGGAGCACGCTCACCCTGGAGCGAGTCGCGCGTGGGGCGCTTGGGCTGCTCGGGCCGGTTGCGGGCCTCGGCCTCGGCGGCCCGGCGCGGATCGACCGGGATCGCATCGGGGCGGACCGGCGGGGTGGGCCGTGGCACGGGCGGTGGCGGCGGTGGCGCGCTCGCGCCCGGCGCATTTGCCTTCGGTCCGCTCGACCTGGAGCTGGAGCGGTTGTTGCTGGGCCGCGCCTTGGCGGCCTGCTCGGCATTGCGGGCCTCAGCCAGGGCTCGGTCGCCACGTGGCGCAGCTGGGCGCCGCGGCGCGGGACGCTGCGCCCCGCCCCCGTTGCCAAGCGCCCGCAGGGCCGCGGCCTCGTCGACGCTCGACGACGCCGCCTTGACGTCGATCCCGGCCGCTTTCAGCTTCTCGACGACCTCCTTGGCGGGGAGCCCCCGCTCCTTGGCGATCTCAGTGACGCGCTTGTTCATGTACCGCTGAGTTTAGGCCCCGGATGCCGGCGAGCTCGGCTGCGCCGCCTCGACCTGATCGGTGTCCTGGTTGGCGAGCGCCTGGTGGGCATCGATACCGCAGTAGCGTGAGCCCGGCAGCGCCGCGTTCGGGCAGCGGCGGCCGTTGGAGAGGATCGCCGCGCAGCGGCCCTGGGCCTCCTCCTCCTCGTACCCGTGCTCGGCCTCCTCGGCGGCAAACTCGGTCTCCGAGCGGATGTCGATCCGCCAGCCGGTGAGGCGGGCGGCGAGGCGGGCGTTCTGGCCCTCGCGCCCGATCGCCAGCGACAGCTGGTCGTCGGGGACGATCACCGTGGCCTGCTTGCCGGCGTCGTCCACCAGGACTTCCCTCACGCGCGCGGGTGACAGGGCCTTGGCCACGAACCGGGCGGGCTCGTCGTTGTAGGGGATGATGTCGATCTTTTCGCCGCGCAGCTCGGACACGACCATGCGCACGCGCGAGCCGCGGGGACCGACACAGGCGCCGACCGGGTCGACGCCGTCGACGTGCGAGACGACCGCGATCTTCGAGCGGTAGCCGGGCTCGCGAGCGACCCCGGTGATCTCGACCAGGCCGTCGGCGATCTCCGGTACCTCGAGCTCGAACAACGACTTGATCAGCTCGGGGTCGCGGCGGGACACGATGATGCTCGGACCCTTGGTCGAGTTCGAGACGTCCTTGATCACCGCCTTGATCCGCTGTGAGTGGTCGTAGCGCTCGCCGTCGACCTGCTCGGACTTCGGGAGCAGCGCCTCGACGCGCTCGCGCAGCTGCACCAGCGTGTACCGGGAGTCCGACTGCTGGACGATGCCGGTGATCAGCTCGCCGACGCGGTCGCGGTACTCCTCGAACATCATGTCGCGCTCGGCCTCCCGGATCCGCTGGAGGATCACCTGCTTGGCCGTCTGCGCGGCGATCCGCCCGAAGTCGTGCGGGGTGACGTCCTCGGTCTCGATCTGGTCCTCGTACTCCTTGAGCTTCTCGAGGTCGATCTCCGGCTCGGGCGGCTCGCGCATCTCGCCGGTCTCGGGATCGACGGTCGGCTGCTGGTCGGTGGTGGCCTCGATCAGCAGCTGCTCCTCGAGCTCCGGCGGGATCTTCAGCTCCCACACCTTGAAGTCGCCGCTGTCGCGGTCCATCTCGACCTTGGCGTAGGGCGCTGAGCCGGGGGTCTTCTTGTAGGCGGACAGCAGCGCATCCTCGAGCGCCTCCATCAGCTTCTCGTGGGAGATGTTCTTCTCAGCAGCGAGGCCCCGTACCGCCTCTACGATCTCTCTCGACATGAACTCAGTCTCCAGGAACTAGGTTGGAGCGGGCGATCTGGTCGTAGGGGATCGAGACGATCCCGTCACCCGCAGCGATCGTGACCTCCTGCTCGGAGGCACCCACCAGCTCGCCGGTCACGCTTCCGTGCCCGCCTCGCTCCGCTCGCGCTCCGTCACCACGCAGCCGCACACGAGCGTGGCGGCCGAGGAACCGGGTGTAGTGCTGCGGCTTGGTGAGGGGACGGTCCTGACCCGGCGAGGAGACCTCGAGCGCGTAACGCTCGCGGTACTCCCCGAGTAGGCCGGTGACGCGCTCGCACAGAGCGAGGGTCACGCCGTCCGGATGATCGATGAACAGACGCAAGGTGGAGCCGGATACGACTTCCGCTAGCAGCACCTCGACATCGGGCTCGGCGTGTGCGAGCCGCTCCTCGATCTCTGTATGAAGTGCCACTGTCTCCTCCGTATCAGTCATAAAAAAAGCGGGCCAGCGCCCACTTCGGTACCACTGCCGGGAAACCGCCCGGCGCGAACAGCTGTGAGGCTCAGAGTAGCAGCCGAATCGCCGCAGTGGCAGCCGTGCGACGGCCCCGGCGGACCGCGGGAGCGCTCTCAGGAGCGGGCCGCGGCGGCACGGGCGACGTCGCGGTAGACGCGGGAGTCGCGTCGCCCGGGCTGCATGCCCGCGGCGCGCGCCAGCGGCCCGCGGGCCTCGGCGTGCCTGCCCAGCATCTGCAGCGACCGGCCCAGGCAGAACTGGGCGTAGTCGTTCGTGGGAGCGCGATCGGTCACCGCAGCGAACTCCTCGGCCGCCTGCTCATAGTGCTGCGAGAGGAAGTACGCCCGGCCGAGCGCCTCCCGGATCGAGCACTTGTCAGGGGCGAGGTCGCGTGCGCGTGCGAGGGGAATCGTGGCCTGATGGTTGTGCCCGGCCTCGAGCAGTTGCGTCCCCCGCATATACAGGTCGTAGACATCGTCCATACGGACTCATTCTATTGCTCCGCAGCGTCCTCTCGGCCCGGGATACGCAGGGTGATCCGGGGCGGGAGCGCCCACGCCGCGCGAGCTCGTCCCCCCAGCCCGAGCCCTGCTCGCAGCTGGCGCCGCAGGGCCCGCCGCTGCTCGCCGGAGGGCCGCTGCGACCCACCCGCGAACCGGGCCAGGCGCAGCCGCCGCACATAGTCCTGCGCCGCCGGTGAGTCGCGCAAGCGCCGCTCGAGCTCGACCAGCGTGGTGCCGGTGGGCACGCTGCGCCCCGAGCGAGCGAACGCCCGCTCGAGCTCGCCGAGGAGGTCCTCCTCGGTGGGCTCGCGCAGCCGCACGGTGAGCGCCAGCGCGGCGGCGAGGAGCCCCGCCAGGATCACGATCAGGACCACGAGCGCCACCGGGAACCCGCCTCCGTGGTTGTGCCCGGCCGAGGTC
>DASXOS010000091.1:0-3531 GCA_036494115.1 Solirubrobacteraceae bacterium | reverse complement strand
GTCGCCGAGGTCTACGACACGCTCACCGCGAGCGACACGTACCGCACGCGGATGAGCTCGTTCGAGGCGCTGCGCGAGCTGCGCCGGGTCGCGGGCTCGCAGCTCGACGGCCGCTACATCGAGGTGCTGGCCACGCTGCTGAGCGGGGAGGGCGTCGCATACCGGCACGCGGATGCGGCCGACTTCGACACCGAGCTCGACATGGAGCGGCGGATCAGGGAAGCCGGCACCGGCTGAGCCCGGCTGGGCCGGGCTCAGTGACGATCTGTGCGAAAGGCTGCTGTGGGTGTCAGCCGGTCAGCCCGGCTGTACGTCCCGGGCCGGGCTGCTGCTCGCGCTGTAGCGAAACGATGAACTGGTCGATCTGCTCACGGCTGAATCGGCGTTGGCCGCCAGGAGTCCGGTAGGACTCCAGGTATCCCATGTCCGACCACCGACGAATCGTTCCCAGCGAAACGCCCAGCGCGCGAGCTGCCTGTGAGGTGGACAGCCCGAGCGGTGTAGTGATCTGCTCCATGGTTCCATTTCTGCCGGGTTTAACGACCTTTGGCGAAGCTCGTTCAGCATTTGCACAACCTCCTGTGCCAAAGGGCACAAATCTGGTAGCACGCAGGAGCTTTGCCGACCGAATGTCCATCGCGCGATGAGGCTGCGCCTCTACCACCACCGTGACGGCGCCCGCGTGGCCTACCGCGAGACCGGCACCGGGCCGCCGCTCGTGCTCCTGCATTCGCTCGGGCTCTCGCACCGCGAGTTCGAGCCCGTGGTGGCGCCCCTGTCGGGGCGCTTCCGGGTGGTGCTCCCGGACCTGCCGCTGCACGGCGATTCGGAGGACCGCCCGCGCCACCCCTACACGCCGGGCTGGCTGACCGAGGTGATCGCGGGCTTCTGCCACGAGGTGGCTGGTCCGCGGCCACTGATCGCCGGCCATGACTTCGGCGCCGAGCTGGCGCTGCTGGCGACGAGCACGGGGCGGCTCGAGCCGCGGCGGCTCGTGCTGATGCCGACCCGCCTGCACCGCCGCGAGCTCCACGGTGGCGCTCGAGCGGCGTGGCGTCTCGCCTGTCGGGGCGCGGTGGTGCCCGGGCTCGACCGGGTGCTGGCCCGCGGCGCGACGCTGGTGTTCCGGCCCTCGGTCGGCGAGAAGCTCTCCGCCCAGCACAACCCCGCGGCGCGCGATCTGATCCGTCACGCGTTCGCCGACGTCGGCGGGAACGGCAACCGCGCCCGTTCGTGGGCGAAGTTCGCCCGCCGCTGGCCTTCGCAGCCGCAGCGCCAGCTGCTCGACGCGTATCCGGAGATCGACCTTCCGGTGCTCCTCTTGTGGGCGGAGAACGACAACCTGCATCCGATCGAGGGAGCGCAGGAGGCGCTCGACCTGCTCCCCGACGGGCTGCTGCGGACCGTCCCCGGCGCCGGGTTTCTGATGGCCTACGACGACCCGGTGGCGGTGGCGCGCGAGCTGATCTGGTTCTGCGGCTGACAGTGATCGTGGGGTAGCTTTGTTGAGAGAGAACTTGGCTATGCGATCCAGGCGAAAGGACCACACATGAGCGTTGAGGAAAAGGAGCAGCTCTGGGGCGGGGAGACGACGAAGGCGGTCGACAATTTCCCGATCTCAGGCGAGACCGTCCCGGTGCCCGTGGTTCGCTGGCTGGGCCGGATCAAGGGGGCGTCCGCCCGCGTTAACGGTGAGCTCGGCCTGCTCGAGGCCGACGACGCCGAGCGGATCGCCGCCGCCGCCGACCGAGTCGCGGAGGGCGAATTCGACGACCAGTTCCCGATCGACGTGTTCCAGACCGGGTCGGGCACCTCGTCGAACATGAACGCCAACGAGGTGATCGCGACGCTCGCCGGCGAGGGCGCCCACGCCAACGACCACGTCAACATGGGCCAGTCCTCGAACGACGTGTTCCCCTCGGCCGTGCACCTCGCGGCGCTCGGCGAGGTCGAGGCCAACCTGCTCCCGGCCCTCGAGCAGCTCGAGACCTCGCTGCAGAAGAAGGCCGAGGAGTTCAAGGACGTCGTCAAGGCGGGCCGGACGCACCTGATGGACGCGGTGCCGGTGACCCTCGGCCAGGAGTTCGGTGGCTACGCCGCCCAGGTCCGGCTCGGCGCGCTGCGGATCCGCAACACGCTGCCCCAGGTGGCGCAGATCCCGCTCGGCGGGACCGCGACCGGCACCGGCCTGAACACGCACAACGAGTTCGCGAACCGCGTGCGGGCGCGGCTGACCGAGGCCACGGGCCTCGAGATCCGGGCGCCCGAGGACCCGTTCGAGGCGCAGGCCAACCGCGACGCGCTGGTCGAGCTCTCGGGCGCGCTCAAGGTGCTGGCGGTGTCGCTGACCAAGATCGCCAGCGATCTGGCGTTGATGGGCTCGGGGCCGCGCGCCGGCATCGGTGAGATCTTCCTGCCGGAGCTCCAGAAGGGCTCCTCGATCATGCCAGGCAAGGTCAACCCGGTCCTCCCCGAAGTGGTGATCCAGGTCTCCGCGCAGGTGATCGGCAACGACGCCGCGATCACGATCGCCGGCACCCAGGGCCAGTTCGAGCTCAACGTGCGGGTGCCCCTGATCGCGCGCAACCTGCTCGAGTCGATCCGGCTGCTGACCACGACCTCCCGGGCGTTCGCTGAGAAGTGCATCGACGGGATCCGCGTCAACGAAGAGGGCACGACGCGCTCGGCCGAGTCGACGCTCGCCGCCGCCACCGCGCTCAACCCGCACATCGGCTACGACAAGGCCGCCGAGATCGTCAAGGAGGCGGCCCAGTCAGGCCGCCTGCTGCGCGAGGTCGCCTATGAGATGGGCGTCGACGAGGAGACCTACGAGCAGGCGATGGACCTCCGCAAGATGGCGCAAGGGAACACCTAGGCCGCCCAGGTTGCCGAGGCTGGTCGAAAAAACGACTCTATGTGGCGGTTTTTCGACCAGGCCCTGAGAGGGAGCGCGGCTCCCGGCGATACACAGCGACAGGCCGCCCGGCCCTGGTGGCAGAGCCCCCCTTACAGGGCCACGGTCTCGGCGCCGAGCTCCTCGGAGATCGCGATATCGAGCGAGTAGTCGATCGGGACCACGATCAGCGAGGGCACGTCGAGGCCCAGGGCGTGCTTGAAAAGTCGCGAGAAGTCCTCGGGCGCGGAGCAGCGCCACGCCGGCATCCCGAACGCCTCGGCCAGCTTCACGAAGTCGGGGTTGCCGAAGTCGACGCCGAAGTGGCGGCCGAACTTCTTGTCCTGCTTCCACACGATCGAGCCGTACTGGCGGTTCTCCCAGACGACGTTGACCACCGCGGTCCCCAGCCGCACGGCGGTCTCGAGTTCCTGAGCGTTCATGAGAAAGCCGCCGTCGCCGGACACCGAGACCACGTTGCGCTCGGGGTAGACGAGCTTTGCGGCGATCGCCGTGGGAAGCGCGAAGCCCATGCCGGCGAGGCCGTTGGCGATCAGCACGGTGCCGGGCTCGTGGGCGGGGAACATCCGCCCGATCCACAGCTTGTGCATGCCGACGTCGGAGACGAGCAGGTCGTC
>DASXOS010000090.1:0-39468 GCA_036494115.1 Solirubrobacteraceae bacterium | reverse complement strand
GGTTCGCCTCGAGGCGCTCCTGCTCGTCCTGCTTCGCCGCCTGCACCCGCTGCTGACGACGTCTGGTCGCCTGCTGGCGCTTGGCGTTGGCCTGCGAGCTCGCCTGCTTGCGGCGGCGCCCCGCGTGCTCCTGTCGTTCCTCGGAACGGTCGCGAGCCTTCTCGGTGGTCGTTTCGGCCTTTCCGCGCAACCGGGCCGCCCGCTCGCGCTCCATCAACGCCGCCTTGCGCCGGCGAGCGTCGTTGTGAAGCGCCGGGTCGAACATCACCGTGGCGGCGATCCCGCGCACGCGGGCATCGGCGCGGTCGATGGCGCGCTTCGCCCGGCCCTTCGGGCCCGTGGTCTCACCCGGAAGCAGCCCGGTGGCCGCGTCGAGGGGGGCACGGAGCAGGGCCAGCGAGGTCGTGACCGCGGCTCTGGGAACGGTGTGGACGTTCATCGGTCCTCCTTCGGGTCGATCTCGTCGGCGCGATTCTCGGCCTCCGTGGCCTCGCGCTCGAGTTTCAATGCCTCCTGCGTCGCCTGGATCCGGTCGCTCTCGGCCTGCCGCTCACTGTGCTGCGCAGCCTGGTGGCCCGCGGCTTGGAGTCGCGCGGCCTCCCCCTGCTCGGATTGCGCCTGAGCCGCCGCGTCGCTCTCGGCTTCGCGACGGTCCTCCTCGATCCGCCGCTCGCGCTGTTGCGCCGCGACCTCGTTCTCGAGGTGACGGCGCTCGATGTCGGTCTCGGCCTGCGTCTCGCGGACGTGGGCCTCGGCCTCACGGCGCCGGGCATCGGCGGCCGTCTCGCGGGCATCGCGCTCTGCGTCGGACTGGGCCTGCTGCAGCCGGCCCTCACGGGCCAGGCGGGAGCGATCGGTTGCGTCGCCGACTGCCTCCTTGACCTTCCCGACGACCTTGCCGACAACGCCGCCGGCGGTCCTCTCGGTGCCTTGATTCTGAGTCAACCTGCTTCTCCTTTTTTCTTGTTCTCTCTTGTCGCCTACCCAAGGTCCCCAGGGCTAACCGTGAGAATCTCGGTCGGCCCACTCGAGCAGTGGAGCGAGCGAGAAGGCCGCCTCGTCGATGCCTGCGTGCAGATCGCCGAGACGCCGATATCGCTCCGGAACGCTGGCAATCGTGAGCTCCCGGGGGTCCACGTCGTCGAGCTCGTCCCACTCGATCGGGGTGGAGACGGTGCCCTCCTGGACCCCGCGGACCGAGTAGGCGCAGGCGATCGTGTGGTCGCGCGCATTCTGGTTGTAGTCGACGAACGCCTTGTCGGGCTCGCGGTCTTTGCGCCACCAGGTGGTGGTGGCGTCCTGCGGGATCCGTCGCTCCACTTCCTGGGCAAACGCGAGCGCCGCGCGGCGAACATCGCTGAACCCGTATTCCGGTGCGATGCGCACGTAGATGTGGATCCCGTGGCCGCCCGAGGTCTTTGGCCAACCGGTGGCGCCGAGCTCGTCGAGCACCTCGTGCGCGGTGTGGGCCACGCGTTTGACGGCGGCGAGCGAGCACTCCGGCATCGGATCGATGTCGATCCGCCACTCGTCGGGCCGTTCGACGTCGGCGCGGCGGGAGTTCCAGGGGTGGAACTCGACGGTGGCCATCTGGACCGCCCAGATCACGCTCGCGAGCTCGGTCACGCACAGCTCGTCGGCGGTGCGGTCGTAGCGCGGGAAGTGGATCCGGACCGTCTCGAGCCACGGCGGCGCGCCGGAAGGAACCCGCTTCTGGTGGACCTTCTTCGAGCCGACGCCCCCGGGAAAGCGGTGCAGCATGCAGGGGCGCTCGCGCAGGGCACGCACGATCCCGTCGCCGACGCTCATGTAGTACCGCGCCAGGTCGAGCTTCGTCTCGCCCCGCGCCGAGAAGTACACGCGGTTGGGGCTCGTGATCGTGACGGTGCGGCCGTCCACCTCGAGCTCGGCCGGCTCGCCTGTTCGGTTCGGGGTCATGGCCCTTCTATGTTGAAGGGAACGAAAGATTGGAGCAGCAATGAAGACTCGCAAGCTCGGCTCATTGGAGGTATCCGCCCTGGGTCTCGGATGCATGGGGATGTCCGCCTTCTATGGCTCGACCGACCAGGACGAGGCCATCAAGACGATCCAGCGCGCGCTGGAGCTCGGCATCAACTTCATCGACACCGCCCAGCTGTACGGGCCGCTGACCAACGAGAAGCTCGTCGGCGAGGCGGTCAAGGGCCATCGCGACGAGTACGTGATCGCGACCAAGTTCGCGCGCCGCATGGACAACGCGACGCCCGGCGACATGTCGACGGCGGGCCCGCTCGACGGCTCGGCCGAGCATGTGCGGAGCGCGATCGAGATCTCGCTGCGCGGGCTCGGCACGGACCACGTCGATCTCTTCTACCAGCACCGCGTCGACCCGAACGTCGAGATCGAGGAGACCGTCGGGGCGATGGCCGAGCTCGTCCAGGCGGGCAAGATCCGCCACATCGGGCTGAGCGAGGCCTCGGCGGAGACGATCCGCCGGGCCCACGCCGTGCACCCGATCACCGCGGTCCAGACCGAGTACTCGCTGTGGACCCGCGACCCGGAGGCCGAGATCATCCCGACCTGCCGCGAGCTCGGGATCGGATTCGTTCCGTACTCGCCGCTCGGGCGCGGGTTCCTGTCCGGCCGCTTCAAGTCGCCCGAGGATCTTGATCCCGGCGATTTCCGGCGCAATGGGCCGCGGTTCACGGGTTCGAACCTCGACGCGAACCTGAAGCTGGCAGGGAAGGTCGCCGAGATCGCCGAAGAGAAGGGCGTCACCCCGGCGCAGCTGGCGCTCGCCTGGGTCCTGGGCCAGGGCGAGGACCTGGTCCCGATCCCGGGCACCAAGCGCAGGAAGTACCTCGAGGAGAACGCGGCCGCCGTCGACGTCGAGCTCACGCCCGACGACCTGGCTCGGATCGACGCCGAGCTGCCCCAGGCCGCCGGCGATCGCTACGACGAGGCCGGGATGGCGTCGGTCAACCTCTAGAGAGGACGACCTGGGTATTTCAGCCCGCGATATATGCGGCAAAAACAACCCACGTCCCGGGCCTCAGGCGGTCGGCGCGGGCCTCAGGCGGTCGGCGCGGCGAGTGACGTGGTGGCGTGGGCGACGAGCTCGCCCGCGCCGTCGCGTCCGAACGCCTCTGCGAAGGCGATCCGGCGCCCGACCTGTAGCGAACGGCCGACCACCGAGACCTCGCCGCGGTCGGCGTGGAGCGGCTTCAGGTAGCTGACCTTGATCTCGATCGTGAAGTAGCCGATGCCGACCGGCAGCGTCGACTGCACGGCGCAGCCGGCGGCGGAGTCGAGCAGCGTGCACATGACGCCACCGTGGACGATCCCCATCGGGTTGTAGGTCGACTCGTCAGGCGTCCACAGGAACTCGACCTCGCCGGGCTCGACCGAGCCGAGGCGCGAGCCGAACAGCGACGCGATCGGCGGTGGCGGCAGTTCTCCGTCCCGGATCGCTCGGAGCAGCTCCAGCCCAGACATCGTCGGTGCCGCGGCCGTGAGGGCGAGCGGCTCGTACCAGGTCACAGCCCGCGTGCGCGGCTCGCCCCACGAGGCCCGGGCGTCCGAAACATCCGTCACCGCGGGTCCACGTTCTGAAGGCGGACCTGACCGCGGGCGACGAGCTTGCCGTCGTCGGCGCGACGCATCTCGACCTGCCACAGCTGTTGGGTGCGGCCCTGCTGGATCGGCTCCGCCACCACCTCGAGCCGTCCGGACTTGTGCGGCCGGAGGAAGTCGGTGATGTTCGTGACGCCGACCGCGACCTGGCCGCTGTCTTTGACCGCCTCGTACGCGCCGGTGGTGGCGAACGTCTCGATCGCCGTTGTGAACAGCCCGCCGTGGACGAGGCCCCAGGGCTGGTGGTGGCGCTCGTCGGCCGCGACGGACCCGGTCACGCGATCAGGCCCGCGTTCGTCGAACGCGATCTCGAGCAGCTGCATGAGCTCGCTGGGAGCGGTGAGGTTCGGGTCGGGGGTCATGAGGATGTGACAGAGGTGACGGGGGCGGGGGCGGCTTCGGACGCGCCCGGGGCGGGGGCGGATTCGGACGCGCCGGCCGCGGCGCGTCGCCGGGATGAAAGCAGCAGGGGCGCGAGCACTGCCGCCGCCAGCGAGAACGCGGCCGCCACGACCCAGCCGCGCTGGAACGCCGCAAGGGCGGCGGCCCGCGATCCCGGGGTGCCGACCACCGCGATCAGCACGGCGACGCCGATCGCCAGCCCCACCTGGCGGAACATGTTGACCACCGCGGAGCCGGTGGCGAACGAGCTCGGGGGCAGCGCCGATGCGGCGGCGGCCATCATCGTCGGCAGCGTCAGCCCGACGCCGACCCCGGTGAGGATCATCCCGGGCAGGATGCCCGAGGCGTAGTTGGGGGTCGCGTGGGCGTCGAGGGCCCACAGGATCAGGCCCACGCCGAACAGCAGCTGGCCCGCCGCGATCACCCGGCCGGCGCCGTAGCGGACGATCAGCGGGCCCGCGATCACGAACCCGAACAGCGGGACCATCAGGGGACCGGGCGCGATCGCCAGGCCGGCGTGGAGCGCCGACCAGTGCCACACGTTCTGCTCCCAGAGCACGATCGAGAGCAGCAGCGCGCCAAACGCGACCGAGAACAGCAGCGCCACCAGCGATGCTCCCGTGAACGACCTGATCCGCAACAGCGAACGGTCGATCATCGGGTTGCGGGCCCGCGCGGTGTGCAGCGCGAACAGCAGCAGCGCGGCGACCGAGAGGGCCAGCACGGCGACGGTGGGCGCGCTGCCCCATCCCCAACTGCCGCCCTTGACCAGCCCCAGCGTCAGAGCGCCGACGCCGCCGGTGATCAGGAGCGCCCCGAGGGCATCGGGGCGGGGAATGACGTGGCCGGGGACGACCGGCAGCCGGCGCCAGCCTGCCCACAGGGCGGCGAGCCCGATCGGAACATTGACGAAGAACACCCAGCGCCAGCTCGCGGCCACGAGCAGCCCGCCGATGACCGGGCCGAGCGACGCCGACACGCCGCCGGTGGCGGTCCAGATCCGGACCGAGCTCTGTCGGCGCTCGGCGGGCGCGGTGGCGAGCACCAGCCCGAGCGAAGTCGGCGTGAGCAGCGCGGCACCCGCGGCCTGGACGATCCGGAACGCGACCAGCATCGGGACGCTGGTGGCGGCCCCGCACGCCGCCGACGCGGCGACGAACACGGCGACGCCGAGCAGGAAGCCGCGCTCGCGGGGGAAGCGGTCGGCGAGGCGCCCGAACAGCACGAGCAGCGAGGCGTAGACGATCGCGTAGGCGTTCAGAACCCAGGAGAGATCGCTGATGCTGCCGGCGCCGAGGTCCCTGGCCATCTGCGGGAGGGCCACGTTGACGATGAACAGGTCGAGGCTGGCCAGGACGACGCCGGCGCACACGATCACCAGCACGAGCGTGGGCGAGGCGTCGCGGCGGGGTACGGGAAGGAGCTGGCTTAGGGAAGGCACAGCCAGGCACCTTAGCATGCTGACTTAGCTGGCCCTCAGTCAGCTACACTATGGCCTCATGGCGAACGTTGTGACGATGTCCGGATCGCTCGAGCCCCGCGGCGGGTGGGTGGCCGATCGCTGCCCGATCGCCGAGACGCTCGAGGTGGTGAGCACCCGCTCGGCATTCATCCTGCTCCGCGAGGCCTTCTATGGGACAACCCGGTTCGACGACTTCGCGACCCGGGCACGGCTCTCGGAGCCCGTGACCTCGGCGCGCCTGCGCGAGCTCGTGGACCACGGCCTGCTTAAGCGCGCCGAATACCGCGAGCCCGGCCAGCGCACCCGCCAGGCGTACGAGCTGACCGAGAAGGGCGCCGACCTGTTCCCGGTGCTGGCGGCGATGATGGAGTGGGGGAGTCGCTGGCTCGACGAGCGCGGAGGCCCGGTGAAGCTCCGCCACCGTGGGTGCGGCGCCGATGTCGGCGTCCACCTGACCTGCGACGCCGGGCACGAGGTCGCCTCGGGCGACGTCGAGCTGGCGCGCAACCGCCCGCCGCGGCCCACGGCGTCTCCTGCCGACGCCCGCTGACCCCTGTAACAACTTCGAACTGTCCGGATCTGGGTCCGAGGGGTGGACCCAGATCCGGAAAGTTGGGCGTCGCTGACCTCTCCCGCGCACCGGCCTTCCTGACTCGGGTCGGGCCCTCCCGACCACCCGCCGAGAAACCAGGCAAATCCTTCACATCTCGTGACCCCCGCCGATAGGGCGGGCATGAGACTGAAGGCGGGCGCCTCTGTCCCAGGCATGGATTACTGGCTCACGCTCGCACCGCTGCCGATCGCGGTGGCGGCGATGGCCGCCAGTCTCGCCGGGGCGCCGAGCGGCGCGTGCTGGGACGTGGCCTGGACGGCGAGCGCCGTCAGTGCGCTGGCGGGAACGCTGGCGGCGCGCCGGCGCGCCCAGCTCGTGAACCGCCGGCGCTGGACGCTGTGGGCGGTCGCGGCAGGGCTATGGCTGGTCGGTCAGCTGATCTGGAACCTGTTCGGCGTGGTCGGCTTCCCACGCTCGCCGAACGTGGCCGACGCGTGCTGGTGGGCGTTCGCGGTGATGCTGATCGTGAGCATGTCCGCGATCCAGTCCGGCACGCGCGCCACCCGCGTGGTGGCGTCGGTCGAGCGGGTGGCGTTGATCGCGGCCGCGCTGGCCCTGTGCGCGGCGGGATTGTGGGGCGACGTGACAGCGTCGCCGCTCGATGTCGCCGGGAAGATGTCGGCCCTGGCGTATCCGGTCCTGTATGGGTCGGCGACGATCCTGGTGCTCCAGGCGGTGGTCGGAGGAGCGCTCCGCGGCATCAACACGCTGGGGCTGCGGCTCGTGCTGGCTGGGATCGGCGCGCAGGCGGTGGCCTTCGTGCTGTGGAGCCACCAGCTGCTCGATGCCACGTATGCTCCGGGGCGCACGGTGCTCGATCCGCTGTGGGCGATCGGCCTCGGCGCGATCGGGGTCGGCGGACTGCTGGCGGCGCAAGCCCCCGAGCCGGTGGCGGTGCCCGAGGAGCTCAACTCGCGGGGCGGGATCCTGCCCGCGGGGCTGTTCTCGGTGCTGCTCGTTGCGCTGCTGGTGGCTCGCACCGGCGGCGACAAGACGGGAACGACCCTGGCGCTCGAGCTGGGGCTGATGTTCTCCGGGGGCGCGCTGATCGCCCGCTCGGCGCTGCTCAGCCGGCGGATGCGGGTGATGCTCGAGCGCGAGCGCCGCGCGCTCTCCGTCCTGGCCGAACGGGAGTCGGACCTGGCGCGGCTGAACGCACAGCTCGTCGAGGACTCGCGCCGTGATCCCCTGACCGGCATCAGCAACCGCCGCGCACTGTCCGACGACCTTCCGATGCTCGAGAGCGTTCATCGCGAGCAGGGGGAGACCTTCGCGTTCGCGCTATGCGACGTCGACCGCTTCAAGCGTTACAACGACCGCTTCGGCCACCTCGCCGGCGACCAGGCGCTGCGCGCGATCGCGGCCACCGTCCGGGCGGCGCTGCGGGCCGGCGACACCGCCTATCGATTCGGGGGCGAGGAGCTCTTGCTCGTCCTGCGCAACACGTCTGCGAGCGACGCGCGGATCGTCGCCGAGCGCGTCCGGGCCGCCGTCCAGCGCGCGGGTCTGCCCCACCCGGAGTCCGAGCAGGGTGTGCTGACGGTCTCGATCGGGGTGGCCGCCGGCGCGGTCGAGGTCGGCGAGCTGCTCGCCTGCGCCGACAGCGCTCTGTACGAGGCCAAGCGCGGCGGACGCAACCGGGTGGTCGCCCACAGCGGCGAGGGTTCACACGGAACGGGAGTGCGGCTGCGCAGCAGCGACACCGAGGCGCCGGTTCCGCGCCACCTGCGCAGCATGCTCGCGGTGTCCCGCGCCGCGGCCGCGGGTCAGGGACCGATGCCGGTGCTCGAGGCGTTGGCCGAGGTGATCCACACGGAGATGTCGTTCCAGGTCGTGGCCGTCAACCTCCTGGACGCGGAGCGCGACCGGCTCGACGTGGTCGTCGTCCACGGCAACCACGAGGCCCGGGACACGCTGCTCGACTCCTCGAGTCCGTGGGGTGAGTGGCGGGAGATGCTCGACGCCGGACGCGACATCTGCGGCGCGATCTGGCTCGAGGCCGGCTCGTATGAGTGGAACACCGAGGCACCGACCTGGACGCCCCGCGGGGTCCCGGCGCCGAGCGCCGACGCGTGGCATCCCGAGGACATGCTGCTGCTCCCGCTCCGCGGTGGCGGCGGGGAGATCCTCGGCATCGTGTCGGTCGACGAGCCGCTGCTCGGCCGTCGTCCCACCGAGTCCGAGCTGAGCGTCCTGATGGCGGTCGCCGACCACGCTGGTCTGGCGCTCGAGCAGGCCCAGCGCGACGACGGCGAGGCCGCCACCCAATCGCGCGAACTGCGGCTCGCCGCGGTGACGTTGCTCGCCGAGATGCTCGACATGCGCGACCCGAGCACGGCCCGGCACTCGCGGAGCGTCGGAGAGTTCGCGCGGCAGACCGCGGTGGCGCTCGAGTTGCCGCCCGACCAGGTCGACCGCATCCACGCCGCCGGCCTCGTGCACGACCTCGGCAAGCTAGGCGTCGCCGACAGGATCCTGTACAAGCCGGGCCCGCTCGAAGAGCGCGAGTGGCGCGAGATCCGCCGCCACCCGGACCTCGGAGCGCAGATCCTCGAGCACGCCGGGTTGCACGACATCGCCGGCTGGGTCCGGGCCCACCACGAGCGCGTCGACGGTCGCGGCTACCCGGCCGGGCTGAGCGAGGAGGAGATCTCGCTCGAGGCACGGATCCTGGCGGTGGCGGACGCCTACGAGGCGATGATCGCCGACCGCCCCTACCGGCCCGGGATGGCCCCGGCGGACGCGCGCGAGGAGCTGTTGCGCTGCGCCGGCAGCCAGTTCGACGCGTCCGTCGTCGATGCGTTCCTGATCGCGCTCGACGCCGAGCTGGGCATTCACATACCCGCCGTCGAGCGGGTTGCGTAGCGGCACGCGTCGAGAATCGCTCCGGCATGCGCCATCATGTCTGCGGGGGCAGTGCGCCCGTACGACATGTCAACGACCCGCGCTCCAGATCTCACCGGCGTCGCCCTGGACGGGCGCTACGAGCTTCTCGCCCTGATCGGCGAGGGGACGTTCGGCCGTGTCTACCGCGGCCGCGACCGGCGCCTGGCCCGGCAGGTGGCGGTCAAG
This sequence comes from Solirubrobacteraceae bacterium, assembly GCA_036494115.1. GTDB lineage: Bacteria > Actinomycetota > Thermoleophilia > Solirubrobacterales > Solirubrobacteraceae > Palsa-465. The sequence goes on along the minus strand of DASXOS010000090.1, from coordinate 30,307 downwards.
GTGATCAAGCCGTGGTGGGCCGAGGATCCCGACTGGGTGCGGAGCTTCGAGCGCGAGGCACAGCTGCTGGCCTCGATCAGCGACCCCGGCATCGTCCAGATCTTCGACGTCGGCGCCGCCTCGGAAGGGCTCTACTACGTCGCCGAGCTGGTCGAGGGGGAGAGCCTCTCCCAGCGCCTGCGCCGCGGCCGGCCCACGCCCGCCGACGCCCGTGCGATCGCCGAGCAGCTCGCCGGAGCGCTCGCCTCGGCCCATGCCCGCCGGGTCATCCACCGCGACGTGAAGCCCGCGAACGTCCTGATCTCAAGCGACGGCCGGATCAAGGTCGGCGACTTCGGCGTGGCCCGGCTGGCGGAGGGGAGCACCGACGGCGGCCCGGCCACGATCGTGGGCACACCGTCGTACATGGCCCCCGAGCAATCGCGGATGGGGATGACCACGGCCGCCACCGACGTCTACAGCGTCGGCGTGGTGCTCTACGAGATGCTCGCCGGCGCACCCCCGTTCCGCGGCCACACTCCGGTCGAGCTCGCGCTCCAGCACCTTCAGGACCCGCCGCCGCCGCTTCCGCCGAGCACCCCGCCGGAGCTCGTCGAGATCGTCGACCGCGCGCTGGCCAAGGACCCGGAGGAGCGCTACACCGATGGTGGCGCGATGGCGCTCGCGCTCGCCGGCGCCCGCCGGGCCACCGGCCGGCCTCGGAGAACCGACCGCCTGTGGAGCGGTGACGACGGCCAGGGCGACGACGGCCGGGGCGACGATCCCAGGCCCGCGGTAACAGACACGAGGGCCGCGACCGCGCTGCTGACCAAGCCCACCGCCGTGCGGGCCCAACCGGCGCCCGAGCCGGTGGCGCAGACGCGTGTGGCCGAGCCGCCGCCTCCCCGTCGCACGTTCGACCCACCTGCCCGCCGGCGCCGGATCGCGCTGCTCTGCGGCGTCGTGCTGCTCGCCGTGGGGATGGGGGTGGCTGCACTGACGCTCGGTGGCGGTCACACCACGGTTCCGAACCTCCATGGGATGCGCCGGGGACGGATCGACGCCACCGTGGGCCGGGACCACCTGCACGTCGCGTTTGGCCACCGCTACAGCGTCCGGGCATCGGCCGGGACCGCGATCTCGCAGTCCCCGAAAGCCGGGATCCGGGTCTCCAACGGCACCACGGTCAAGGTCGTGCTGAGCGCGGGGCCGCCACCGGTCGAGGTGCCTCAGCTCGTGGGGATCTCGTCGCACAGCGCGAAGACCGTCCTGGGCGGTCTGAAGCTCGGCGCCCGCGTGACCGAGGTCCCGGCGCCTGGGGTGGCCACCGGCAACATCACCGCCCAGGACCCGAAGGCGGGCGCTCACGTCCCGACCGGTTCGAACATCGCCCTGTCGGTGGCCGAGCCGCCCCAGCTGCGCGCCCTGACCAGCTTCACCGGCGAGAAATCGGTCCCGTTCAAGATCCGCGGCAGCCGGTGGGAGATCTTCTACAGCATGAGCTACCAGGGGACCTGCACGTTCGTGCTCTTCTGCTCGGGCCCAACCGCCACCGTCACCGACCTCGCCAGCGGCAAGCAGGTCGACCAGTTCGATCTGAACGAGGGCGATGCCCAGACGCGGATCGTGCACGCCGGGCCCGGCACGTACCAGATCTCGATTTCCTCAGGCGACGACAGCGCCGACTGGGCGTTCAAGGTCGACGACTACTACTGAGTGCTGAGCCGCACCCCCGCCCGGATTCCGGGTAGGGCCCTGGCACTGATGAGCGACACACCGAAGACCGCCGTGGTCGTGATCGACATGCTCAATTGCTACGACCACGAGGACGCCGAGCCGCTGCTCGAGTCGGCGCGCACCGCCGTGCCGGCGATCGGGCGCCTGCTGGAGCGGGCGCGCGAGGCGGGTGTGCTGATCGTGTTCGTCAACGACAACTTCGGCGATTGGACGACCGGACGCTCGCAGCTGATCGAGCGCACCCGGGACTGCGTGGGGCCGGAGCTGATCGATCCGATCGCGCCCAGCGAGGACATTCCGTTCCTGCTCAAAGCGCGCCACTCGGCCTTCTACGGCACCCCGCTCGAGTACCTGCTGCGCTCCGAGGACATCGAGCGGGTCGTGCTCGGCGGCCAGGCCACCGAGCAGTGCATCCTCTATTCGGCGCTCGACGCCTACGTCCGGCACTTCGACGTTGCCGTGCCGCGTGACGCGGTCGCGCACATCGACGAGGATCTGGCCAAGGCGGCGCTGCGGATGATGGAGAGCAACATGCGCGCCGAGATCGCCGACGCCGACACCGTGCAGCTCTGACGGCGGGCGGTCGACCCGCGAGCCGTGGGGCTAACCGGCGACGCGCTCGGCGCTACCGGCGAGTGACGCCAGCGGCGGCCGCTCGTCCACCGGCACCTCGGACACGGCGAAATCGTCCCACGGCCGCATGTAGTGGCCGCCGGGCGGTCCGTCCGCGTGCTCGCTGCGGTGCTCGACGGCGACGAGCACGGCGTACGCCATCTCGCCCAGGGCTCGCAGCGGCTGGTGGCGGTTGTGCCGGGTGCCGAGGTGGCACTCGGCGAGGGCATCGAGGCCGTGGGCCCGGAGCACGTCGATGAGGACGGCGATCTCGACGCCGTAGCCGACGGGGAAGCGGCTCTGCTCGAGTGCCGCCCGGCGACCGGCGAATTCGCCCGCCAGCGGCTGGGCGAATCCCGCCAGGAGCGGCTCGCGCAGGTTGAGCAGCGGCCGCGCCATCAGCTCCGTGACGCGCCCGCCCTCATGTGGGCGCTCCACGCCGCCGCTCACCAGCGGCCGGTCGAACGCGCCCTTCACGAGCGCCACGGACGGCTCGGTGAGCAGCGGGCCGAGGAGCCCGAGCAGGTGGCCCGCGGCTGGGTTGAGCGTGTCGCCGTCGAGGAAGCAGACGATCTCGCCGGTGGTGGCGGACACGGCGCGCCACATCGCGTCGCCCTTGCCGAGCGCGGGGCCGAAGCGGGCCAGCACTTCGTCCTGCTGGATCACCTGCGCGCCGGCGGCGGCGGCGATCTCCGCGGTGCCGTCCTCGGAGGCGGCGTCGACGACCACGAGCTCGTCGATCAGGCCCTGGTCGCTCGCCGGCGCGACCGTGCGCATAAGCACGCCGCCGATCGTCTCCGCACACTCCTTGGTCGGGATCACCACGCTCACGCGCTGGCCACGCTTGTGCTCCGCGAGGCGCTCGGGCGGGAAGTCGTCGGCGCGGTAGCGCCGCCGCGCAGCCCACGAGGAGACCGCGACGTCGACCGACAGCCCCCGGGGGGTGCGTCCGACGCTGCGCGCCGACGTGAGGACGCGCACGTCGGACGCGCGGAGCACGTCGACGCCCTGCTTCGCGAGCCGTTTGGCGAACACCGCGTCCTCCCGGGCGGGGACGGGCTCGATCCCGCCCACCCGCCGGTAGACGGCGGCTGTCATGCCGAGGGATGCGCCGGCGAAGTGATGGTGCTCGGCGCCGGGGCTCTCGCGGTGGACGCGCGCCAGACGCTCGGCCGCATCGCGCTCACGGCGGCGCAGGACCGGGGAGGGGAGCTGCTCGGCCTCGCTCGGGTCGAGCTCGATTAGGCCCGCGATCACCTGCGCGCCGCCCTGGACGTGGGCGAGCTGCCGGGCGAGCCAATCGGGGGCGGGCCTGGTGTCGGCGTCGGTGCAGGCAATCAGGCCGTCCGCACGGTGGAGATCGAAGAGCCGCTCGGCCGCGGCATCGAGGCCGGCACGACGGGCGCTACCGGCGCCGTTCCGCGGGCTCTGAAGCACGGTCAGACTCAGCCCCAGCGCCGCCGCGCGCTCGCGCGCCACCGCCTCGGTCCGGTCCACGCAGTGGTCGAGCACGACGATCGTCTCGAACGCGTCGACCCCCACGGTCTGCGCCGCCAGCGCCTCGAGGCAGGCGCCAATGTGCTCCTCTTCGTCGCGGGCGGGGATCACGACGACGCTCACCAGTCCCACGGCGCCCCCTCCTTGATCAGCTCGCGGCCGCGCTCGTACGCGTCGTCGTCTTCGTGGGCGAGCACTCCGACGACGCGGCCGTCGCGTCCATACCAGGCGGCGAAGCCTCCGTTCGAGCCGCGCTGAAGGTGCAGCTCGTCGAACCCGTCGCCCCAGGCGGCGTACTTCAGCGTACGTCGGCCGATCGTCGACCAGAAGCCGGGCACGTCAGACCATGACGCCTCTCGGCCGGCCGCGGTGGTTCCGGCAACCTCGCCCTGACCGAGCGCGTCGCCCCAGTGTTCGACGCGCAGCCGGCGGCCGGCGGCGGCATTCTCCGCGGCGCACACGTCGCCGGCGGCGAGCACCCGTTCGAGCGGGGTGCGCATGGCGCTGTCCGCGGGCACCGCTCCGTCGTCGAGCGACAGGCCGGCGCAGGCGGGGAGCTCGGAGCGGGGGGAGACCCCGGTGGCCATGATCACCAACTCGGTGCGTGCGCGGGTCTCGCCCGCACGGACCTCGAGCATGGCGCCGTCACGGTCGATCGACTCGACCTGCTGGCCGAAATGGGCATTCACGCCATCCTCTTCGAGCCACCGTCGCAGCTGCTGGGCGGGCGCGGGGCCGAGCCGGACCTGGTTCGGCGCCGGCTCGTCGGAGACGAGCGTGACCGGGTTGCCGCGATAGCGCAGCGACGCCGCGATCTCGCAGCCGATGAAGCCGGAGCCGATCACGACGACGTGGCCGCCGTCGCGCAACCGCGTCAGGAGCTCGCGGACGTCGTCGAGCGCGCGGATCACGCGGACCGCCGGGTCGTCCGCCCCGGGAATCGGGAGCCGCGTGGGCTCGGCGCCGGTGGTGAGCACACACGTGCCGTAGTGCAGAACGCGGCCGCCGGACAGCGCCACCGCCCGCTCGTCGGGGTCGAGCCTGACCGCCCGCCCGCTGACCAGCCCGACGCGCTGCGAGCTCAGCCACTGCTCCTCCTCGAGCGGCAGCTCGTCCTCGCTCGACTCGCCGCGCAACAGTTCCTTGGTCAGCGGCGGGCGCTGGTACGGCATGCGGCGCTCGTCGGCCACGATTGCGACCGCGCCCGCGCCGCCGGCGTCGCGGTACGCCCGCGCGGCAGAAAAGCCGGCGGGCCCGCCGCCGACGATCAACAGCTCGAATTCGTCGCTCACCGTCGCTCCAGCACGTCCAGGAGATAGTCCTCGGTACCGCCGGTACTGACCGAGCGTAGCCAGGGAAGCTGGTGCAGCCGGGCGTGGGCGTCGGCGGCGGTGAACGGCCGCTCGGGTCCTGCGGGGCGCCAGTGCACCGCCACCAGGCGGGTGCCGCCGTGCGTGCGCCGCTCGAGGGCCGTCAGCGTGGCATCGAGCCGGTCGGGCTCGAGGTAGTAGAGGATCTCCGATGCCACGACCAGGTCATAGCTGCGCTGGGGGATTGCGTCGGGGATCTGGCCGAGGATGACGTCGACCTGGGCGTAGTCGGCGAGCCGCCGCCGCGCCTCCCGCACCGCGGTCGGCGCGCCGTCGATCGTGTCCAGGCGGCGGCAGCGCGGCGCGAGCAGGGCGCTGAACACGCCGATCGAGGAGCCGAGCTCGAGCGCCGCCTCGAACGGTCCCGGGCCAGCGGCGTCGAGCGTCGCCGCGTACTTGTCGCGCTCATACTGGCGCTCGGTGTAGCCCCACGGATCACCCTCCGCCTGGTACCGGGCCTCAAAGTCGACCGGCGTGCTCATACCGACCGCCTCTGAAGCTCGGCCGCACCGACGCGCGCGAGGATCGGGTCGAGCCGGTGCTGGAGCAGGAACACCTCGAGGTCGCGCCGCGCCCGGTCGAGCGCCTGACCGGTGGCGAACGGTCGCGATCCGCAGGCGCGGGCGGCGGCGTCGAGCAAGGTCGTGCACTCCGCGGTCATGGCCACGCGGGCCTGTACGGAGATGGTTGCCAGCGTGGCGGCCGACTCCTCGCCCGCGCCGGCGCCGGTCGCCTCGTCCATCGCTCGTGCCGCGGCCTCCAGCCACATCTCGATCGCCCGCCGGCTGGTCATGATCCTCCCCGCCGCCAGCCCCTCGAGTGGTCTCGGGTCGGGCCGCTCGGCGAGCGCGTCGAGCGCGCTTTCGGCGGCGGTGTCGGCCATCCCGGCCCAGCTGGCCGCGGTCCGGATCGCATCGCGGCCGAACCACGGCTGGTCGGCGAGCGCGCCCGGCCCTCCGAAGCGGGCCAGGATCGGCGCGTCGTGGAATACGACGCGATGCGAGACCGAGGCCCGCAGACCGCGGGACCGGTACCAGCTCTCGTCGATCTCGATTCGCCGCTGATCGGTGAGGTCGATCCACACCGCCACCGGCGGGCCGCCCTCGGGATCGCGGGCGAGGATGAGCGCGCGATGCAGGCCGCCGGCACCCGAGCAGAACGTCTTCACTCCGCGCAGGACCTCACCCTCGGCAGCCTGCACGATCGCCGCCGGTGGCCCCTCGCCCGGGACCGGATCGCCGCCCCACACCCCGGCGCGGAGCTTGCCCGCTCGGATCGCGGCCAGCTCGCGCGCCCGCACGTCGTCCGGCGCCTGGACAGCCAGCCGCTCGACCGCGTTCAGGTGGCCGTCGAAGATCCGCCCCACCGAGCTGTCCGCACGGGCCACCCGGCGCACCAGCGTGAGCTCCTCGAGGGCCGGCGGCCGTTCCGGCCCCTCCACCGCGTTCCAGGCCAGGGCGCCCTCACGTTCGAGCAGATCGAACGCGTCGCCCGGGAACGCTGGAGTGGCCTGTTCGTCGCGGGCGGTGGCGTTCGCGGCGATCGCGGCGATCGTCGCTTCCGAGATCTGGAGCGGGTTCGGCACCTCGCCGGGGGAGACGGTCATGCCAGGGCCTCCAGGCGGATCCCGGTGCTCTTGGCGTGGGCGATCACCAGCCGGACGAACTCGATCGTCTCGGCGACCCCGGTTCGGCGTGCGCCCGGGCCGATGCCGTCGTGAGCGAGGACCACCGCTCCATTGTCCAGGCGAGCGCGCAACGACGCGTACATGTTCTTGGCCCGATCGCCACGCCAGTCATGGGTGTCGGCCGTCCACCCGACCAGCCGCAGGCCGTGCTCGGCCGCGACCTGCTCAGACCACGGGGCGAGGTCGCCCCACGGGGTGCGCCACAGCCGCGGGCGGACGCCCACGCGCCCGAGGGCCGATAGCGCGCGCTTCGTATCGCGCCGCAGCCAGCCGATTCCGCGGCTCGAATGGCGCACGTGCTCGTCGCAGTGCAGGCCGACCGCGTGGCCCTCGGCCTGCATTCGCGCGATCAGCCCGGGATGCCGTTCGGCGCGGCCTGAGATCGGGAAGAAGGTCGCCTGAGCTTCTCCGTCGCGGAGCACGTCGAGCAGCTGCGGCGTCCACACCGCGTCGGGACCGTCGTCGAATGTCAGCGACAGGGCGCTCACCCACGCGCTCTACCCGCCGTGCGTCGGCTAAAAAGCGGGCACCGCTGGCATCCGTCTTGCCGGCGAAATGGCTGATGGGGCCTAGGATTCAGACGATGGCCGAGCGCACCGTCTACGTCTCCCGCATCACCCGCTTGCCGCTGATCGGCGCCGACGGCGCCGACATCGGCCGGGTCGTCGACGTGGTGATCGATCTCGGCGGGCGGCCGCCGCGCGTCAACGGCTTTGTGGTCGCGGTGCAGCGGCGGCGAGTTTTCATCGGCGTGGGGCGGGTGGGCGAGATCGAGAGCGATGGCGTGCGCCTGCGGCGCGGCTCGGTCAACCTCAGGCAGTTCGAGCTGCGCCAGGGCGAGCGGCTGCTCGTCGGTGAGCTGATCGGCAAGCGCGTGCGCGGCCAGCGCGTCGTCGACATCGGCCTCGCGCCGGGCCCGGTCCCGTTCACCTGGGAGGTGGCGACGGTCGCCCTCGCCCAGCGCGGCGTGCCCGTCCCCGTTCCGCGGCTACGGCGCACACCGGAGATCATCGATTGGAGCGAGGCGGGCGAGCTGTTCGCCTATGAGCGCCCGGTCGACCGCGAGGTGGCGACCCTGGGCGGCCTGCACCCGGCCGAGATGGCGGCGGCGCTGCGCCGGCTTCCGCTCAGCCGGCGGCGAATCCTCGCCGCCGAGCTCGAGGACGACCGGCTTGCGGATCTCCTCGAGGAGCTCGATGAGGACGAGCAGGTGCGGCTCGTCGAGAACCTCGACCAGGAGCGGCTGGGCCGAGTGCTCGACGAGATGGAGGCCGACGACGCCGCGGACCTGCTCGGTGAGTTCTCGGCCAGCCGCCGGGCCGAGCTGCTCCGCGCCATGGACCCGGCCGAGGCGGAACCCGTGCGCCGCCTCTTGACCTACGAGCCGGACACCGCGGGCGGTCTGATGACGCCTGAGCCGGTGATCCTCTCCGCACAGTCGACGGTGGCCGATGCCCTGGCCCGGCTGCGCGACCCCGACCTTCCCGTCCCCCTTGCCGCGCAGGCGTTCATCTGCCATCCGCCGCTCGAGACGCCGACCGGCCGCTACCTGGGGATGGTCGGATTCCAGCGGCTGCTGCGCGAGGCCCCGAGCAAGCCGCTCGGGCGCTGCATCGACGAGGAAGAAGAACCGGTCAACGCCAACGCGTCCGACCGCGAGGTCGCCAAGCGCCTGGCCGCATACGACACGGTGGCGGTGGCCGTCACCGACGACAGCGGCCGGCTCGTCGGCGCGGTCACCGTCGACGACGTGCTCGACCGGTTCTTGCCGGGTGACTGGCGAGTTACGCTGGAGACCAGCGATGGCTCGGTCTGATCTTGAAACGCCCCGCGGGACTCCGGGGGGACCCGCCTTTGACAGCGACGCGTTCGGGCGCCTCGCCGAGCGTTTGGCGCGGTTCCTCGGGACGGGTCGCTACCTGGCCGCGCAGACGTTCATCGTCTTTCTGTGGATCGTGCTCAACGGGATCGGGATCGTCAGGCGCTGGGACCCGTACCCGTTCATCCTGCTGAACCTGGCGTTCTCGACACAGGCGGCCTATGCGGCGCCGCTGATCCTGCTCGCGCAGAACCGCCAGGCCGACCGCGATCACCTCGAGGTCGAGCGCGACCGCGAGATGAACTCCCGGCAGGCGGCCGACACCGCATACCTGGCGCGGGAGATCGCGGCCGTGCGGCTCGCGCTCGAGCACAAGGCGAACCGCGAGGATCTCGTCGAGCCGATCGAGCGCCTCACTCAGGCCGTCGAAGGGTTGCAGCTCCCGCAGCCGCAGGGCACGGCGCTCGAGCCGCCCGAGGATCGCGACCCGGCGTAGCTACAGCCCGGCCGCCTCGGCCAGCAGTTCCACCTGCGCGGGATCGGACGACGCCGGGAAGCAGATCACCTCGTCCGCGCCGGCCTGCTCGAACGCCGAGATGTAGCCCTTGAGCGTGTCGGCGTCCTTGGCGGCCGACTGGACGACCTGGTCGGCGTAGTCGCCGAGGAACGAGTAGTAGTCGCCGATGTTGCGCTGGGCCGTGTCGGCGGCGTCGGGGCCGAGCGAGAAGTAGAACAACGCCGAGGTGCGGGGCTGGCCATCGCGCCCGGCCGCGCTCCACGCGTCGCGCAGCTTCGACAGCGATTCGGCGAACATGTCGGGCGTGCCGCCGCCCATCGTCCAGCCGTCGGCGTGCTCGGCGGCGCGGCGGAAGGCGACGTCCGAGCTCCCCCCGATCAGCAGGGTCGGGCGCGGGCTCTGCGCCGGCTGGGGGCCGACGACGTCCCCCGCCCACAGCTCGTTGAGCTCGGCCAGCTGGCGATCGAAGACCTTCCCCCGCGCGTGGAAGTCGATGTGCGAAGCGTCGTAATCGTCGGGCCGGCCACCGACCGCCAGGCCGAGGACCAGGCGGCCGCCGCTGAGCGCGTCGATCGTCGCCGCCTGCTTGGCGAACAGCGCCGTGTTGCTGCGCAGCGGCGCGATCAGGATGTCGGTGGTGAGCCGGACGCGCTCGGTGACCGCCGCCGCGGCGGCGAGCGCGATCAGCGACTCGTAGTTGGGGTACGTGATCCGGTCGATCGTCCCAAGCGAGGCGAAGCCGGCCTGCTCGGCCCGTTTCGCCCAGTCGACGATCCCGCGGCGATCGACGTCGCGCACGGCGTTCGGCAGGCCGATTCCTATGTCCATTGCTCGCTCCCTCGCTCGGCGGTCAGTCCGTCACAGACCCTACTGATCGTCGGTCTCCGACCCCAGACGCGGCGGTGCCGATCGGTAAGTCGCCGGCGTCGCCGAGAGGGTGATCGGGTTCCGGGGCAGGGCGACCGAGGTCCCGTCCTTTCGGGGAAGGGTGACGAGCGGCTCGAGGCCGAGCGACTGCGCCAGCTCGAACGCGGCTTTCACATCGTTGACGACCCCGGCGGGGACGCCGGCGTCGGTGAGTGCCTGCACCCACTCGCGGGCGGGGCGGCCGCGCAGTCGCTGCTCCAGCCCGTCCTTGAGGACGGCTCGGTGCTCGACGCGGGCGCCGTTGTCGGCGAAGCGCTCGTCGGACGCGAGCTCCGGCGCGTCGAGGGCCTCGCACAGCGCCGCGAACTGTCGGTCGTTCCCCACCGCCACCACCAGCTCGCCCTCAGCGGTCTGGAACAGCTCGTACGGGGCAATGCTCGGGTGCTGGTTGCCCATCCGTCGCGGGACGACGTCGCCGGCGGTGTAGGCGCTCGCCTGGTTGACGAGCCCGGCGAGCAGCGCCGAGAGCAGCTCGACCTCGACTCGCTGCCCCTCGCCCGTCTGATCGCGGTGGCGGAGCGCGGCCATGATCCCGACCGTCGCGAACAGCCCTGCGAGCACGTCGACGAGCGCCACACCGACCTTCTGCGGCTCCCCGGCGGGCGACCCGGTGACGCTCATCAGCCCGCCCAGCGCCTGGATCAGCAGGTCGTAGCCGGGAAGCGTCGCGCCGCCGTGGCGGCCGAAGCCGGTGATCGTGCAGTACACGAGCCCCGGGTGCTCGGCCCGGAGCTCGTCGTAGCCGAACCCGAACCGCTCCATCACCCCCGGGCGGAAGTTCTCGACGAGCACGTCGGCCCCGAGGGCCAGCCGGCGCGCGCGGGCGTGGTCGTCCGGGTCGGTCAGATCGAGCACCAGGCTTCGCTTGTTGCGGTTGACGGACTGGAAGTACGTGGCCTCGCCGGCGGCGTCGTACGGGGGTCCCCACTGGCGGGTCTCGTCCCCGCCGGGCGGCTCGATCTTCGTCACCTCGGCGCCGAGGTCGGCCAGCACCATCGTGGCCAGCGGCCCGGCGAGAACGCGCGAGAAGTCGACGACCTTGACGCCTGAGAGCGCGGAGGGCACGCTCGGATTCTTCACGAGATGGCGGCGAACCCTCTTAATAAGCTCTCACAGATCCGACCTACCTTTACGCGAGGCCGATGAGCGCACCGAAGCATCTGTGGTCCGGTGACTGGCAGGCGGACTCCGCCGCCGCGCGTGAGCGTGCCCGCCCCCGGCCCGAGGAGCCCCGACCCGAGCCTCCGCAGCCCCCGCCTTCGGAGCCGTCGCTGTGGGGGCGGTTCGTGGCCGCGATGCGCGCCGCCCGGGCCCGGGCCGCAGCGGCGTTCGCGGCGTTTCGGATGCCCGGCGCCCCGAGCCGGACGCTCGTCGTGGTGTTCGTGGCGCTCGTGTTGATCGCGGGAGCCGCCTACGGGCTCAGCCGCGCGCTGACCAACGGCGGCTCGGAGCGCGCCAGCGCCAACCGCAACATCCCGTACCTCGGGGTCCAGATGGAGAGCGTGCCGGTCAACCGCGTGCTCGTCGCGGGCGTCGTGCCCGGCAGCCCGGCGTCACAGGCCGGGATCGGCCCCGGCGACGTGATCGTGGCCGTCGACAACCACGCCGTCAGCCAGCCGGGCGATGTCACCAGCGACCTCAGCAGCCTGCATCCGGGCGACACGGTGCAGATCGAGCTCGACCGGGGCGGCGTCCCGCTGAACACGCGGGCCACGCTGACCCACGAACCCGGACCGTAGGCCATGTCTTTCCACTCGCCGTATGTCCTGCTCGCGCTGGTGGCGATCCCCGTTCTGATCGTCCTGTACCGCGCCGAGCAACGCCGCCGGGCGCGTGCCGCCGCTGCGTTCGTGGTCCCGGTCCTGTCGCCGTCGGTGGCGCCGCGCCGCCCACGGTGGCGGCGCCACCTCCCGATGGCGGCGATCGCGATTGCGCTGGCGCTCCTGATCGTGGCCGCGGCCCGTCCCCAGGACACGGTCGCGGTGCCGGTCACCGACGGGGCCGTGATGCTCGCCGACGACACCTCGAGCTCGATGACCGCGACCGACGTGAAGCCCTCGCGGCTCGCCGCGGCGGAGGCCGAGGCGCGCCAGTTCGTGAAGAGCGTGCCCAGCTCGATCCGCGTCGGGCTGCTCTCGGTGGCCAAGAAGATCATCGTGCTTCAGACGCCGAGCACCGATCATTCGCTGACGATCTCCGCGCTCTCACAGGTCAAGACGAGCGGCGGCACCGCGCTCGGCGACGCCGTGGTCACCGCGACGAAGGTGCTGACGGGGCTGCGGACCCGGAACGGCAAGCACGTGCCCGGGGCGATCGTCCTGCTCTCCGACGGCGCCTCCAACTTCGGCTCGAGCTCGCTCACCGCCGCGCGCCAGGCCAAGGCGGACCACATCCCGGTCTACACGATCGCGCTCGGCACCGCGAACGGCACGATCCCGATCACCAAGCACGGCCAGACCACCAATGTCCCGGTCCCGGTTGCGACCCAGGAGCTGCAGGCGATCGCGAGCGCGTCCGGTGGGCGCTCGTTCACCGCCGGCGATGCCTCGGACCTGAAGGCTGTCTACGAGCACCTCGCGGCCACGCTCGGCCACAAACACGCCAAGCACGAGATCACGGCGAGCTTCGCCGGCGGCGGGCTGATCCTGCTGCTCCTCGGCGGCGTCGCCTCGCTGATCTGGTTCGGCCGCCTGATCTGATTTGTCACCCCATTTGTCACCTCAAGGAGAAACATGACCGAAGAGATGGACCACACCCACGACGCCCGGAGCGAGGCTCGGGACGCGCTGCAGGAGGCGCTGTACGAGATCAAGCGCGTGATCGTCGGCCAGGACGCGATGCTCGAGCGGCTGCTGGTCAGCCTGCTCGCGGGTGGCCACGTGCTGCTCGAGGGGGTGCCCGGCCTGGCCAAGACGCTGACCGTGAAGACGCTGGCGGGCGTGCTCGGCGGCTCCTACAGCCGGATCCAGTTCACGCCCGACCTCGTTCCGGCCGACCTCGTCGGCACGCGGGTCTACCGGCCGAACACCGGTGGCTTCGACACCGAGCTGGGACCGGTGTTCTCGAACTTCCTGCTCGCCGACGAGATCAACCGTGCACCCGCCAAGGTCCAGTCGGCGCTGCTCGAGGTCATGCAGGAGCAGCAGGTGACGATCGGCGGCACCACCTACAAGGTCCCGCTGCCGTTCATCGTGATGGCCACCCAGAACCCGATCGAGTCCGAGGGAACGTACCCGCTCCCCGAGGCCCAGGTCGACCGCTTCCTGATGAAGATCCTCGTCGACTACCCGAGCGTCGGTGAGGAGGCCGCCGTCGTCGGCCGTAGCCTGATCGATCCGGTGACGGTGCGCCAGTGCCTGTCGCTCGAGGCGCTCGGGCGCTACGCCGAGGCCGCGAGCACGGTGATGGTCGACCGTGACGTGATCGGCTACGCGGTGGCGCTCGCCGACGCCACCCGGCGCCCGGCCGACCACGGCCTGCGCGACATCGCGCCGATGGTCGAGTTCGGGGCCAGCCCGCGAGGGCCGATCGGCCTCGTGCAGGCGGCTCGCGTGCTGGCGCTGCTGCGCGGCCGCGGCCACGTCGAATCCGACGACATCCGCGATCTCGCCGCCGACGTGCTGCGCCACCGGCTGGTGCTCTCCTACGACGCGCTCAGCGAGGGCGTGACCGCCGACCAGCTGCTCGAGCGGGTGGTCGAACAGGTGCCCGAGCCCGGCCGCCACCACCTGATGCGCGACACCTCCGACATGAGGCGGGCCGGTTAGGTCCTTCGCATGCCCGACGCGTTGCTGACACCGCCCGCCGCCCGCCAGGGCCCGGGGCCGATCGCCCGGCCGGTGATCGACGCGCTCGACGTCGCGGTCAACCGGCTCGTCGCGCGGACGCTCCCGGGCGATCGCCGCGCGGCCGGCGTCGGGCTCGGCACCGAGCTCGCCCAGCTGCGTCCGTACGTGGTCGGCGACGACGTGCGCCACATCGACCCCGCCGCCACCGCGCGCACCGCCGAGCCCCACGTCAGGGTGCACGTTCCCGAGCGGGCGCTGACGACATGGATCGTCCTCGACGTCTCACCCTCGATGGCGTTCGGGACCTCGAACCGCCTGAAGGCAGACGTGGCCGAGGGTGTGGCGCTCGTGTTCGGGCGGCTCGGGATCCGCCGCGCCGGCAGCGTCGGGCTGGTGGCGTTCGGCGCCGCTGCGCCGCGCGTGCTGCCCCCCCGGGGATCCAAGCCGGGGATGGTGGCTCTCCAGCGGATGCTCGAGGAGGGCGTCGCGCCCGACGGCGTGGTCGAGGCCGAGGGGCTCGCCGGCGCTCTGCGGCGGACCGCGCGACTGACCCGTCAGCCCGGGCTCGTCGTCGTCATCTCCGACTTCCGCGAGCACGACGCGTGGGAGCGGCCGCTCGGGTCGCTGCGCATCCGCCATTCGGTCCTCGCGGTTGAGATCTCCGACCCGCGCGAGCGCGAGCTCCCCGCAGCCGGCAACCTCGCGTTGATCGATCCCGAGACCGGACGGCGAATCGAGGTCGACACCTCGCGCCGGCGCACCCGCGAGCGGTTCGCCGAGCTCGAGCGCGAGCGCAGCGCCACGATCGCCCGCGAGTTCCGGCGCCTGCGCATCACCCACATCCCGATCTCGACCGGCGAGGATTGGCTTCGCACCCTGGGACGACATCTGCGATGAGCTTCAGCTCGCCGACATGGCTGTTCGCGTTGCTGCTGGTCCCGGCCGGGCTGGCCGCCTACCGGCTGGCCCGTCGCCGGGCCAAGCGCTACGCGATCCGCTACACGGCGGTCCCGAACCTGCTGCTCGCGGCGGGGACGACCCCGTCGTGGCGCCGGTGGCTGCCGAGTGCGCTGCTGCTGGGCGCGGTGGCGGCGCTGGGCCTCGCGCTGGCCCGCCCGCACGTCCCCTACCGCACCGCGGTCAGCCAGGCCTCGATGATGCTCGTCACCGACCACTCGGGGTCGATGGCCGCCACCGACGTCTCGCCGACGCGGCTGGCGGCGGCCGAGAAGGCCGCGAACACGTTCATCGACCAGCTGCCCTCGAATGCCAGGGTCGGTGCCGTCGCCTTCTCGAGCTCGCCGGACGCGGCGCAGGCGCCGGTCACCAACCACGACGCCGCCCGGGCGATCATCGACGCGCAGTCGGCCGATGGCGCGACGGCGACCGGCAACGCCCTCCAGGTCGCGCTGACGCTCCTGCACGCCTCGGACAAGAAGCATCCGCCGTCGGCGATCGTGCTGCTCTCTGACGGTGCCGCCAACACGGGCGTCGATGCGGTCACCGTGGCTCGGGCCGCGGGTCAGGAGAAGATTCCGGTGTTCACGGTGGCGCTCGGCACCCCGAACGGCTCGCTCCCGAATCCCGATCCCCTGGCCCCGCCGGTCGCCGTCCCGCCCGACCCCGAGCTCATGCAGCAGATCGCCAAGGTCTCGGGCGGGCGCGCCTTCAACGCCCAGAGCGCCGGCGAGCTCAGCTCGATCTACAAGCACCTCGGTACGCAGCTCGGGAGCATCACCAAGCACCGCGAGGTGACCGCCGTGTTCGCGATTGCCGGGCTCGTGCTGCTCCTCGGCGCCGCCGCGGCCTCGACCCGGTTCGCCGGTCGTCTTCCCTAGGTGGGTCCAGCCGCCCCGGGGTAGGACCTGGCTTCGTCATGCGTGCCTTCGCCTGCGAGAACTGTGGACAGCTCCTGTTCTTCGAGAACAGCGCGTGCCTGCGCTGCGGGATGGCGCAGGGGTTCGTCGTGGCGGAGCGGTCGCTGGCGGCGCTGCCCTTGCGTGAACGGGCGGGCGAGCCGCTCCGGCGGTGCGCCAACGCTGAGCTGGCCACATGCAACTGGGTCCTGGGCTCGGGCGACGCCGGCGAGCTCTGCCGCTCCTGCCGGCTGACCCGCACC
This sequence comes from Solirubrobacteraceae bacterium, assembly GCA_036494115.1. GTDB lineage: Bacteria > Actinomycetota > Thermoleophilia > Solirubrobacterales > Solirubrobacteraceae > Palsa-465. Next base: position 14,255 of record DASXOS010000090.1, on the reverse strand, counting down.
CGTCCCGCCGACGGTGACGCGGACGGTCTGCGGGCGTTCGCGCCCGCCGAGGCGGCCAAGCGCCGGCTGCTGTTCGAGCTGTTCGATCTCGGCCTGACGGTCGACGAGGCGCTGCTGCGGTTCGACCTGCTCAGTAGCGCGGCGGAGCCGGTCGTCACCGGTCACGCCGACGGGGTGATCACGATCGACCTGGCGGAGTCGGACGACGTCCGCCGCGAGCAGCGACGGACCGAGCTGGGGGAGCCCTACCGCACGATGCTCGGGCACTTCCGCCACGAGATCGCCCACTACTACCAGCCGATCCTGGTCGATGCCCCTGGCCCGGAGGAGTTGGCGCGCTGCCGGGCGCTGTTCGGCGACGAGCGCCAGGACTACGCCACGGCGCAGCAGCGCCACTACGACCAGGGGCCCCCGGCCGATTGGCCCGAGCGGTTCGTCAGTGCCTACGCCACGATGCACCCGTGGGAGGACTGGGCCGAGACCTTCGCCCACTACCTCCACATCCGCGACACGATGCAGACCGCGGCGGCGTTCGGCCTGATCGTCACCGGGCCCGCACCGGTCAAGGACCCGGCGCTGACCAGCGTCCCGGCCGTCGACGGCGACGCCGACTCGATCGAGGCGATGGTCGAGACCTGGCTGCCCCTCACCTACGCGCTCAACGCGGTCAACCGCAGCATGGGGCGGGCCGACCTCTACCCGTTCACGCTCGCGCCCGCGGTGATCGAGAAGCTCGGTTACGTCCACGACGCGATTCGCACCGCGCCCCGGCACACGTGATGGCGAGCCCGCCAGGGCCGTGGCCGCGTGTGTATAAGTTACGGCGGTGTAACTTCGGCTAGGAGGACGCGATGCGGGACTTTGGCGGCAAGGTGGCAGTGATCACCGGGGCCGGTTCAGGAATCGGACGTGCGCTGGCACTCGAGCTGGCCGCCCGTGGCGCGCGGCTGGCGATCTCGGACGTCAACACCGCCAACGTGGCCGAGACCGCGCGGCAGGGGTCGGCGCGCGGCGCCGAGGTGGAGCACTACGAGCTCGACGTGTCGAGCCGCGACGCCGTGTTCGCGCACGCCGACGAAGTCGTCGCCCGGTTCGGCGGGGTCAACCTGATCTTCAACAACGCCGGCGTCGCCATGCACCAGGCGATCATCGACACGCCGATCGAGGACTTCGAGTGGCTGATGGGCATCAACTACTGGGGCGTCGTCTACGGCACGAAGGCGTTTCTGCCGCACCTGGTCGCGTCGGGTGACGGGTACGTGGTCAACATCTCGAGCGTGTTCGGCATCATCTCGGTGCCCGGCCAGTCCGCCTACAACTCGGCCAAGTTCGCGGTGCGCGGGTTCACCGAGGCGCTGCGCGAGGAGATGCTGTCCGCCGGCCTGCCCGTCGGGGTCAGCTGCGTCCACCCGGGCGGCGTGAAGACCTCGATCGCGTCCTCGGCCAAGACCCCGGGGCGCGACACCAAGGAGGCGGCGGATCAGTTCGAGAAGATGGCCCGCCTCACCCCCGCAAAGGCGGCGCAGATCATCATCCGTGGCGTCGAGCGCGAGCAGGCGCGGATCCTCGTCGGCGCCGACGCCAAGTTCATCGACGCCATGCAGCGCGTGCTCGGCGCGCGCTATCAGGAGATCGTGTATCGCGCGGCGAAGCGCTCCGAGCCGCCGGCGGTGTCGCCCGCGCAGGTGCCCTCGCAGGCGCCCGCAGCTGGTCAGGTGAGCGCGGGCGCCTCGGGGAGCGCCGCCACCGCGGCGTCGAACTCGGACTCGGAGAACTCCGGGTCCTCGAGCGTGCCCGCGAGGAACGCGTCGTAGGCGGCCATGTCGAAGTTGCCGTGCCCGCACAGGCCGAACAGGATCACCCGCTCCTCGCCGGCCTGCTTGGCCGCCTCGGCCTCCTCGATCGCGGCGCGGATCGCGTGTGCCGGCTCCGGCGCGGGGATGATCCCCTCGGTTCGAGCGAACCGCACCGCGGCGTCGAACGTCTCGTTCTGGCGGTAGGCACGAGCCTCGACGAGGCCGTTCTTGACCAGCCCGCACACCAGCGGCGAGTCACCGTGGTAGCGCAGCCCGCCGGCGTGGACGGGCGGCGGCACGAAACCGTGCCCGAGCGTGTACATCGGCATCAGCGGGGTGAGCCCGGCCGTGTCACCGAAGTCGTAGGCGTAGACGCCGCGGGTCAGCGTGGGGCAGGCGGCCGGCTCGGCCGCGACGAACCGGGTCTTGGCCCCGTCACGGAGCACCCGGCGCAGGAACGGGAACGTGATCCCGCCGAAGTTCGAGCCGCCGCCGACGCAGGCGACGACCACGTCGGGCTCCTCCCCGGCCATCGCCATCTGGGCGAGCGCCTCCTGTCCGATCACGGTCTGGTGCAAAAGCACGTGATTGAGGACCGATCCGAGCGAATAGTTGATGTCCTCGTTCTGGGCCGCGACCTCGACCGCCTCGGAGATCGCGATCCCGAGCGACCCGGTCGTGTGCTCGGCCTGGGAGCGGCCCGACTCGGTCAGCTCGGACGGCGAGCGATGCACGGTGGCCCCCCAGGTCTGGATCATCGAGCGCCGGTAGGGCTTCTGGTCGTAGCTCGAGCCGACCATCCAGACCTCGCACTCCAGCCCGAACTGGCTGCAGGCGAACGCCAGCGCGGAGCCCCACTGGCCGGCCCCGGTCTCGGTGGTTAGCTTCCTGATCCCGGCGGCGGCGTTCTCGTAGGCCTGCGCGACGGCGGTGTTCGGCTTGTGCGACCCGGCGGGTGAGACCCCCTCGTACTTGTAGTAGATGTGGGCCGGCGTATCGAGCGCCTTTTCCAGGCGGCGGGCCCGGTACAGCGGCGTCGGGCGCCACAGCTTGTAGATCTCGCGGACCGGCTCGGGGATCTCGATCTCAGGCTCGGGCGAGACCTCCTGCATGATCAGCGCCATCGGGAACAGCGGGCTCAGGTCGTCGGGGCCGGCGGGTTGCTTGGTCCCGGGGTGCAGTGGCGGTGGCGCCGGGTCGTCCGGGTCGTTGACGTCCGCCATCAGGTTGACCCAGTGGGTCGGGATGTCGTTCTCGCCGAGGACGAACTTGACCTGCGTGTCGCTCATTCCGTCTCCTCGTTCGCTGGAGCGCGGCGATTCTATGGCGTCCGGATGTGAAAGCGGCGGCGAATCGTATTCGAGCGGTCGCCACCGGCGTCGGTGGCGAAGATCCTCAGTCGGTAGGCGCCCGGGCGGGGGCGGAGGAGACGGATCGTGTTCACGCCTCGATGCACGTGCGTTCGGAAGCCCAGGCCGACGACGAGGGCCCGGCCGCCGCGGCCCGTGACCGTCAGGGTCGCCGTGGCGGCCTCGGAGATGCGAAAGCGCACCTTCAGCCTCCGGCCGCGGTGCCTGATCCTCACGTGCGAGAGCCTCGGCCGGGGCGCCGGCCACACGAACGTGACGGTCGCGCCGTCCGGGACGGTGTCGGAGAAGCTCTGGCCGTTCTCGGTGACGGTCAGCGTGTGCGGCTGGCCATCGTGCGTGGTCGCCACCAGCACCTGGCTGCCGTCCGGGTTGCGGAAGGCGACGTCCTCGAGCCCGCACGGCGGCGGGGCCGGGCTGTCGATGCAGTCGTTCGGCGTGGTCGAGGCGATCCGCCGCGCGCCGAGCTGGATGAACTTCGAGAACTGCGCGAGCTCCCAGTAATCCGAGGTCAGCATGTAGCGATGCTTCGTCGTGTCGATGATCGCCGGGGCGGTGCAGGGGACGCCGAGGTGGGGCGGGGTGAGGCCCTGGCAGCCGTTGCCGATCTTGGGCCCGCCGTTCTGGTCGACCGCGGCGTTCCAGAGCTGGACGCCCTGCGCCCAGTTGCGCAACGAGCGGATCGCCATCTGGGACGGCTCGATGTTGCTCAGGTTGCTCGAGCATTCGGTCTCGAGCGCGGGCTCGTTGGGGTACAGCGAGTGCTCCGTGCTCATGCTCGAGGCGTCACTCAGATAGCAGTGGTAGGCAAGGCCACCGACATCGTGACTCGCCAAGCTCATCACGATCGGGATGTAGCTCTCGGAGCGCTGGAAGGCGTCGTCGTACGCCAGGATCCGCGTCGTGCCGAGTCCGGCCCGTGCCAGCGCCGGCGCGACGTCGTCGTGGATCAGGTTGCCCTCGTCCTGCGGCGAGAGAAAGCTCTCGGGGATCCCGGCCACGAACAGGAGCGGCGTCAGCGGCTCGTTCTGAACGCCCAGGTAATCGACCGGGATGCCCGCCGCCCGGTAGCCCTGCAGGAACTTGATCAGGTAGTTGGCGTAGACGCCGTGGTCGGTCGGGATCAGCGTGCCCAGCGGGCCGGTGGTGGTGACGAGCTTGTCGTCGGTCTTCATCCACGCCGGCGGGGTCCAGGGGTTGGCCATGACGGCGATCCTCCGGTTGATCGCCAACGCCTGCCTGATCATCGGGATCACGTAGGCACGATCGTGATCGAGCGAGAAGTGGGCGAGCGACGGGTCGGTCTGACCCGCCGGCATGTCGTCGTAGGTGTACGGCTGGTGGACCACGAAATCGGAACCGCCGATCGGCACCCGCAGGAACGACAGGCCGATCCCGTTGCCGGTCGAGAACAGGGCGTTCAGCAGCTTCGTGCGGAGCTTCGCCGGGAGCGCGGTCTGCAGCAGGTAGGCCGACGTGTCGGTCATCGCCACCCCGAACCCCGGATCGAGCTTCTGGTAGGTCGTGGTCGGGTCGACGGTGGCGTTGCCGGCGCCGCTGCCCGGGTGCCCGGTGAACCGCAGGTCCCGCTGACGGGCGAGGGTCTGGTGCAGGTCTTGGGTCGTTAGGTAGACGGCCACGCGCGGCGGCTGGGGCGCTCCGGGGACGGCCTGCGCGTCGGCGCAGCAGAGAAGGGCGAGGAGCAGCCCGACCAGCGTGAGTGCGGGTCGAGCGCGACGCACTTCAACCCGCCACGGGTTCGAGCGCCTGTGCCCCGGCGAGCGACTCCAGCCCGATCTCGGCGACCGACCGGCACCCGGCGAGTCCCATCGTCAGGTCGAAGTCGGCGTTGAAGTTCTCGATCACCTCGCGGACGCCCGCCTGGCCCGCGATCGCCAGCCCGTACACGTAGGGCCGGCCGATCAACACGGCCGACGCGCCGAGCGCCAGCGCCTTGAACGCATCGGCGCCCCCGCGGATGCCCGAGTCGAGCAGGATCGGGATCCGTCCGTCGACCGCTTCGGCGATGCCGGGCAGCGCCTCGAGCGTGGCGATCGAGCCGTCGACCTGGCGCCCGCCGTGATTGGAGACGACGATCCCGTTGATCCCGGCCTCGATCGCGCGCGTGGCGTCCTCGGGATGAAGAATCCCCTTGAGCAGGATCGGGAGGTCCGTGCGGTCGCGCAGGAAGGCCAGGTTGTCCCAGGTGAGCGACGGGCGCGAGTAGATGTCGGTGAAGCGCTGGACGGCGGCGCGTCCCCGCCCGGAGAGCAGCGTCTTCACGAACGGGGCGGGATAGGCGCGGGTCAGCTCGAGCAGCGTCTTCAGCGCGTGGAGGGTCGGCTTCGGCTCCTGGGCCGGGGGCGGCACCGAGCCCGGGTCGGCGATCAGGTCGGTGAAGATCGGATCGTGGGTGTATTGGGCGATCCCCTTGCCGCGCAGGAACGGCAGGTAGGCGCGCTCCAGATCGCGCGAGCGCCACCCGAGCAGGGTGGTGTCGAGCGTGACCACGATCGCCTCGCACCCGCAGCGCTCGGCACGGGTCAGGAGGCTCTCGACGAGCGCATCGGACTTGCTCCAGTACAGCTGGAACCAGCGGGGCGAGTCGCGCAGCAGCGCGGTCACCTGCTCCATCGGCCGCGATGCCTGATTGGAGAGGATCATCGGCGTCCCGGTCTCGCGGGCGGCATTGGCCACGGCCGCGTCCGCGTCGGGATGGGCGAGCTCGAGCACGCCGATCGGCGCGAGCAGGAACGGGCTCTGCAGCCGGCAACCGAACAGGGTGGTGCTCGTGTCCCGCTCGGACACATCGCGGAGCATCCTGGGCACGATCCGCCAGCGGTCGAACGCGGCCCGGTTGGCCAGCATCGTTCGCTCGTTGCCGGCGCCTGCGCGGATGTAGGCGTACGCGTCGCGGCCGAGCCTGCGGCGCGCGGTGGCCTCGAGCCGGCCGGCGTCGAGCGGAACCCGCGGCCGACGGCCGCTGACCCCCCCGACGTAGATCTGCGTCTGGCGAATCAGGCCGTTCATGGCGCGGATCACATCACATCGAGGGGCGGGTAGAGTCAACTCATGGCGGCGCAGAAGTGGGTGTACGACTTTGCCGAGGGCTCGAAGGACATGCGCGAGCTGCTCGGCGGCAAGGGCGCGAACGTCGCCGAGATGACGCGGGTTCTGGGCACCGACAAGGTCCCGCCGGGATTCACGATCACCACCGAGGCGTGCGTTGCCTACATGCGCTCCGGCGAGGAGCCGGAGGGCCTGGCAGAGGAGGTGGCTTCAGCGCTCGAACGGCTCCAGGAGCTGACCGGCAAGCGCTTCGGCGACAACCAGGATCCGTTGCTGGTGTCGGTGCGCAGCGGCGCGCGCGAGTCGATGCCGGGCATGCTCGACACGATCCTCAATCTCGGGTTGGGCGACGAGGCGGTGGAGGGTCTCGCCCGCGCCACCGAGAACGAGCGGTTCGCCTGGGACTCCTACCGGCGGCTGCTGCAGATGTTCGGGAACGTGGCCCACGGCGTGCCCGGCTCGGAGATCGAGGACGCGATCAAGGCGGTCAAGGAGTCCGAGGGCGTCTCGACCGATGCGGAGCTCTCGGTTGACGGTCTCAGGGAGCTGGTGCGCCGCTTCAAGGAGCTCTACGAGTTCCCCCAGGACCCGCAGGAACAGCTGCGCGACGCGATCCGCGCCGTGTTCGACTCCTGGACCGGCGAGCGCGCGGTCTCCTATCGCCGCATCAACCGGATCCCCGACGAGTGGGGCACGGCGGTCAACGTCCAGCAGATGGTGTTCGGCAACAAGGGGGACACCTCTGCCACCGGGGTGGCGTTCAGCCGCGACGAGGTGACCGGTGCCCCCGAGCCCTCCGGCGACTTCCTCGTCAACGCGCAGGGCGAGGACGTCGTCTCCGGCGTGCGGACCCCGCGCGACATCTCCGAGCTCGCCGAGGTCATGCCCGAGGCCGACGAGCAGCTGCGGGAGATCCTCCGCACGCTCGAGTCCCACTACAAGGACATGCAGGACACCGAGTTCACGATCGAGGAGGGGCATCTGTGGATGCTCCAGACGCGCAACGCCAAGCGCCCGGCGCAGGCCGCGGTGCGCTTTGCGGTCGATGCGGCTTCGGAGGGCCTGCTCTCGCGCGAGGAGGCGCTGCTGACGATCGACCCGGCGTCGCTCGACGCGATGCTCCACCCGACGTTCGACCACGGCGACGGCTACAACGTGCTCGCCGAAGGCGTGGCCGCCTCGCCCGGCGCGGCCGCGGGCGAGATCGTGTTCAGCGCGCCCGACGCGGTCAGCGCCTCGTCCGACGGCAAGGACGTGATCCTGGTGCGCCCGTTCACCGAGGCCGACGACGTGGCCGGTTTCCATGCGGCCAAGGGGATCCTCACCTCGGAGGGGGGCAAGGCCTCGCACGCTGCGCTGGTGGCGCGGGGGATGGGGGTGCCGGCGGTGACCGGCGCAGCGATCGCCATCGATCTCGAGGCCGGCGAACTTCGGATCGACGGCCGGGTGTTCCGTGCCGGGGACGAGATCGGGATCGACGGGAGCGACGGTGCCGTGGTCGAACCGGGCGCGAAGCTGATCGCGCCCGAGATCGACGAGCGCTTCGAGACCGTCCTTGAGTGGGCTGACGATGTCCGGCGGCTGGGCGTGCGGGTCAATGCCGACACGCCGCGCGATGCGCGCCGCGCGCGGGAGCTGGGCGCCGAGGGGATCGGCCTGTGCCGGACCGAGCACATGTTCATGGCCGAGGACCGCCAGCCGAAGATGCGGGCGATGATCATGGCCCAGGATGGCGACGGCCGCCGCAAGGCGCTGAACGATCTGCTCCCGCTCCAGCAGGAGGACTTCGAGGGACTGTTCGAGGCGATGCAGGGACTGCCGGTGACGATCCGGCTGCTCGACCCGCCGCTGCACGAGTTCCTGCCCAACCTGCCCGAGCTCCGCGCCGAGCTGGAGCGGGCCCGGATCGAGCAGACCGACGAGCTCGACGAGCTCGAGGCGCTCCTGACGCGGGTCGAGGAGATCCACGAGGGCAACCCGATGCTCGGCACCCGCGGCGTACGGCTCGGGATTCTGTACCCAGAGATCTACGAGATGCAGGTCCACGCGATCATGCGCGCCGCGCGCGCCGTCGATGAGCCGCCGCATCCCGAGGTGATGATCCCCCTCGTGGCCTACGAGCACGAGATCGAGATCATGCGGGAGCTGGTCGTGCGGGTCGCCTCCGAGTACGACATGGAGGCGGGGCGCGACTACACCGTGGGGACGATGATCGAGCTTCCGCGCGCCTGCTTCGTGGCCGACCGCATCGCCCGCCACGCAGACTTTTTCTCGTTCGGTACGAACGACCTCACTCAAACCGCGATCGGCTTCTCCCGCGACGACGCCGAGTCGAAGTTCATCCCGGTCTACATCGACGAAAAGATCGTCGACCGCTCACCGTTCGAGACGATCGACACGCCGGGCGTGGGCTGGCTGGTCCGGCTGGCCGCGTGGGTCGGGCGTGAGGAGAAGCCGTCGCTGAAGCTCGGGATCTGCGGCGAACATGGCGGGGACCCGGACTCGGTTGGGTTCTTCCACATGGCCGGCCTCGACTACGTGTCCTGCTCGCCGTTCCGGGTTCCCATCGCCCGGGTCGCGGCCGCGTTGGCGGCTATTCGGGATCCTCGCTAGGACCTGGGTAGTTTTTCCCGGCTCAGAGCCGGTTAAGACAACCCACCCCGGGGGGGTCAGGCTTTGGAGGCCCGAACCAGGAATCCGGAGCGCCCGGGACTGAGCAGCTCGACGCGGCTGAAGCCGCTGGCGTGGAGCATCTCGTCGAGGCCGGTGCGCGAGTAGTTGAAGATCGGACAGTCGCCGATCCACTCGTAGCGCGCCTTGCGCACCGGGCCCTTCAACCATGACCAGGTCGGGAACGAGCCGACCATGCAGCCCCCTGGGGCGGTCAACGCGGCCATCTTGTCGGAGAACTGCGACGCGTTGGGCAGGTAGTCGAACAGGCCGAGCGCGAGCACGACGTCGAACGGGCCCTCCAGCGGGGCCTCGAGGAAGTCGGCCACGGACAGCTCGACCCGGTCGCCGTAGCGCGCCAGACGCTCCTGGGCGAGCGAAATCATCGGCTCGGAGAAGTCGACGCCGACGTATGCCGCCGCCCCCGCCTCCAGAACGAACTCGGCAATCCGCCCCGAGCCGCAGCCGACGTCGAGCACGCGCGGCGAGTCATACGAGGCCACGGTGTCGGCCGCCAGCTGACGGCGGCGGAACAGGCCGGGGCGGAGCAGCTTGACGAGCGGCCGCTCATCCTCGTAGAGGTCGTCGAACTGCTGGGCCTTGTCGCGGAAGCGGTTACGTACGCGCTGGGGTGCTGGCGCTGAGCTCGGCATACGCCTCACCATAGGGGATCAGCCGGAACCGGCGGGCGATCGCGCGCAGCGTGCGCGGCGCCGCCAGACGGGCGCTGTTGCGCTGCGCGGCCCGCACCGCTCCCCGCGCGCGCTGCGTCACCGGCGAGGCGGCCGGCAATCCGAGTCGCAGCGGCCGCGGATCGAACTCGTGCGGATGCATGTACAGGCCCGCGAGCGGCCCGGCCTGCGCGAGACCCTGGAGGACCAGGCGGGTCGGCAGCACCGCCCAGTACGACGGGCCGCCGACCGGCACCGGCGAGCGCCGCGTGCGCCACACCGCCACCGGGAACTCCCATAGCGTCCGCTGGCCCGACAGCTCCAGCGGATGCGGCCCGGTGGTCGCGATCTGCTCGCGCCGGCGGATCCGGGGCGAATCATGCTGGCTCGCGTCGTAGCTGAAGCCCTGGTCGGCGAGCACGTCGTACGCCCAGGGCGTGTCGCGGGTGATCGAGAACGCAGGGGCGCGATAGCCGATCGGGCTGCGTCCGGCGATGTCCTCGATCGTCTCGCGCGCGGCGGCGAGGTCCTCGGCGAACTCCTCCCGCGAGTGCGTGAACACGGGTCGGTGCTGATCTCCGTGACAGCCGATCTCGTGCCCGTGCCCGACGACCTGCTCGACCAGATACGGGTGCGCGCGGGCCGCCATCCCGAGCACGAAGAACGTGGCCTTCACCTGAAGCTCGTCGAGCAATGCGAGCAGCGCGTCTGTCTGCCGCGCCAGGGCCGGACCAGGCCGTTCCCAGTCACGCCAGCCGACGCGACGCCGGGCCAGCTGGTGCCAGTCCTCGAAGTCGACGCTGAGCAGGAGGGTGGAAGAATCGGTGTTCGTCAAAGGAGGAATAATGAACATCGAGCGAGTTGCGGTGCTCGGAGGCGGGCTGATGGGATCGGGAATTGCGGAGTCCGTGGCGGTGGCCGGCTTCGACGTCACCGTCCGCGAGGTCGACGAGCGGGCGCTGGAGCAGCTGCGCAAGCGCCTCGACACGTCCCTGAAGCGCGCCACGGAGCGCGGCAAGCTGGACGAAGCCGCGGCGAGCGAGGTGCTCAATCGCATCCACTACACCACCGAGCTGGCCGAGCTCGGCGCGGCCGATCTGCTGATCGAGGCAGTGCCCGAGGACGCGGCGCTCAAGACGATGGTGCTGAGCGAGGTCGCCGGGAGCGTTGGCGAGCAGACGATCATCGCCTCGAACACCTCCTCGATTCCGATCGCCAAGCTGGCGGCGGCCGTGCCGAACCCCGACCGCGTGCTCGGTCTGCACTTCTTCTCGCCCGTTCCGGTGATGCGGTTGGTCGAGGTCGTCGTCGCGCTCGACACGAGCGAGGACGTCGTGCGCCGTGCGCGGGAGTTCGTCGAGCGGCTCGGCAAGCAGCCGATCGAGACCAAGGACCGCTCCGGGTTCATCGTCAACATGCTGCTCGTCCCGTACCTGATGGCCGCGGTCCGGATGTACGAGGACGACTTCGCCACCCGCGAGGACATCGACGCGGGGATGAAGCTCGGCTGCGGGCATCCGATGGGCCCGCTGACCCTGTGCGATTTCATCGGCCTCGACGTCCTCTACAGCGTGTGCGATTCGCTCTACGAGGAATTCAAGCGCCCCGAGTACGCGCCGCCCCCGCTGCTCAAGCGGATGGTGGCCTCGAACCGGCTCGGTCGGAAGAGCGGCCGCGGCTTCTACGAGTACGACGCGGCGCGTGCTCCGGTCGCCGCGTAACGCGGGCCCGGGGCGAGCGGCCCGCGGTGGCGCGGCTGCCGCGGCTAGCGGCCCGCGGTGGCGCCGCTGCGGGCGGCCGCCAGCATCTCGCTGAGCTTCACGAGCTTGACGCGTGGGCGGCCCTGCGCCTCTCCGGCGCGCCGCTCGTGCTCGTCTATCGCCGACCACCCCTCCCAGCTGATCGCGTCGGGGCAGCGCTCGGCCAGCCACTCGGCGGCGGCCGTGGCGTCGGGGTCGGCGGGCTCGTTCAGCGCCTCTGCCTCGGCGTCCTCGATCACGCGCGCGACGGTGTCCGCCGCGTCCTTCTTGTTCGTCCCGATGACACCGCTGGGGCCGCGCTTGATCCAGCCGACCACGTACTCGCCGCGTTGGGGCTGCTCGTCCTCGTCGCACACCCGCCCGCCGACGTTGCGGATCAGCCCGCGCCGGTCGTCGAACGGAATGTCGGCGATCGGCCGGCCGCGGTAGCCGATCGAGCGCAGCACGAGTCCGCACTCGATCTCCTCGGTCTCGTCGGTGGCCACGGCGCGGAGCCTCCCGCCGGGGCCAGGCTCGAGCCGGTTGCGGACGACGCGGATCCCGGTGACCGGCCCATCCTCGCCCTCGCCCAGGATCTCTGCCGGAGAGCGCAGGAACTTCAGGGTCACCCGGTGGGTCTTGCCGGCGGGCTCGCGCTGGGAGTACTCGCGGAGGATCTCGACGTTGCGCTTGGCGGTGGCGTCGCCGTGCTCCTCGAGCCACTGCTCGCTGAGCGCGTCGAGCTCCACCTCGGCCGGGTCGACGTCGATGTCGGCGCGGGTCAGCTCACCGAGCTCGCGCAACTCGGGGTTCGTGAATGCGGCCTGCGCCGGGCCTCGCCGGCCAAGCAATACGACTTCCTCGACGCCGTGCTCGGCGAGCACTTCGAGCGCGTGATCGGCGGTGTCGGTGACCGCGAGCTCCTCGGGCTCGAGCACGAGCATCCGGGCCACGTCGACCGCGACGTTGCCATTGCCGATCACCACCGCCCGCCGCGCCGAGAGGACGAACTCCTCCTCCTCGCCGTCCGGGTGGCCGTTGTACCAGGCGACGAACCGAGTGGCCGGATATGAGCCCGGCCGGTCCTCGCCCGGGATGCCGAGACGGTTGTCGTCGGCGGTGCCGATCGCGTACACGACCGCGTGGTAGCGCTCGAGCAGCTCCGCCCGCCCGACGTGGTTGCCGAGCTCGACGCCGCCGAAGAAGCGAAACCCCGGCTTGCGCGCGGTCTTGTCGTAGACGCGAGTGACGGACTTGATCTTCGGGTGATCGGGAGCGACGCCGGAGCGGACCAGCCCGTAGGGGGTGGGGAGGATGTCGAGGAGGTCGACCTCGAAGCCGGCACCGAGGAGCTGGTCGCTGGTGTAGAAACCGGCGGGTCCGGCGCCGATCACGGCGGCGCGAAGTGTTGTGGAGCTCGAGCACATTGCCCTTCCGAGGATAGGACTCCGGCTCAGGCCGCAGCGGGCGACTGGCGGGCCTGGTCGGCCTGTGTGGCGTGATCGCCGATCAGCTCGACCAGGCGGGAGAACGCGCCCGCGGGCAGGTCGTGGCCCATGCCCTCGATCGTCACGAGCCGTGCGCCGGGGATCGCCCTGGCGGTGGCGCGTCCGCCGGACGGATGCACCATCCGGTCACGGTCGCCGTGGATCACCAGCGTCGGCGCGGTGATGCCCTGAAGCTCGTCGGTGCGGTTGCCGGATTTGAGGATCGCGGCCATCTGCCGTCCGGTGCCGACCGCGCCCCGCGGGTCGCGGTCGTAGGCCCGCAGCGAGCGCTCCCGGATCGACTGCTCGTCGAACGGGAACCCGGCCGAGCCGATGTGGCGGAACATCTTCACCGCTCGCTCGGCGGCCGCCTCGCGGTCGCGCGGTGGGGCGGTCATCAGCAGGCGCAGCGTCGAGGGCGCCACCCAGCCGGCGTTGGCCACGCCGGTCGAGGACATGATCGAGACCAGGCTGCGCACGTGGTCGGGATACCGGGCGGCAAGGGTCTGGGCAATCATCCCGCCCATCGAGACGCCGACGACGTGGGCCGGCCGCAGGTCGAGCGCGTCGAGCAGGCCGGCGGCGTCATCGGTCAGGTCGCCGAGGTCGTACTGGTCGTCGTCGAACCGGCGGATCATCAGCTGTGTCAGCCGGGGCGGGCGATTGGTGGCGTGCGTGGAGCGGCCGACATCGCGGTTGTCGAAGATCACCACCTGGAAGCCACGGGCGACGAGTCCCTGGACGAACGCATCGGGCCAGGCCAGCAGCTGCTGCCCGAGGCCCATGATCAGGAGCAGCGGCGGGTCGGACGGGTCGCCGAAGCGCTCGTAGCAGAGCGTGATGCCGTGGCCGACGTCGACCAGATGCTCACCCGAGCCCGAGCCCGAGCCCGAGCGTGAGGCCGAGACTGAGCTCACGCCGCCACCGGCTCCGGCTCGGCGGTGGGCACGGTCAGGCGGTAGTCGGTCGGATCGAACCGGGCCAGGCGCCGCTGGTAGGCGCGGACGCTGCCCGGCCACAGCGTCGAGTTGCGGCCGGTCGAGTCCAGGTACCAGCTCACGCAGCCACCGGCCGTCCACACGCTGCCCGCGGTTCCCCGGTCGATCTCCTCGATGAACCGGGCCTGGGCGCCGGGATCGGGGTCCAGCGCGGCGCGACCGTTGGAGCGCAGATGGCGCAGCGCCTGCATCACGTAGTTGACCTGTGCCTCGATCATCAGCAGCACGGAATTGTGGCCGAGGCCGGTGTTCGGCCCGAGCAGCAGGAAGAAGTTCGGGAAGCCGGATACCGCGAGACCGAGGTGCGCGCGGGGGCTGCCGTTCCACCGCTCGGCGAGCGTGACGCCGTCGGGTCCGGTGACACGGTGGCTGATCGGGGGATCGGTGACCTGGAAGCCGGTGCCGAAGATGATCGTGTCGACGCGGTGCTCGACGCCGTCGCCGTCGATGATCGAGTC
>DASXOS010000089.1:0-2021 GCA_036494115.1 Solirubrobacteraceae bacterium | reverse complement strand
TCTGTGGCCCAAGCGGCGCCCCAGCCGTCACCGTGCTTGCATGACAGCTCGGTGAACTCGAAGAGGTCTTCTTCGCCTAGCAGTTCGGCGAGCCCGGCGGGAGTACGCGTGACATAGCCCAAAAGCCGGCACATGCGGTGTATTGCCCCTCAAAGGTAGTTGCACGAGATGCCGCCGTCGAGGACGACGACCTGACCGGTGAGCCACGAGGCGGCGTCCGACGCGAAAAAGACCGCCAGCGCGGCGACATCTTCCGGCGTGCCGAAACGCCCGAGCGGAACTCGGTTGAGCCGCAGTTGCCGCGCCTCGGGGTCGGGGAAGAACTGCTCGACATGAGCGGTCAGGATCGGCCCGGGAGCGAGCGCGTTCACCCTGATCCGCCGTGGCCCCAGCTGGACGGCCATCGACCGGGTCAAGGCGGCGATAGCGCCCTTGCTCGCCGCGTAGGCGTCCTGCGGGTAACTGCTCCCCATCACGGCAAGGAACGAGCTCATGTTTACGACCGCCCCGCCGCCAGCTTCGACGATGTGCGGGACCGCGTACTTGGAGCACAACGCGGTGCCATGCAAGTTGATCGCCGTGATGGTCTGCCAGAGCTCAAGGTCGGTGTCGAGCACCGAACGGTCCTGATGAGGCATGACGCCGGCGTTGTTGAAGAGCGTGTCCAGGCCGCCCAGCGCTTCGGCGGCTTCGGTCACCGCGCTCCGGACCTGCTCTTCATCGCGGACGTCAGCAACGATCGAGACGGCCTCGCCGCCTTGCGCCACGATCTGCCGGACGGTCTCATCGGCCGCGTCGGCGACGATGTCGACGACAGCGACCGACGCACCCGCGCGCGCGAAGGCAAGCCCGCTGGCCCTGCCCAGGGCACCCCCGGCGCCCGTGATGAATGCCCGCTTGCCCGCCAGCTGTCCCGTCACGAAGGCACCTGGCTCGCGAAGCCGTAGAGCTCGTAGGCGTTGTCGTGAAGGATCCGCTCGCCGGCTCGGCGCGCCTCGGCGACGTCGAGGTCCCCGTCGGCGACGAGCTCGCCGAGCGCCGCCGAGAGGGCGCGGCGGCCATCGCGGGCGCCGAGCCAGTGCAGTTCCGGGATCCGTGCGCCGTCCGAGCTGTACATCACCTTGGTGAACGGCGCGGCCGCCAGCGCGCCCCGCGTCATCGCGAGCATCTCGCCGCGCGACAGGAACGGGATCGCATACGACACGTCCAGGTAGGCATTGCCATAGACGGCCGCTAGGTAGGCCCCCTCGCGGACGTACGGCCAGCAGCCGTGCAGCAGCACGACCGGCATCGATCGGTAAGCGCGTTCCTCGAGCACGTTGCGCAGCTCCAGTGGCGACGCCTTGCGCAGGTCGGCGTCGGGATCGCCGTAGCCCACGTGGAACTGGACCGGCAGCTCCTGTGCGGCCGCGATCTCGAATGCCAGGTGCAGCAGCGTGTCGAGCAACGGCTTGTGCCCTAGCCGGACAGCCCCAGAGCGCTCCACTTCCTCGCGAGCGCGGCCGAACGCGCTGCGTACATCCTCCGCCGGCCAGCGTTCCACCGCCAGGCCCGTGCGGTAGCCGACGACGCTCTTGAATCCGGCGTACCCCGCGCGACGCGCACCCCTGAGCTCGTCACGTACAGCGCTGACGAGGCCGTCATACGTCTTGTGCTCGGCCACCAGCTCCTGGAACCGGACCTCCAGGCGCAGCAGGGAAGCGCGGCGGGCAGCGCTGGCGGAACGAAACGCTCCCTCGGGCAGCACCTTGTCCGGTTCGGGGTAGCCGGTGTCGATGACGACCCCGGCGATCGAGGCGTCCCGGAACATGGAGGAGACCAGCTCCTCTGTTGTCCGCCCGGCCCGCGCCTCGAGCACGGATTCCTCGCTGCCCGCCACTCCGAAGTACTGGCTCATCGCGCGGATGAGCCGCCGGTAGAACGCTGTGTGCGCGACGTGATGCGTCCGCATCGATTCGTCGGGTGACTCGGTGAAGTACCGCCGCCAGGATCGCACATCCGCGACCGGTGACGCCTCGATG
>DASXOS010000088.1:0-43328 GCA_036494115.1 Solirubrobacteraceae bacterium | reverse complement strand
TGTCCGAGGTGGCGCTCGCGCTCAAGACGGGCGTGCCCGTGATCGGCATCGACACGTGGCAGCTCGATGACGTCACGCCGGCGCAGTCGGCCGACGACGCGGTCCGGCGGGCGCTCCAACTCGCCCGCCGGGACCCGGCCTAGACTCGAAGATCCGGTGCCCTCGTTCAAGCCTGCGTACCTGATCCACGGTGACGACCACGGCCGCATCGCCGAGCGCCGGAGCCGTCTGCGCGCGTTGGCCGAGGCGCAGTCGGGCGTGCAGGGCCTCGAGCTGTTCGAGGGGGACGCCGCGACCCCGGAGGCGGTGGCGGCGGCGCTGAACGCGATGACCTTCGCGATCGGGCGCCGGTTCATCGTCGTCGACGGCGTAGAACGCTGGAAGGACAAGGAGCTCGACGAGCTGGTCGATGCTCTCGGCGCGATCCCGCCCGAGACCACGGTGGCGTTCTTCGCCCGCGAGGAGGGCCGGGCCAAGGCGCCGGAGCGCCTCCGCGACGCCGTCGGCAAGGCGGGTGGCGACATCAGCGCCGAGCAGAGCGTGAAGCCGTGGGAGCTGCCGAAGTGGGTGTTGGCCCGGGCGCGCGAGCTCGGACTCGAGCTCGAGCCCGATGCAGCCAAGGCCCTCATCCGCCACGTCGGTGATCGCCAGCAGCGGCTGCTGCGCGAACTCGAGAAGCTGGCGCTGTCTGTGGAGCCCGGCGAGCGGCTCGATGTCACGAGGACCGAGGAGCTGACCGCGGCCTCGGCCGAGCGGCGGGCGTGGACCTTGGCCGACGCACTCGTCGCCGGCGAGGCGGCGCCGGCGGCGCAGGTGTATCTGACGCTGCGAGCCCAGGGAGAGCGCGTCCCCGGGCTGCTCTACTGGATGGCCCAGCGCGTGCGCACCGCGCTCGACATCGCGCAGTCGATCGACGCCGGAGAGCCGGTGGCGCAGATCAAGCGCCGGCTGCGGATGCCCTCGCGCGCCGCCGACGCGCTGATCGACGATGCCCGCCGCGCCGGCGCCGACAGCCTGCGCGTCGCGCTCGAGGAAATCGCCGACCTCGAGCTCGCGTCACGCGGGGGTGGGCGTGGGGTCGCGGCCGAGGACACCTCGGCGCTGCTGACCATCCGCCGGGTGACGAGCTAGAAGATCCGCGCGACGATCAGGAAGGCGATGATCGCCGCGACCAGCACGGCGATCGCCACCGCACGCGTCGCCCATCCGACGTCGAGCGTGAGATGGTGCCGCCGCGACAGGGGCTGGATGATCGGGGGCAGCGACTGCGGTGGCGTGCTGCGGTCGGGCGGTCCGGCCGGCGGCTGCGCCCGGGCATCGCGCACGGCCTGCTCGCGTGACGCGGCCGCGTGTTCGCGCAGAACGGCGGCCTGATCGCGCTCGCGCAGGGCCTCGTCCCGGAGAGCTCCGGCCCGATCGCGCTCGCGCAGCGCCCGCTCTCGCTCCCGGGTGGCGTGCTCGGCGCGCGTCGCGGCCTGGTCGCGCTCGGCGACGGCTGCGTCACGTTCGATCAGCGCATGGTCGCGGGCGCGCATCGCCTGGTCGCGCTCTTTGTGGGCGCGTTCGAGCGCCCGCGCCGCCTCGGCGCTCTCGGACTCGAGGGTCTCGAGCTTGGCCAGCGCAGCGTCGCGACGCGAGATCGCCGCGCCGGCTTGCACCGCGGACTCGCGGAGCTGCTCGAGCTCTGCCTGGGTCTCGTCGAGAGAGTCCCGGGCGGACGCCAGTTCGCGGCGCAGGCGCTCGCTCTCGCGGCGCTCGTCGGCGAGGTCGGCCCAGGTCCGCTGCAGCTCCACCCGCGCCGGATCCGAGCCGGCGGGAATCGCAGCGTCGGCCGCCCCGCCCCCGGCCCCGGTCAACACGATCGAGATGTCGGGGGCAACGTTCAGCTCGATCTCGGCGAGGTCGGCCGGATCCCCATCCCATGGGAACGCGGCGATCCACTCGGCGCCGTCCTCGGCCGGCCACGGTTTGTGGCTCAGGTCGGCGAGCAGGCGTTGCGGGCGGCCGAGCGCGACCACCGTCAGCGTCGGCCGGACGAAGCGCCGCCCCCGGACGCCGAACCACCGGCCACTCAGTTCGAGCAGGCCACTCTCAGCGTGTTCCAGCCGTTCCAGCTCGAAGACGACGTTGCCCGTTCCGGTGGCTGTGGGCGCCACGGCGTGTGCCATCGACGGCAAACGGTACCCGAGCGAGGAAGAAAGCAGTCAGCCGGCGCTCAGGCGCCAGCGATATTGCGCCGCACGCGGGCCGCCCGCGACTTCTTGCGAGCGCCGCTGTTGCGGTGGAGCGCCCCGCGCTTGACGGCCTTGTCGATCGTGCGCACGAGCATCCGGTGCTCGGTGTCCGCGGCGCTGTCGTCGCCGCCGGCGACGGCAGCCTCGAGCCGCCGGAAGTACGTCTTGATCTTCGACGTGTACTGGCGGTTCTCGATGCGCTCGCGCTCGGCACGGAGGATGCGCTTCTTCTGTGAGTGGATGTTGGCCATCAGCTGAAACCAGAGTAAAGCCGCGACTGTTCCGCCGCGGCACGGGCCTACTATAGCGGCGCGTGACGCCTCCGAAGAGATTGGGCCGGCAGTGAGCGACGGGCTCGACGAGCTACTGGCCGAGGAGACGATCGAGCCCAATCCCGCGGAGGCGCGGCGGCGGATCGGCGTCAACACGGCGATCTTCGCGATCGCGACCGGGTTCTCCCGGATCGCGGGCCTGGCGCGCGAGGTGGTGGCGGCGAGCTTCTTCGGCACGAGCGGCGGGGCGTCGGCATTCACGATCGCCTCACAGATCCCGAACCTGATGTCGAATCTGTTCGCGCAGGCGGCGCTGTCGGCGGCGTTCGTGCCGGTGTTCACCGATCTGCTCCAGCAGGGACGCAAGCGGGAGGCGTTCAAGCTGGCCTCGACGCTGTTCTGGATCATCCTGATCGCGCTTGGCGGACTGACGATCGTGGGAATCGCGCTGGCGGGGACGATCATGCCGCTGTTCACGGGCAGCACGTTCACGAGCGAGCTCAACGCGCTCACTGCGGGCCTGGCCCAGGTGCTGTTTCCGGTGGTGCTCCTGCTCGGGCTCACCGGCCTGCTCGTGGGGATCCTCCAGTCCTACGACGAGTTCACGATCCCGGCGCTCGCGCCGGCGGTGTGGAACCTGGTGATCCTGGTCCTGCTCGTCGTGCTGCACACCAAGTTCCACGGGGACAAGCAGCTGTACGCCTACGCGATCGCGTGGCTGGTGGCGACCGTCGTGCAGCTGGGGATGGTCGCCTCCGCACTCAAGAAGATCGACTTCCGCCTGCAGTTCTCGGTCGACTGGCGCGACCCGCGGGTCAAGCAGGTGTTCGTGCTGATGCTGCCGGTGACGATCGGACTCGGGATCGTCAACCTCGACCAGCTGCTGAACTCGGTGTTCGGAACACTGGTCAGCCCGGAGGCGCCCCGGGCGATCGACAACGCGTTCCGGATCTACATGCTCCCGCAGGGCGTGTTCAGCGTCGCGGTGGCGACGGTCCTCTTCCCGACCCTGAGTCGCCAGGCGGCGCGGCGTGACGTGGCCGGGATGCGCAGCGCGCTCGGCAACGGGATGCGCCAGATCAACCTGCTGCTGATCCCGGCGGCGGCGGCGATGATGGTGCTGGCCACGCCGATCACCCGGCTCGTGTTCCAGCGGGGCGAGTTCACCGCGCACTCCACGCACCTGGTGTCGATCGCGTTGTTCTGGTTCGCGGTGAGCCTGCCGTTCGGCGGCATCAACCTCCTGCTGACCCGGACGTTCTTCGCCGTCCAGCGACCCTGGATCCCGACCGCGCTCGCCGCGGTCAACATGGTCGTCGACATCATCGTCAGCGTCGCGCTGTACAAGCCGTTCGGGATCGCTGGGCTGGTGATCGGGACCGCCGCCGCGAACGCGATGATGACCTGGCTTCAGATCGAGCGGCTGCGGATCGGCTTCAACGGGCGGCTCGAGGGCCGGCAGACGCTGATGATCACGGTCCGGATCCTGATCGCCTCGGCAGTCATGGCCGCGATTGCCTGGGCCGTGTGGAAGCTCCTTCACTCGCTGCTCGGTCAGTCGCTGCCGGCCGAGCTGATCTCGGTCGGCCTCGCGATCGCCGCCGGCGCGGGTCTCTACGCGTGGCTCGTGCTGGCGATGCGGATCCCCGAGGCCCGGCAGATCGAAGAGCTGGTCATGGGTCGGCTTCGCCGACGTCCCTGGGGCCGCGCGACCCCGTCCGGACCGAGCTGACGGCCGTGCATGGAGGCTGGCGCGTTCTTTCGGCGCCGGTTCGGGTGGGCGGGGGCGATCGGGGTTTAACGGCGCTTTGAGAGAGGGATGTGGGGCTGTTGTAGTCGCGGAGAGCGACCACAGCTCGTCAATTCCGGCGGGCGCTGGGGCGATTGTCGAACTGTTGCTTCATCACGCACTTAACTCGACAACCGCTCGAAGGAAAGCCGGGTTTGTCGAGTTATTGCTCCTCCGCGCCCCGCGAGCCGGATCACAACCCGGCCCCCTCCCTCAAAGCGCCGTTCAAACCCGAGGCCGCACAGCAATCCAGGTCCGCCGAACAGAACGCGCCTGCCCCTCAAACTAACCTCATACGGACATGGCCGATCAGGCTCACATCCGCAACTTCTCGATCATCGCCCACATCGACCACGGCAAGTCGACGCTGGCCGATCGCATCCTCGAGCTCACCCACACGGTCGACCCGCGGTCGATGCGCGCCCAGGTGCTCGACTCGATGGATCTCGAGCGCGAGCGCGGGATCACGATCAAGGCCCAGGCGGTGCGCGTCTTCTACACCTCGCCGGTCGACGGCCAGACCTACCAGCTGCAGTTGATCGACACCCCCGGGCACGTCGACTTCACCTACGAGGTGTCACGGTCGCTGGCGGCGTGCGAGGGCGCGCTGCTCGTCGTCGACGCCTCGCAGGGGGTCGAGGCCCAGACCGTGGCCAACACCTACCTGGCGATCGAGTCGGGACTCGAGCTGATCCCGTGCCTGAACAAGGTCGACCTCCCGGGCGCAGAGCCCGAGCGGGTGGCCGAGGAGATCGCCGAGCTCCTCGGCGAGCCCGCCGACACGGTCCGCCGGATCAGCGCCAAGACCGGCGAGGGAGTGACCGACGTGCTCGACGAGCTGATCGCGCGGGTGCCGCCCCCCAGCGGCACGCCTGACGCCCCGCCGCGAGCGCTCATCTTCGACTCCGAGTTCGACCAGTACCGCGGCGTGATCGCCTACATCCGTGTCGTCGACGGCACGTTCACGAAGGGCGAGGCGATCCGCGCGATGCAGGCCGGGACCGAGGCCGAGATCGACGACATCGGGTTCTTCACCCCCCAGATGACCTCGGCGGACGCTCTCGGAGCGGGCGAGGTGGGATTCCTCATCACCGGCATCAAGGACGTGACCAGGCTGCGGGTCGGCGACACGCTGACCTCGAAGGCGGGGCTGGGCGGGGATCCGAATCTACAGCCGCTCCCCGGCTACCGCGAGGTCAAGCCGATGGTGTTCTGCGGTCTGTTCCCGATCGAGTCCGATGATTACCCGGACCTGCGCGACGCCCTCGAGAAGCTGTCGCTCAACGACGCGGCTCTGTCCTGGGAGCCGGAGACGAGCGATGCGCTCGGGTTCGGGTTCCGGTGCGGGTTCCTCGGGCTGCTGCACATGGACATCGTGCGCGAGCGCCTCGAGCGCGAGTACGACCTCGAGCTGCTCGCGACGATGCCGAGCGTCGAGTACGAGGTCACGCTGACGAACGGTGACGTCGTTCCCGTCCACTCCCCGAACGACATGCCCGATCCGGCCGGCATCGCCGAGGTCCGCGAGCCGTACATCCGCGCCTCGATCCTCACCCCCAAGGAGTTCATCGGGGTGATCATGGAGCTGTGTCTGGACCGCCGGGGTGAACACGCCGGGATGCACTTCCTCTCGCAGGAGCGCGTCCAGCTCACCTACGACCTGCCGCTCGCCGAGATCGTGCTCGACTTCTTCGACCAGCTCAAGTCGCGCACCCGCGGTTATGCCTCGCTCGACTACGAGCTGATCGGGATGCGGGAGTCGGATCTGGTCAAGCTCGACATCCTGCTCGGCGGCGATCCGATCGACGCGCTCTCGATGCTCGTCCATCGCTCGAAGGCCTACGAGGCGGGGAAGACGCTCACCGAGAAGCTCCGCAAGACGATCCCCCGCCAGCAGTACGACGTCCCGATCCAGGCGGCGATCGGGTCGCGGATCGTGGCCCGCGAGACGATCAAGGCGTACCGCAAGGACGTGATCGCCAAGTGCTACGGCGGCGACATCAGCCGCAAGCGCAAGCTGCTCGAGCAGCAGAAGAAGGGCAAGCAGCGGATGAAGCAGGTCGGCCGCATCGAGGTCCCCCAGGAGGCCTTCCTGGCCGTGCTGGAACTCAGCGAGAAGGGCTAGAACATCCGGCGGGCGCCGGAGACGCGGCCGCCGTATGCGCCGTGGTAGCCGCGGCGGATCGCGTGGTAGCCGCCACGCACTCGCGGCGGGCCGCACCAACTCCGGCCGTGGCGGCCGAAGAACCACCAGCCGAGCAGCAGCCACAGTCCCCACCCGGCGAGCAGGCCGGTGACCAGGAAGATCGCGACGACCAGCACCAGCGCGGCGACGGCCAGGACCGCGATCGCCGCGGCGAGTCGGAACGCGATCAGCCCCGGCGTGAGCCGGCGCCGCGGGGCGTCCGGACGCGGCAGGTCGACCAGGAGCGGATCGAGCTCGCCGTACGTCTTCGCCCTGAGCGCGCGCGCCACTCGCTCCTCGAGCTCCTCGGCCAGGATGCGGCCCTCTCCGGCGGCCTGACGCAGCCGATCGGCCACGTGCTCACGGTCCGCATCGGACGCTCTGACCGTCGACCGTCTCGCCATGCCAAAAGGCTAGCGCGCGCCCGGTGTCGGCTCAACCGGCGCGGCGCGTGCCGCCACCCACATGGCTCCGGCTACCAACAGCAGCTCGAGCACGAACGCGCCGAGGCTGGCCACGTTGTCGGCGGTGGACAGCTTCGCGGTCGTGGTCAGGTGGTAGACGAAATGCGGCACGGTCGCCACCAGGAACGCCGCTCCGGCGACGAGCACCAGACGCCGTTCGAACCAGATCGCGGCCCCGATCAGGAGCACCGCGAACCCCAGCTCCGCGGCTGCGTAATCACGGACCAGGTGCTGGTTGTAGTGCCCGAGCGCGGACACCCAGTGGCGCCCGGCGCCCGGGAACTCCTCGAAGAACGAGTGCGGCGCGACCAGCCCCCAGACGGCGATCTCGAGCTGGGCCAGGGCGACGAGCCCGAGCGCCAGCCGTGGGGCCAGCGGCGGCTCGCGGCCGCTCACGCGGCTGCGGTCCGGGGTGGGGCGGCGGCCAGCGCCTGGCGGGCGGCGGCGACGGCGAGCTGCGCGGCCTCGACCGCGCTCGAGGTCGCGATCTCCGAGAGCACGCCCGGCGCCGCGACCATGTCCCCGGCCAGGAACACGCCATCGCCGCGGTCGATCGCCGGGCGGTCGCGCCACGAGGTGCCGGGGAGGTCGAGGGCACCGGTGCGGCCGGTCATCACCTGCCGGCGGCGCCACGTTTCCCGCTCGCGCCAGCCGGCGAACGATGCATCGAGCAGCCGCTCGAGCCGGGCCGAGGCGCTGCTGATCGACTCGTCGGGGCGGATCGGCATCTGGGCCTGGATCAGGTCCTCGCCATCCGGCGCCAGCGAGCTGTCCGCGGCGCTGACGCGCTCGACCCAGCCCGTCTCCTGAAGGTCGACGACGACGAACGGGTCGCCGCGGCGGCTGCGCAGCGCCAGATCGAGGCACACCGCATTCCCGCTCTGCCAGCTGAGCTCGCCGCCGAGCAGCCGCGCCGCGTCGCCCAGCTCGGTGGCCACGATCACCGGCGCCGGTGGGAGCTCCTCGACTGGGTGATCGGTCTCGATCGTCACCCCGAGCTCGCCCGCCCGGGTTCGCAGCCGCCTCACGATCTGCGACCAGCCGCCGATCGGGAACCGGGCCGTGGGCGGCGCCGAGAGCAGGTTGCGCACGACCGCACCCCACACGAACGCGGCCGACAGCTCGCCCGGGTCGTGGTGGTATGTGAGGATCCCGGCGCTCCGCGACAGCGCGTCGGCGGTGTCCTCGCCGACCTGGCTTGCCACCCAGGAGCGGAAGTCGACGTCGACCGGCGCGGAGCGGCCACGGAGCCGGATCATGGCCACCGCGGCGCCGACCGCCGGCACCCGGCGGATGTCGTCGTGCCAGCGGAACCGCACACCGGAGAGCGGCGGGCGGGCGGTGGGTGGCAGCAGCCCGCGCTCGCCGAGCCAGCGGTAGAACGGGTTCGCCGACAGGAGCGCGTGCGGCCCGAGGTTCGCCTTATAGGCGCCGTCGGTGCTCCGCGCCCGGCCGCCGAGGTCGCTGTGGGCCTCGAGCACTCGCACGGCGGCTCCCTGCTCTGCGCTGGCGATGGCGGCGGTCAGACCCGCGAGTCCACCACCGACGATCGTGATCTCGTCCATCTCGGTCTCCTTCTCCGTCGTAGCCGACGCCGAAGTTATGCCCCGAAACTGGTCCGGAGTTAAGGTCCAGTTGTGGCCGACCCCGGAGAGCCAGTTGTCCTCGGCGAACTCCTCGTGGTCCTCGACCGCGAGGGATCCGCCACCCTCCACGAGCAGCTCGAGCTGTGGTTGCGCGACCAGGTCCGCACGGGCCGGCTCGCCACCGGCACTCGGTTGCCGTCTTCGCGGGCGCTCGCCGCCGCGCTCGGCATCTCCCGCGGCGTGGTCCTCGAGGCCTACTCCCAGCTGGTCGCCGAGGGCTACCTGACGGCCTCGCAGGGCGCGCCGACCCGCGTGGCCGCGACCTCCGGGAGCGAGCGCGCGCCGGTCGCTGCCGGCGCACTGGCGACGCGCCACGCCTACGACCTGCGCTCCGGCGTCCCCGACCTGGCGGCGTTTCCGCGCGAGCGCTGGCTGCGCTCGGTACGCGCCGCGCTGCGCGAGGCGCCGCTCGATGCGCTCGGCGACGGCGACCCGCGCGGTGAGCCGCGGCTCCGCGACGAGCTCATGCGCTACCTCGGCCGGGCGCGCGGGGCCGCCCCGGAGCCCGAGCACACGGTCGTCTGCGCCGGCTTCACCCAGGGCTTCGCGATCCTGTGCCGCAGCCTGCGTGACCGCGGGGTCGAGCGGATCGCCGTCGAGGATCCGGGCTGGGCGCGCCACCGCGCGATCGCCGAGCGCGCCGGCCTCGAACCGGTACCGGTTCCGGTCGACGGGGACGGCATCGACGTGGCCGCGCTCGCGGCGTCGGGGTGCGAGTGCGCGGTGGTCACGCCGGCGCACCAGTTCCCGAGCGGCGTCGTGTTGAGCGCCGAGCGGCGAGCGGCGCTGCTCGACTGGGCCGATGAGGCCGACGGGTTGATCGTCGAGGACGACTACGACTCCGAGCTGCGCTACGACCGGGTGGCGGTCGGCGCGCTCCAGGGACTCGCGCCCGAGCGCGTCTGTCACATCGGGTCGGTGAGCGTGCGGCTGGCCCCCGGCCTGCGGCTGGGGTGGGTGCTCTCGCCGTCATGGCTGACCGGCGAGCTCACGTACGAGACTGCGCTGGCCGAAGGACCGGCCTCCGCGGTGGCGCAGGTGGCGCTGGCCGACTTCCTGGCCCGCGGCGAGCTCGACCGGCACCTGCGGCGCATGCGGCCGGTGTACCGGAGACGGCGCTCGGTGCTGCTCGATGCCGTGGCGCGGTGGTGGCCGCGGGCGTCGGTGCTCGGCGTTCCGGCCGGGGTGTTTGCGCTCGTGCTGCTCGGGGAGGGCGTCGAGGAGGAAACGGTGGCCAGCGCCGCGGCCCGGGCCGGCGTGGGCGTCGAGGGCCTGTCGGCGCACCGGCATCGGCAGCTCGATTCGGCGCGCGGCGGGCTCGTTCTGGGCTTCGGCGGGATGAGCGAGCCGGCGCTCGAGCGCGCGATGGAGCTGCTCGCGTCGGCCCGCTGACGAAAGTTCCGATTCTGGGTCCACCCCTCGGACCTAGATCCAGAACGTTCGGTTTCGTCACAGTATGCCTTGACAGGCATATAACTAGCTGGTTATATGCACCGGGCCGATGCTTTCCACCTGGACCGCGCTCGCCGATCCGAACCGCCGCGCCGTGCTCGAGCTGCTCCGCGAGCGACCCCGGCCGGTCGGTGAGCTGGTGGCGCGGCTCGGCCTGAGCCAGCCGGCGACCTCCAAGCATCTGCGCGTCCTGCGCGACGCCGGCCTGGTGACGGCCACGGCGGACGCCCAGCGCCGCGTCTACGGCGTCAACCCGCGGCCGTTGGCCGAGCTCGATGCGTGGCTGGCGCCTTACCGGGAGATGTGGGAGCGCCGCCTCGACGCGCTCGAGCGGCATCTCGACCGCACAAGCGAACGGAAGGACTAGAGAACGATGTTCGGCACCTACGAGACGATCGACGCCCGGCCCACGCTCCAGTTCGAGCGGCGGATCGGACACCCCATCGAGGACGTGTGGCGCGCGATCACCGAGCCCGACCAGCTCGCCCAGTGGTTCCCGTGCACGGTCGAGCTCGACCTGCGACTCGGCGGGAGGATGAGCTTCGTGTTCCCGCCGGGAACCGCCGCGGAGGAGGCGGTGACGATGCTGGGGTCGGTGACCGAGCTCGACCCGCCCCGGCGGTTCGCGTTTGAGTGGGGCGAGGACCATCTCCACTTCGCGCTCGAGCCCGCCGACGGTGGCGCGGCGTGCCTGCTGCGCTTCACGGTGGAGCTCGAAGCGCGCGACAAGGCCGCGCGCGACGGCACCGGCTGGCACCAGTGCCTCGACGGCCTCGAGACGCTGCTCGACGGCGGCGGATCGTCCCGCCCGTACGACCCGGATGCGTGGCGCGGTCTCTACGACGAGTACGAGCGCCGCGGCTTCCCCACCGGCGCCGCCATCCCGGAGTAGAGACAATGGGGGCCCATGGACCTGGGCCTGAGCGGCAGAGCCTGCATCGTCACCGGCGCCTCGCGCGGGATCGGGCGCGCCACCGCAATCGCCCTCGCCCGCGAGGGCGCCAGCGTTCTGGTGATCGGCCGCGATGAGGAGGCGCTGCGGGCGGCGTGCCCGGATGCGGACGTCCTCGCACTCGACATCACCGAGCCCGACGCCGGCGAGCGCGTCCGCGACGAGTGCCAGCAGCGCTTCGGGCGAATCGACGCGCTCGTCAACAACGCGGGCACGAGCGAGGTCAAGCCGCTCGACCAGCTGACCGACGAGGACTGGCAGGTCCAGTGGGACCTGCACGTGATGGGCCCGATGCGGCTGATGCGCGCGATCGCTCCCGCGATGGCCGAGCGCGGCTCCGGTCGGATCGTCAACGTGTGCTCGTCGTCGGGCAAGCGCCCCTCGGGCACGAACATGGCCTACTCGGTCACGAAGGCGGCGGAGCTGTCGCTGTCGCGGGCGTTCGCCGACCAGTACGCCGGCCAGGGCGTGCTGATCAACGCCGTGGCGCCGGGCCCGGTCGGGAGCGAGCTGTGGATGGCCCCGGGCGGCATGGCCGACCAGGCCGCCGAGGTGCAGGGCAAGACGCGCGAGGAGGTGCTCGAGAGCACGGCCTCGCGGATCCCGCTGGGGCGGTTCGGCACCGAGGAGGAGATCGCGGCCGTGATCGTGTTCCTGTGCTCCGGGCGGGCGTCGAACGTGGCCGGCGCGGCCTGGTCGGTCGACGGCGGCTCGGTGCCCGTGATCATCTGACTCCGCCTCCGTCTGAAAGACTGCGCCGCCATGGCGGTCAAGACCGACGCGATCGGCAAGAGCTACGAGCCCACCGTCTACGCGGTCGGCCGCGAGAAGATCCGCGAGTACGCGTCGGCCGTGGGGGAGACCAATCCACTCCACCACGACGTCGAGGCCGCGCGCGCCGCGGGATACGCCGACGTCGTCGCGCCGCCGATGTTCGCCGTGGTCTACTCCCAGCGAGCCGTGGTCCCGGCGCTGTTCGACCCGGAGGTCGGGATCAACTTCGCGATGATGCTGCACGGCTCGCAGGAGTTCGTGTGGGGGCCGCTCGTCGTCGCCGGGGACGAGATCGCCACCACGACGACCGTCAAGGACATCGCCGAGCGGGGCGGGATGGGCTTCTATGTGTTCGAGTCCGTGTCGGCCAACCAGAACGGCGAGACGGTGTGCACCGGGACGTGGACCAACATCGTGCGAGGCGGGTGACGTGATGGAGCAGGGCGAGACGTTCGAGCTGAGGGTGACCCCCGACCCGTACGTGACGGTCCGCTACGCGGGCGCGTCGGGCGACTTCAACCCGATCCACATCGACGAGGCATTCGCCCAGCAGGTCGGCTTGCCGGGCCGGATCCTCCACGGCCTGTGGACGATGGCCCAGGTGGCGCGGGCCCACACCGAGGCGGCCGGCGGACCGGACACGCTGAGGCGCCTCTCGGTCCAGTTCCGGGGCATGGGCCAGCTCGGCGAGGAGATCGTCGTCACGGGCACCGTCCGCGAGCGCGACGGCGAGGTCGTGATCGTCGACTCCGAGGCCGTCCAGAGCGGCCAGCGGATCATCCGCAAGGGCGAGGCCGAGCTTCTCGCGTAAACGGCCGGGGGAAACGCAGATTTCTCCCGGTGGCCCGACCTACAATCAATGCCTGTGCTGAGCGGTCGGCAGGAACTGGTACTGCGCAAGGTCGTCGAGGGCTACCTCGCGGCCGGCTCGCCCGTGGGCTCGAAGGCGCTCGCCGCGGACTTCGAATGGGGCCCGTCGACGATCCGCCACGAGCTGGCGATCCTCGAGGAGGTGGGCCTGCTGGCACATCCGCACACGTCGGCGGGCCGGGTGCCGACCGAGGCCGGATACCGCTATTTCGTCGACCGGCTCCTCCCCAGCGAGGAGACCGGGCCCAAGCTGTCGCTGTCGCTGGTCCGGCGCGAGCTCGACGAGGCGATGCGGGTGACCAGCGAGACGCTGTCGCAGGTGACGAACCTGCTGGCGGTCGTCACCGCGCCGCCGATCGAGACCTCGACGATCCGCCACATCGAGGTGCTGGCCCTCCAGCCCCAGGTGTTGATGGTCGTGGTCATCACCTCGACCGGCGGGGTGACCAAGCGGCTGTTCACGTTCTCGAAGCCGGTCGATCCGGGCCTCGCCGATTGGGCGGCGAGCTACTTCAACGAGCGTCTGGTCGGGCTTGGCCTGGGCGCGCGGATGCTCCATCAGCGGCTGGGCGACCCCTCCCTGTCGAGCACCGAGTCGCAGTTCATCGCGGCGCTGTCGCCGGTGTTCACCGAACTCGAGGACTCCGGTCAGGACGCGATCTACGTTGAGGGCACCTCCCGCCTGCTCAGCACCGAGCGCTTCAACGACATCTCCGATCTGAACGCCCTGATGGACATGCTCGAGCGCCGGGTGACCCTGCTCGGGATGCTGCGCTCGACGCTCGTCGACCGCGACGTCCTGGTCAGGATCGGCACCGAGAACGACACGCCGGAGCTGCGCTCGCTGGCGCTCGTGGCGGCGAGCTACGGGCTTCCGCAGCGGACGCTCGGGTCGGTGTCGGTGATCGGCCCGCTGCGGATGGACTACGGCCGGGCGATTCGCTCGGTGCGCGAGGCGGCACTGCAGCTGTCGAGTTACGTGGCCGATATCTACGACGAGCGCTGGGAGCGGACCCGCTAGATGCCCCGCGATTACTACGAGATCTTGGGCGTCGGCCGTGACGCCTCCGAGGCGGACATCAAGAAGTCGTTCCGCCGGCTGGCCCGCGAGCTGCACCCCGACGTCAACTCGAGCGACCCGCACGCGGAGGAGAAGTTCAAGGAGGCCGCGGAGGCCTATGAGGTCCTGTCCGACTCCGAGCGCCGCGCCACCTACGACCGCTACGGCCACGATGGCCTGCGCAGTGGCGGCTACGCGCCGAACTTCGAGGGCTTCGGCTCGGTAGCGGACATCTTCGAGGCGTTCTTCGGCTCCGGCGGCGCCTTCGGCGGGGCGTTCGGTGGTGGCGGGGCCCGCACCGGCGGCGCGATCCAGGGCGGCGATGTTGCCGTCACTGCCGAGATCGACCTCGCGGACGCTGCCGAGGGCACCTCGGCCGAAGTTGCCTACGAGGCGATCGTGCTCTGCGAGCACTGCCACGGCAACGGCGCCGAGCCGGGCACCCCGATCGAGACCTGCCCCCGCTGCGACGGCGCCGGGCAGCTGCGCGCGGTGTCGCGGACGCCGTTCGGCCAGGTCGTGCGCAGCGCCGTGTGCGACGTGTGCGGCGGGGAGGGGAAGGTCCCCCGCGACCCCTGCCGGACCTGCAACGGACGTGGTCGCCGGGTCGAGCGGACACGCGTGTCGGTCGACGTTCCCGCCGGGATCGCCGACGGCCAGCGGATCCGGGTGGCCGGGCGGGGCCACGCCGGCGAGCGCGGCGGTCCCGCCGGCGATCTGTATGTCCTGATCAGGGTCCGCGAGGACCCGCGGTTCGTGCGCGACGGCGACGACCTCGTGACTGCGGTCGACGTGGCCGCGCCGCTGGCGGCGCTCGGCACTGACGTCGAGGTGCCCACGGTCGACGGGACGATCGAGGTCGAGATCCCCGCCGGCACGCAGCCGCACGAGACGATCGTCGTCCGCGGCCGCGGAATGCCCGCGCTGCGCGGGCATCGCCGGGGCGATCTGCGGGTGATCGTCAACGTGGTGATCCCTCGCCACCTCAGCCGCGAGCAGCGCGAGCTCTATGCCGAGCTGGCGGACTCGATGACCGACCACAACCTCAGGACGGACGAGGGCGTGTTCGGGAAGATCAAGCGCGCCTTCGGCGGCTGACCCGCAGATGCTCCGGCTCGCGGTGCGCGTTGGGCGCGCGGATGCCGAGCTGGTGCTGGCCGAGCTGCTCGAGCTCGCGCCGAGCGGCGTCGAAGAGACGGAGCTCGCCGGCAACGTCATCGAGTACGCGGTCTACGGAGCGCCGGGCGAGCTCCCCGAGCTGCCCGATCTCCGGGCGGCGGCCGGGGACGCGCTGGTCGAGGTCTCGACGAGCGAGATCGCCGACGACTGGGGCGAGCGCTGGCGCGACTTCCACCGCCCGCTGGTGCTGGACGGCCAGCTCACGGTGCGCCCGCCGTGGACGCCGCCCGCGGAAACGCCGCTCGATCTCGTGATCGACCCCGGTCAGGCGTTCGGAACCGGTGCCCACGCCACCACCCGTCTGTGCCTGGAGCTGATGCTCGCGCTCGACGACCGCCGGGGTCCGTTGCTCGACCTCGGCTGCGGGTCGGGCGTGCTGGCGATCGCGGCGGTGAAGCTGGGCTGGGACCCGGTCGAGGCGCTCGACAACGATCCGGCGAGCGTCGTTGCTGCCGGCGAGAACGCGGAGCGCAACCGCGTGCGGCTGGCGGTGCGCCGCCACGATCTGCGCTCCGATCCGGTGCCCGTCGCCGAGACCGTCACCGCCAACCTGCTCGGTCCGCTGCTGCGCTCGGTGGCGGGACGGCTGCTCGATCAGGTGCAGCGGCCCAGGGCGCTGATCGCCAGCGGGCTGCTCCAGGCCGAGGCGGATGGGATCGCCGCCGCGTTCGGCGAGGCCGGACTGCACGAGCGCGACCGGCGCACGCGCGGCGAGTGGGCGGCGCTGCTCCTTACGCGCGATCCACACGGCTAGCGCCGGGCGGCCGAATCTTGGACACGCGGCCCATGCCACGGGCCGCGGGATCTCGCATGCTTCCCGCGACGCTGCGATGACCGGAAGCTTGTCGAAGGAGGTGAATCCCCTGCCCAACCCGCTCTCGATCGGTGTGACACTCGGTGGCCTGCTGCTCGACGTGATCGTGCCACGGCCCAAGCCTCGGGCTGGTTACGCGCATGAGCTCTCTCTCCTCTCTGCGCCGGCCGTCTCGAGGACACCCTGGCCGCCCGCACATGAGGAGCACGAACGTCTGCACCGTCGGGAGCGGGTCGGGTAGGCCGAACGGCTAACGTCCGGCGCCGTGACGTCGTTCGCCGTCAAGTTCCTGGGCTGCAAGGTCTCCCAGGCCGACGCCATGCAGGCCCGCGCAGCGCTCCTCGCCGCCGGCCACACCGAGGTCGGCGAGGACCAGGCCGAGCTGCATCTCATCAACACGTGCTGCATCACCGGCGAGGCCGAGGCCAAGTCGCGCCAGTCGGTGCGCCGCTCGCTGAAGCGCGCCTCACAGGTCTACGTCAGCGGCTGCGCCGCGAACCTGAACGCGGGCCAGTTCGCCGAGATCGACCCGCGGGTGCGCCCGTTCGTGGGAACCGCCGACGACGTGGCCACCGCGATCGCCGCAGAGCTCGGGGCCTGCGCGGACCTTAAGCACGACGTCCTGAAGCGCGGTGGTCCGCCGCAGGCGTCGCGCACTCGTGGCTTCGTCAAGGTCCAGGACGGCTGTGACTGCCACTGCGCCTACTGCATCATCCCCACGGTCCGGGGCGCGGCCCGCTCACGCCCGGCCAGCGCCGTGCTGGACGAGGTGCGCCGCCGGGTGGCCGAGGGCCAGCCGGAAATGGTGATGACCGGGATCAGCGTCGGCGACTACCGCGACCCCGAGCGGGGGCTCGAGCTCGGGGAGCTGATGGAGGAGGTGGCGCGCGTCGGCGGCGTCGAGCGCGTCCGCCTGTCGAGCGTCGAGGTGATCCATGTGCGCGATTCGCTGGTGCGCGCGCTGGGGCGCGAGCCGAAGGTGTGCCCGCACCTCCACATCCCGATGCAGTCAGGCGATGACGCCGTCCTTGAGGCGATGGGCCGTCACTACGACGCCGCTGAGTACCTGGCGGCGGTGGCGGCGCTGCGCCGGGCGGTGCCGCACGTTAACGTGACCACCGACGTGATCGTCGGCTTCCCGGCCGAGGACGACGCGGCCTTTCAGCGCACGCTGCACGCCGTCGACGCCGCCGGCATCACCCGCGTGCACACGTTCTCCTATTCGCCCCGCCCCGGCACCGTTGCGGCCGACCTCGGCGACCAGGTCCCACCCGCCGAGAAGAAACGCCGCTCCCAGGCGCTGCGCGGCCACTCCGAGGTCCGCTCGCGCCACCATCGCGCAGCCAAGCTGGGACGCCGGGAGCGCGTCCTCATCGACAAGGTCGCCGACTCCCAGTGCTCGGGCTACACCGCCGACTACACGCGCTGCTACCTCCCCGCCGGCGCCGGGCGCCGCGGGGACGTCGTCGACGTGACCTGCCGGGAGCTGCAGGCGGACGGCATCGCCTGCGACTGATCGGTCGGTAGCGGGGTCGGGCGGTCGCGCCGAGGCTCGCGGTGACCACGACCGCCGAGGCTCGCGGTGACCACGACCGTAGTTCGACAATTCCGACCTCCTCCAGGCGAGGGTCGAGCTACGTGCGTCTCCTGCTCCTAGCGATCGGCCTCGCCGGGCTCGCCACCGGCGGGATGTACCGGGCGCTGGCGCGCGCCGCCCAGAGCGCCTCTTCGCGCCGGCTCGAAGGCTGGCGCGTTCTTCGGGCGCCGCCCGGATTGATGTGCGTTGGTCGGAACGGTGCTGAGGAGGGGGGTGGGAGGGAGCGGACGACGACCGTAATTCGACAATTCCGCCGGTCCAATGGGCGAGTGTCGAGCTGTTGCGCCAGGACGCACGTAGTTCGTCAATCGCTCGGGCGTCCACCGGCTTTGTCGAGCTGTGGTCGTAAGCCGGCCCGCCGACGCGTCCAAACCCTCCCTCTCATAGCGCCGTTAACCGATCGCGCCCGCCGACCCGGGCGGCGCCGGAAGAACCCGCCAGCCGATGAGACGCCCGCGAGGGCCCACAGCACGAGCCTGGCCGAAAACCCGCGAAATACGGTGGCTTTTTCGGCCAGGCCCCACCTCCACGGCGTGCCGCCGGTGAGACGATCAACAACGATAGGCACCGCTCCGTGATCACGCGACAGCTGCATAGCGCGCATAACTCGGCGCGGTCGCTGCATCCGGCCACGTTGCCGAGCTACGGTCGTGCGGCGGGCGCTCCGGCTCCGGCCCCGGGGCCCGAGCGCCCCGGCAGTGTGGTCCGGGCGGCGCCGAGCGGCTGACTTGGCGATCCGGTCACAGGTCGGTCACGGGTAGGACCCCGACCGCCACGGGCGCGCCGCGCGCAGGGCTATCCTGAAGGGGGTGACAGTCACCGAGCAGGTTCGCACCGATATGACCAGCGCCATGAAGGCCGGCGAGAAGGAGCGGGTCGGTGCGCTGCGGTTGGTGCTCTCGGAGCTGCAGAAGGCCGCCAAGGAGGGCGGTGGCGATGAACTGGCGGTGCTCCGGCGCGAGCGCAAGCGGCGCCTCGATGCCGCCACCCAGTTCCGTGACGGCGGCCGCCCCGAGCTCGCCGAGCAGGAGGAATCCGAGGCGCGGATCATCGAGACCTATCTGCCGGCCGAGCTCGATGACTCCGAGCTCGAAGCGATCGTCTCCTCGGCGATCGCCGAGGCGGGCGCGACCTCGCCCCGCGACATGGGCCAGGTGATGAAGCTGGTGATGGCGAAGAGCCAGGGACGCGCCGACGGCAAGCGGGCATCGGCGCGGGTGCGCGAGGCGCTGAGTGCGTAAGCAGCTCGAGCTCGATAACGCCGTCGCCGCGGAGCTCGCCGGAAGCAAGGACGCAGTGCTCAAGACGCTCGAGGGCCACCTCGACTGCGATGTGTTCCTGCGCGGCAACGTGCTCACGCTCGAGGGCGAGGCCGAGGCGGTCGAGGCCGCGGCCGGCGTCGTCCGCGAGCTGTCGGACCTGATCATCCAGGGCCACGAGATCGCGCCCGGAACGATCGAGGCGGTGACGCGCGCGCTCGACGCCCACGAGTCGCCGGCGCGGATCCTCGATGACGTCGTGTGGCGCCATCGGGCCACGAAGGTGGCGCCGAAGACGGTCAACCAGAAGCGCTACGTCGATTCGATCCGCAACAACACGATCACGTTCGGGATCGGACCGGCCGGCACGGGCAAGACGTTCCTGGCGGTGGCGCTCGCCGCCTCCGCGCTCAGCCGGCGCGAGGTCAACCGGATCATCCTCACCCGCCCCGCGGTCGAAGCCGGTGAGCGGCTGGGCTTCCTGCCGGGCGACCTGATGGCCAAGGTCGACCCGTACCTGCGCCCCCTGTTCGACGCGCTGCACGACATGCTCGAGCCGGAGCGGGTCAGCGCTCACCTGGAGCGCGGCGTGATCGAGGTCGCACCGCTGGCCTTCATGCGCGGTCGCTCGCTCAACGACAGCTTCATCATCCTCGACGAGGCGCAGAACACGAGTCCGGAGCAGATGAAGATGTTCCTGACCCGGCTGGGGTTCAACTCGAAGATGGTGGTGACGGGGGACGTGACGCAGATCGACCTGCCGCGCGAGCAGGATTCCGGGCTCCTCGTCGTCTCGGACATCCTCGCCGACGTCGAGGGGATCGAGTTCGTCCGCTTCGGCGACGAGGACGTCGTCCGCCACAAAATGGTGCGCCGGATCGTCGCCGCCTACGACGAGCACTCGCAGCGCATGGCGCCAGAGCTGCGACCACGGCGCCGGGCATAGTCGTGCGGCCCGCGCGAGCCACCGGCGCGACGGGAGGGCACTGAAGGTGTTGCTCGACATCGAAGTCATCGGACTGGACGGGCTGCCGCCCGGCGGCCCCACCGCGGTGGAGATCGAGGAGCTGTGCGCGCTCGCGCTCAGTAGCGCCGACGTCGACGAGGGGCACGTGGCGATCGAGTTCGTCGACGAGGACCGGATCCGCGACCTCAACCGTGACCACCGCGCCACGAACGAACCCACCGACGTGCTCTCGTTCGGCGTCGACGAGGATGGCGTCGCCCACGGGCCGCGTGAGCTCGGCGACATCGTGATCTGCCCCGCCCACACCGACGACCTGCGCGAGGCGGTCGTCCACGGGGCGCTGCACCTGAGCGGAATGGATCACGAGACCGACGACGGCGAGATGCTGGCGCTCCAGGCCGAGTTGATGCGGTGGATCAATTGAGCGCGCGCTCCGGGCCGGTGACCCGCTCCGGATTCGCCGCGCTCGCCGGTCGGCCGAACGTCGGCAAGTCGACGCTGGCCAACGCGATCGTGGGGGAGAAGGTGGCGATCGTGTCCGACAAGCCGCAGACCACCCGGCGCGCGATTCGCGGCGTGGCCACCGGCGAGGACTGGCAGCTCGTGCTCGTCGATCTGCCCGGTGTGCAGCGGCCACGCGACGCGCTCACCGATCGCATGCAGCACCGCGTGGAGTCAGAGCTGGCCGACGCCGACGTCTGCCTGTTCGTGGTCAACGCCGAGCAGGGGATCGGGCCGGGCGATCGCTTCATCGCGGGCCTGCTGGCGACCGCAGGCGTCCCCGTGGTGCTCGCCGTCAACAAGGTCGACCGGGCCGACCGCGCCCACACCGCGGCCACCCTCCAGGCCGCTGCCGACCTCGACGTCGCCGAGGAGATCTTCCCGGTGTCGGCCCGGACGGGGGCCGGCGTGCCGGTGCTCGTCCAGAAGCTCGCCTCGCTGCTCGCCCCCGGGCCGTTCTACTTCGAGGCCCGTCAGCGCTCCGACCAGTCGCAGGAGGTGATGCTGGCCGAGCTGATCCGAGAGCAGGTGCTCGCCCGCACGCGCGAGGAGGTGCCGCACGCAGTCGAGGTCGAGCTCGGGGCGGTGGAGCGCATGCGCGACGACCTGGCGCGGATCGAGGCGGTGATCCTGGTCGAGACCGATTCCCAGAAGGGGATCCTGATCGGAGCCGCGGGGCGGATGATCAAGTCGATCGGGATCGCGTCGCGCAAGGCACTCGAGCGCCAGCTCGGTCTCCGGGTGCATCTCGATCTCTCGGTCCGGGTGCGGCGGCACTGGCGCGCCGACGAGCGGGTGCTCGACCGGCTCGGGATCGAGTAGCCCGCAACGCGCTGTTCAGGGGCCGGGGAATCGAATAACGTTCTCGCCCGGGGAGCTTTTGCGCAACATCTGTCCAGAAGTCTCTCCAACGACTCAAGCTCGAAGAAGTTCAGTCAACCCGGGGCCGATAACGAAACACCTGCTGCTTGGCCCGTGGGGAACAGCAACGAAAGAGGAGGCGGCGGCACTGTGAGACGTCGACAGGCTGTCTTGGCGCTGATGGGCACTGCGCTCCTGATCCTGGGGCTGCTGACCGTGTTCGCGATCGAGCTCTCGAACACCCAGGCGAAGTCAAAGCGCGACGTGGAGGCACGCGTGCGCGAGCGCGCCGTCCTCGCGGGCGCTCTGATCGACAGCCTGTTCCAGACGACCGCGCAATCCGTCCCGACGTACACCAAGACGTACGGCGGTCCGCTCTCCCCGGCGCTGCTGAACAGGTCGAAGCGGACCAACGACTACATCACGGTGTTGGATTCCTCGGGCAACCTGCTCGCTGCTTCGAAGGGATTCACCGCGCAGGCCCGGCAGGACCTCGCTATCTCCTCGGGCCTGAGGCTGGTCAGATCGGGACATCCGTACGGATGGGGCAATGTCCTGCCCTACGGCGCCTCCGGTGTCATCAACTTCGCGGTCAGGTTCCCGGCGAAGGACGGCACCGCCCGAATCCTCCTCACGGGCTTCCCGCCCAAAGCGCTGTCGGGGCTGTTCGCCGGCGACCTCTCGAAAATCCCCGGGCCGAAGGGCTCGCACAACTACCTGCTCGACGCGAACAACACGGTCGTCGCCTCGACCTACCCAAAGCGCCCCGTGGGCTATCACTTCACCACCGCGGTCGACCGTGCCGCGCTGGCCAAGCCCTCTGGCACGACCAACGGCCGCTACTACGTGCAGGTGCCGCTCGCCAACTCGACCGAGCGGATCACGCTCAGCGCGCCGAGCGGGGCTCTGTTCGCCGCCGTCAGCGGCTTCCGCAAGTGGGTGCCGTGGCTGATCTTCGCCTTCTTCGCCCTGTTCGCGCTCGCCGCGCTCCTTCTGGGTGAGCGGGCGTTGCGCTCCGCGGCCAAGGTGCACGAGGCCAACGATCGGCTCGAGGCGCGTGGCCAGGAGCTGGCCGAGGCGAACACCGCGCTCGAGCGGCGCGCGCAGGAACTGGTGCGCTCGAACGCCGAGCTCGAGCAGTTCGCCTCGATCGCATCGCACGACCTCCAGGAGCCGCTGCGCAAGATCCGGACGTTCACCGATCAGCTGCGGGTGACCGAGTCCGAGCGTCTGTCGGAAAAGGGGATCGACTACCTGCGCCGGGCCAACGCCGCCGCCGAGCGGATGCAGACCCTGATCCAGGACCTGCTGAAGTTCTCGCGCGTGGCCACGCACGGCCGGCCGTTCGTGCCGGTCGATCTCGCCCAGGTCACCCACGAGGTGCTCGAGGACCTCGAGGCTCAGATCCAGCGCTCCGACGCCGTCGTCGACGTGGACAAGCTCCCGACGATCAGCGCCGACCCGCTGCAGATGCGCCAGCTCATGCAGAACCTGATCTCGAACGCGCTGAAGTTCCATCGTGACGACGTGCCACCCGAGGTGAGCGTCAGCTCGGAGATCAAGGACGGCCGTATGGAGCTGACCGTCCGCGACAACGGGATCGGGTTCGATCCCCAGTACAGCGGACGGATCTTCCGCGTGTTCGAGCGCCTGCACGGCCGCAGCGAATATCCGGGCACGGGAATTGGGCTGGCGCTGTGTCGCAAGATCGCGGAACGTCACGGGGGCACGGCGTTCGCGGATGCCACCCCGGGGTCGGGCGCCACGTTCACCGTGATCCTCCCGGTCCACCACCCCGACGACGAGCTCGCCGCTTGGCCGACCGCAGATTCGCCCGCGCGCGAGGAGCCGTATGTCACCGCTTGACCGGATGGGGAAGCCGATCACCATCCTGATGGCGGATGACGACGAGGAAGACTGCGAACTGACCCGCGAGGCGCTGCAGGATGCGCGCCTCGCCAACCAGATGAAGTTCGTGCACGACGGGCAGGAGCTGGTCGACTACCTCAAGCGCCGCGGCCAGTATTCGGACCCGTCGGATGCGCCCCGTCCCGGGATCATCCTGCTCGACCTGAACATGCCCAAGAAGGACGGACGCGAGGCCCTGGCCGAGATCAAGGCCGACGAGGCGTTGCGGCGGATCCCGATCGTGGTGCTCACCACCTCGAAGGACGAGGAGGACGTGTTGCGCACCTACGACCTGGGGGCCAGCTCGTTCATCACCAAGCCCGTCACGTTCGCAGCGCTCGTCGAGGTGATGGCCAACTGGAGGCGATACTGGTTTGAAATCGTTGAACTCCCGAACGGCGCACTTGCCGATGCAATTGGTTGATGCGCCGCTTCGGGTCCTGCTCGTCGAGGACGACGAGGACGACTACCTGATCACCCGCGAGATGCTCGCGGGGCAGGATCGTGCGCGGTTCTCGGTCGACTGGTGCTCTGACTTCAACCAGGGCCTCGTCACGATCCGCGAGCAGCGCCACGACGTCTACCTGATCGACTACCACCTCGGCCCCCACACCGGTCTGGACCTGGTCCGGGACGGGTTCGTGCAGCGGCCGTTCGCCCCGGTGATCATGCTGACCGGCGAGACCGACTACCAGATCGATCTGGAGGCGACCTCGCTCGGCGTCACCGATTTCCTGGTCAAGCAGGAGCTTGATCCGACGGCTCTCGAACGGTCGATCCGCTACGCGGTGAGCCAGCACCGGGCCGTGTCGGAGCTGACCCTGAGTGAAGAGCGCTACGCGCTCGCCGTGCGGGCGGCCAACGACGGGATCTGGGACTGGGACCTGATCGCCGACAAGCTCTACCTCTCGCCGCGCTGGCACGCGATCCTCGGTCGCGAGGAGCGCCCCGAGCCGGAGGACCCATCCGTGTGGTTCGAGCTGATCCACGGCGATGACCTGCTGCGACTGCGCGCCGCGATCGACGCCCACGTCGCCGGCCGCACGCCCCATCTGGAGTCCGAGCATCGGGTCCGGCATGCCGACGGAAGCTGGCGCTGGGTCGTGACCCGCGGCCTGGCGATCCGTGATCAGACGGGCACCGCCGTCCGCATGGCCGGGTCGATGTCGGACATCACCGACCGCCGCAGCGCTGAGCACAAGCTCCAGCACGACGCCTTCCACGACTCGCTCACCGGCCTGCCGAACCGAGCCCTGTTCGTCGACCGCGTCGATCAGGTCCTGCAGCGCGGCCTGCGCGAAAACGAGACCCGCTGCGCGATCTTGTTCCTCGACATCGACAGGTTCAAGCTCGTCAACGACAGCCTCAGCCACGGGGTCGGCGACCATCTGCTGATCGCGCTCGCCGGCCGCCTCGCCAGCGTGCTGCGCCCGGGTGACACGGTGGCCCGGATTGGTGGCGACGAGTTCACGCTGCTCCTCGACGGAGTCGTCACCGAGCAGAGCGCGGCGATGGTCGCGGAGCGGGTTCAGAGCTCGCTGGCCCAGCCCTTCAACATCGACGACCACCAGCTGTTCGTCACCGCCAGCATCGGAATCTCGCTCTCGACGCCGCGGATGACCGCCGCCGAGCTGCTGCGCAACGCCGACATCGCGATGTACGACGCCAAGCGCCGCGGCCGCGCCCGCTACGCGCTGTTCGACGAGAGCATGCACCGCCGGGTCGTCGATCGCCTGGCGCGGGAGAACGAGCTCCGTGACGCTGTCGAGCGGTCGCTGATGCCGATCCACTACCAGCCGATCATCGACCTCGCAACGGGCGCGATCTGCGCGTTCGAGGCGCTCGTCCGGTGGCCGGTCGGATGGACCGAGGTCTCGCCGCTCGACTTCATCCCGATCGCCGAGGAGACGGGGATGATCGGGGCCCTCGGGCTGCACGTGCTCCGCACCGCGCTGTCCGAGCTCGCCGCGTGGCGCGCCGCCGATCTCGTCTCGGACGACGTCTACATGAGCGTCAACGTGTCGGGCCGCCAGCTCGAGGAGCCAAACCTGCCCTCCCAGGTGAGCGCCGCCGTCGCCGGTGCCGGCGTCCCGCCGAGTGCGCTGCGACTCGAGATCACCGAGAGCACCCTGATGCAGGAGCCCGAGGCCATCCAGCGGATCGTCTCCGACGTGTGCGCGGCCGGCGTCGGGCTGCACCTCGACGACTTCGGCACCGGCTACTCGTCGCTGGCGGCGCTGCACCAGTTCCCGGTCGACGCGCTCAAGATCGACCGCAGCTTCGTCGCGGCGCTCGGCCGCGACGGCACCGAGAACGACGTGATCGTTCGCTCGACGATCGCCCTCGCCCACAGCCTCGGCCTGCACGTGATCGCCGAGGGGATCGAGCATCAGGGCCAGCTCCGCCGGCTGCGGACGCTGGGCTGCGAATACGGGCAGGGCTTCCTGTTCTCACGGCCGCTCGACGCCGCCCAGACGCGGCAGCTGCTGTCGTCGTGGTCACCGGCCGACGTGGCCATGCTCGGCGACCACGTCGCGTGAACTTCGCCGCACGGCGGACGATTAACAGATAATCCGCACCATGTCCGGCCCGGGACCGCTGCTGCGCCGCGTCAACCGCGCGATGATCGCGTTCGACCTAGCCCTGGCGAGCGGCGCCCTGGCCGCCCCGACGAGCACGCTGCGGCTGCTCGGTCACGAGCGGCCCTCCGAGGACGCGCTGCACCTGTTCCGGCGCTGCGGACCGATCTGGCTGACGTTCGCGGCGGCGCACGCGGTGGCCGCGG
This sequence comes from Solirubrobacteraceae bacterium, assembly GCA_036494115.1. Lineage (GTDB taxonomy): Bacteria > Actinomycetota > Thermoleophilia > Solirubrobacterales > Solirubrobacteraceae > Palsa-465. The sequence goes on along the minus strand of DASXOS010000088.1, from coordinate 17,759 downwards.
TCCGGGACCGGCCGGTCGACTGGTACGTGCTCGCGTGGCTGCGGGCCACCGAGATCGCGACCGACGTGGTGTGGTCGCGCTCGCCGGCGATCACCCGGCCGGGGGCGAGGCTGGGACTGCAGCTGGCGGGCGCGGCGAACGCCGCGATGGCGCTCGGCTTCGCGTCGCTCAGCTCTTCCACCACGCACTGAGCACGCGCCGCCAGTTCTCCCAGGCGATGGCGGCGAGCTCGTCATCGCCGAAGCCGGCGGCGGCCAGCGCGTCGAACAGCTTCGGGAGCCCGCTGACGTCACCGAGCGGCGCCGGGATCGTGGTCCCGTCGAAGTCCGAGCCCAGGGCCACGTGTCGGACGCCGATCCGGTCGGCCACGTAGCGGGCGTGCTCGACGATCAGCTCGAGCGGCGTGTCAGGCGAGTCGCGGAAGTCGCGGCGAAGGAACGAGGCCGCGAACACGATCCCGACCAGCCCGTCGCTGCCGGCGATCGTGTCGAGCTGGGCATCGGTCAGGTTCCGCGACGCGTTTGCGAGCTCCCACGCGCCGGCGTGGCTGGCCACGAGTGGACCCGGCTCGAGCCGGGCGACGTCCCAGAAGCCGGCCTCGTTGAGATGGCTGAGGTCGACCAGGATCCCGAGCTCGGCACAGCGGCGCACGAGCGCCGTGCCCGCCTCGGTCAGCCCGGGACCGATGTCGGGCGAGCCTGGGAACACGAACGGCACTCCATGGCCGAACGCGTTCGCGCGGCTCCACACCGGGCCGAGCGAGCGCAGCCCAGCGGCGTACCAGAAATCGAGCGACTCCAGTCCGGGGTCGATCGCCTCGGCACCCTCGAGGTGGAGCACCGCCACCGGAGGGCCGTCGCCGTCGCGGGCAGCGTCGAGGTCCGCGATCGTGCGGCCGAGGCGGAGGTCGCCCTCGCGCTCCAGTCCCAGGAGCCGCCCGGCGGCGGCGGTGGCATGGGCCGCGGCCCGCTGGTGCGAGATCGGCGCAGCGAGCTCGAACTCGAGCACGCCGTCGTCACGCGGCACCGTCAGCTCCTCGCCGGGCGAGGACGTGAATACCGCGAATATGCCAGCTCGCATACCGCCGGTATGCATGCGGGGCAGGTCGAGGTGGCCTCCCGTTCGTCCCCTCGCGATGTCCTTGGCGTCCTCGCGCGTGATCGTGTCGTTGTGACCGTCGAACACCGGATGCACGCGGCGGACCGTATCGACTCGCAGACTCCGACCTAGAATCCGGAGCCCGTGGACGACTCACAGGTCGCATTCGACGCGCGCGGGCTGGTCCCGTGCATCGTGCAGGACTGGCGCACCGGCGAGGTGCTGACGCTCGCCTACATGAACGCCGAGTCGCTGGCGCTGACCCGCGAGACCGGCGAGATCCACTTCTACAGCCGCTCCCGCCAGGAGCTGTGGCACAAGGGCGCCACCTCCGGGCACACGCAGGCGGTCAAGGCGATCCGCTACGACTGCGACGGCGACGCTCTGCTCGCGTTGGTCGAGCCGTCCGGGCCGGCCTGCCACACCGGGGAGCGCACCTGCTTTCACCGGGGCGAGCTCGAGCCCGAGGCGCCGCACGAGGTGCTGCCGGTGCTCGAGCGCACGATCGCCGGCCGCGCCGCGAGCAAACCCGAGGGCTCCTACACCGCCGCCCTGCTGGCCGACCCGGCGCTGATCGGCGAGAAGGTCCAGGAGGAGGCCGAGGAGGTCGCGCGCGCCGCGCGCGAGGAGTCCGACGAGCGGGTCTCGGAGGAGGCCGCCGACGTGCTCTACCACCTGGCGGTGCTGCTGGCCAGCCGAGGGCTGTCGCTGAGCGATCCCGAGCGGGTGCTCGATGAGCGTCGAAACCACGGCTGACTCCGCCGCTGTGCCGGGGATGGCCTCGCTTCAGGAGGTGCGCGCGCTGGCGCGGGAATACAACCTCATCCCGCTGTGCGCGACGTTCATCGACGACACGCACACGCCCGTCTCGGCGTTCCTCAAGCTCCGCGAAGCCGGGCCGTCGTTCCTGCTCGAGTCGGCCGATCAGGGCCGCGTGGGGCGCTACTCGTTCATCGGCTTCCGGCCGCGCAAGGTGGTGCGCTGGTCGCTCGGCGACCCGGGAGACCCGTACGCGCTGCTCGCGCAGGAGCTGAACCAGTTCCGCCCGGCGCCCGTGAATGGGCTGCCGCCGTTCGCCGGGGGCGCGGTCGGCGTGTTCGCCTATGACCTGGTGCGAACGGTCGAGCCGCTCGGCGAGCCGAATCCCGACCCGGTCGGCGTCCCCGACCTGGCGGTGATGCTGACCGACACGCTCGTCGTGTTCGACCACCTCAAGCGGACCGTCACCGTGCTCGCCAACGTCTACGCCGACGACGATGTGGAGGCGTCCTATAAGCAGGCCGCCGAGACGATCGCGGAGGTCCGCGGGAGACTGGCCGGCCCGGTCCCGCGCCTCAGCCGTCCGCCGCTCACCGGGCGGGTCGCGCCGGATTTCACCCCGAACATGACCCGCGAGCAGTTCGAGGGGATGGTCGCGCGGATCATCGAGTACATCTACGCCGGCGACGCCTACCAGGTGGTCCCGTCGCAGCGCTGGTCGGCGCCCGTCCCGATCGAAGCGTTCTCGCTTTACCGGGGGCTGCGCGCGGTCAACCCGAGCCCCTACATGTACTTCCTCGACTTCGGCGACTTCGAGGTGGCGGGCGCGAGCCCGGAGCCGCTGATCACGGTCGCCGGCAGAACCGTCTCCACCCGTCCGGTCGCCGGCACGCGCCCGCGCGGCGGGAGCCCGGAGGAGGACCAGGCGATGGCCGAGGAGCTGCTGGCCGACCCCAAGGAGCGCGCCGAGCACGTGATGCTCGTCGACCTTGGCCGCAACGACCTCGGCCGCGTGTGCGAGTACGGGTCGGTCAGGGTCGAGAGCTTCATGGCCGTCGAGAACTACAGCCACGTGATGCACATCGTCTCGAGCGTCACGGGACGGCTGCGCGCGGGGGTGGGCGCCCTCGACGCGCTGCGGGCGACGCTCCCCGCCGGCACGCTGTCCGGCGCACCCAAGGTCCGCGCCATGCAGATCATCGACGAGCTCGAGCCGGTCAAGCGCGGCGGCTACGGCGGCGCGATCGGGTGGGTCAGCTACGGCGGCGACCTCGACACCTGCATCCACATCCGCACCGTGGTGATCAAGGACGGGGTCGCCCATGTCCAGGCCGGGGGCGGGACGGTGGCCGATGCCAAGCCCGACTACGAGTACCGCGAGTCGCAGGCCAAGGCGCGCGCCGTGATGCAGGCGATCGAGCTCGCCGTCGGGCAGCCGGAGTGGCCATGAGAGTGCTCGTGCTCGACAACTACGACAGCTTCACCTACAACCTCGTCCAATACTTGGGCGAGCTCGGCGCGGAGGTCGAGGTCGTGCGCAACGACCACGCCACCGTCGATGAGCTCCTCGTGCGCGGGTACGACCGGGTGATCGTCTCGCCGGGCCCGTGCACGCCGAACGAGGCGGGGATCTCGCTCGAGGCGGTGCGCCGGTTCCCGTCGGCGCGGATCCCGACGCTCGGCGTGTGCCTGGGGCACCAGGCACTCGTGCAGGCGTGGGGCGGCCGGGTGATCCAGCACGAGCCGGTCCACGGCAAGACCACCGTGATCGAGCATGACGGGCGCACGATCTTCCACGCCCTGCGCGCGCCGCTTGAGGTCGGCCGCTATCACTCGCTGATCGCAGACTCCGCGCTTCCCGGCGTCCTCGAGCGCAGCGCGGCCGCCGACGGGGTCGTGATGGCCGTCCGGCACCGCGAGCTTCCCGCGGAGGGCGTGCAGTTCCATCCCGAGTCGGTCCTCACCGAGCAGGGTCGCGACCTGCTCGACAACTTCCTCGCGCGCACCCGCTGAGTCCCGTGAGCGTGACCTCGGGCAACCTCATCACCGACGCGATCGACGCCGTGTCCTCAGGCTCGGATCTGAGCCTCGACGACACGGCCGCGGTGCTCTCGGAGATCATGGTCGGCAACGCCTCCGAGATCCAGATCGCCGGCTTCCTGATCGCGCTCCGGACCAAGGGGGAGACGGTCGACGAGCTCGCCGGGCTGGCGAAGGCAATGCGGGCGATGGCGGCGCCCGTCGAGGTCGGCCGCGACGACCTGCTCGACACCGCGGGCACCGGCGGGGGACGCCGGACGTTCAACGTCTCGACCACGGCGGCGCTGATCGCCGCCGCCGCCGGGTGCACGGTGGCCAAGCACGGCAACCGCTCCGCCACCGGTCTGTCGGGGTCGGCGGACGTGCTCGAGGCGCTCGGCGCTCGAATCGATCTCGATCCGGGGGCGGTCGCCCAGTGCATCGAGCGGGTCGGCTTCGGGTTCATGTTCGCGCCGGCCCACCATCAGGCCACGCGCTTCGTGATCCCGGTCCGGCGCGAGCTGGGGGTGCGCACGATCTTCAACTTCCTCGGCCCGCTCACGAACCCGGCCGGCGCGACCCGGCAGCTCATCGGCGTCTCCGATCCCGCGTACCTGGAGACGATGGCCGGCGCCCTGGCCAGGCTGGGCACGGTGCACGCGCTGCTCGTGAGCGGCGAGGACGGTGTCGACGAGCTCAGCATCTCGGCCCCCACGCTCGTGGTCGAGGTGCAGCGCGCCGAGCTGCGCAGCTACACGGTCAGCCCCGAGCAGGTGGGGTTGGCCCGCGCGGCCGCCGATGCCGTGCCGGGCGGGGATCCAGTCCAGAACGCGGCGACCACCCGAGCCATCTTCGCCGGCGAGCGGGGTGTCGCCCGCGACCTCGCGGTCCTGAACGCGGGCGCCGCGATCTACGCCGGCGGCGGCGCCGGATCACTCGAGGCCGGCGTCCGCGCGGCGGAGCAGGCGATCGACTCGGGGGCGGCGGCGGCCGCGCTCGAGCGGTTCGTGGCCGCGACGGCGGAGCTCGCAGCGCGATGAACCGGCTCGAGCCGATCCTGGCCGCGACGCGCGAGGAGGTGGCCCGCCGGCGCTCAGCGGTTCCGCTCGCCGACCTGGATCGCCCCGGCCGGGAGCGCCTGGCTGGCGGCGACATGCGGCCGTTTCTGACCGCGCTGGCTCGGCCGGACCTGTCCCTCATCGCCGAGCACAAGCGGCGCTCACCCTCGGCGGGGCTGATCCGCGAGGGCGTCTCGCTCGAGCAGGTCGTCGGCTGCTATGAGCGGGCCGGAGCGGCGGCGCTCTCGGTGCTCACCGACGGGCCGAGCTTCGGTGGCACGCTCGACGACCTGCGCGCGGCCCGCGCCGCCTCGTCGCTGCCGATCCTGCGCAAGGACTTCATGGTCGACCCCTACCAGCTGCACGAGGCGCTGGCCTGCGGAGCCGACGCGATCCTGTTGATCGTGGCGGCGCTGAGCCAGCAGGCGCTGATCGTGCTTCACGGGCTGGCCGGTGAGCTCGGGCTGACCGCGCTCGTCGAAGTCCACGACGACGAGGAGCTGCGGCGCGCCGTCGACGCCGGCGCCGAGCTGATCGGGATCAACAACCGCGATCTGACCACGCTGCAGGTGGACACCCGCCGGACGTTCGAGCTCCTGCCGCGCGTTCCGAGTGGTGTCGTCGTCGTGTCGGAGTCGGGCTTTCGCGAGCGCGACCAGCTCGACGAGCTCGAGGCCGCCGGCGTGCACGCCGTCCTGGTCGGCGAGGCCCTGATGCGCTCCGATGACATCGAAGCGGCCTGCCGGGAGCTGACCGCGGCTTTTAGCTGACGTTCACTGGCCCGGCGCGTTCTTCGGGCGCCGCCGGCCAAGCGGGTGCGATCGGATTTAACGGCGCATTGAATGGGAGGATGCGACGGCCCCGAAGGGCTGATTTACGACCACAGTTCGACAATTCCGGCGGCGGCCGGGGAAGTTGTCGACCTACGTGCGTCCTCGAGCAACAGTTCGTCACTCGCCCGATCGAGCACCAAGTTGTCGGGTTATGGTCGTAAATCGACCCGCTCCGGCCTCCGGCCCCCTCGTTCAGTGCAAATTCCCAAGCAGACAGAACCACGCCGCGGGCGAGGCGCGAGCCGATGACAACCTACGATGTGGGGGTGGAGCCGGTACCCCCCAAGATCAAGTTCTGCGGCGTGACGAGGCGCGAGGACGCTGAGCGCGCGGCCGCCGCCGGCGCCTGGGCGCTCGGACTGAACTTCTGGCGGCATTCGGCTCGGCGCTGCGAGCCCGCGGCGGCGGCTGAGATCGCCGGTGCGGTGCGCCGCCGCGTGGAACTCGTCGGCGTGTTCGTCAACGCCGGTCTCGACGAGATCGCGTCGACCGCGGACACGGTCGGGCTCACGATGATCCAGCTCCACGGTGACGAGGGCCCCGCGTTCTGCGCCGAGGCGGGACGGCGCACTGGGTGCAAGGTGATCAAGGCGATGCGGATCCGCTCGGGCGCGGACATCCAGGCGCTCGCCCCGTTTCACACCGACTTCCACCTGCTCGACAGCTACGCGCCCGGCAAGCGCGGAGGGACGGGGGAGACGTTCGCCTGGGAGCTCGCCTCGGCCCATCGCGGCCGGATCCCGGTGATCCTGTCCGGTGGCCTGACCCCGGACAACGTCGGCGACGCGATCGCCGCGGTCAAGCCCTACGCCGTCGACGTGGCCAGCGGCGTCGAGAGCTCCCCGGGCCGCAAGGACCCGGCGAAGCTCGAGGCGTTCGCGGCGGCCCTCCGCGCCGTCGTGCCGGTTCCGGCGCCATGAGCGCGGTCGAGCACCGCTTCGGCCCCTACGGCGGGCAGTACGTCCCGGAGACGCTGATGCCGGCGCTGGCCGAGCTCGAGGAGGCATGGCTGGCTGCCCGTGCAGACGGGTCCTTCCAGACCGAGCTCGGTGCCCTCCTTCATGACTACGTCGGGCGGCCCACACCGCTGTACGAGGCCCGCCGGCTGAGCGAGGCCGCGGGCCACCCGATCCTGCTCAAGCGCGAGGACCTCAACCACACGGGCGCCCACAAGATCAACAACGCGATCGGCCAGGCGCTGCTGGCCAAGCGGATGGGCAAACAGCGGATCATCGCCGAGACCGGCGCGGGCCAGCACGGCGTGGCCAGCGCCACCGCGTGCGCGCTGCTCGACCTCGAGTGCATCGTCTACATGGGGACCGAGGACATGCGCCGCCAGAAGCCGAACGTCGAGCGGATGGGCCTGCTCGGCGCCACCGTCGAGCCGGTCGAGGCCGGGGCGCGCACCCTGAAGGAGGCCGTGTCGGCGGCGATCCGCGACTGGGTGGCGAACGTCGGGACGACCCACTACATCATCGGCTCGTGCGTCGGCCCCGCCCCCTACCCGGCGATCGTGCGCGATCTGCAGCGGGTGATCGGCGACGAAGCCCGCGCCCAGGTGCTCGACCGTCACGGTCGGCTGCCCCAACGCGTGATCGCCTGCGTCGGTGGGGGATCGAACTCGATCGGCATGTTCACGCCGTTCGTCGCCGACGAGGCCGTCGAGCTCGTCGGCGTCGAGGCCGCCGGAGACGGGATCGAGAGCGGGCGCCACGGCGCCCCGCTCACCGCGGGCGGCCTCGCGGGCGTTCTGCACGGCGCCTACTCGGCGGTCATGCAGGACGAGGACGGGCAGATCCTGGAGGCCCACTCGATCTCGGCCGGACTCGACTACCCCGGCAGCGGACCCGAGCACGCGTGGCTGCGCGACAGCGGCCGCGCTCGCTACGAGGCGATCACCGACGCCGAGGCGCTCGAGGCGTTCCGCACGCTGGCGCGGCTCGAGGGGATCATCCCGGCGCTCGAGAGTGCGCACGCGGTGGCGTGGGCGCTGGCAGGCGGCCCCAGCGAACTCGACCTGATCTGCCTGTCGGGTCGCGGCGACAAGGACCTGGCCGAGGCACTCGAACAGCTAGGGTCCTGAATGAGAAGTTCGACGGCATTCGAACGGCCCCTGGCGGCGCTGCGCTGTGTCCTCGGACCCTCGCGTAGCGCTGCTACGCCACGGGTCCTGCGTCCTTGCGCAGCATCCCCCATTGACCGTTCTCGGTGCCGCCGAACTCCCCAATCAGAACCCTAGGGCAGTGAGCGGGATCGACAGCATCGCCGAGGCGTTCGCTGCGGCCCGGGCGAACGGGCGCCGCGCGGCGCTGATGCCCTATCTGATGGGCGGCTTCCCGGACCCCGACCGGTCCCGGGCGATCGGCCTGGCCTACGCCGAGGCGGGGGCCGATCTGGTCGAGCTCGGGGTCCCGTTCTCGGATCCGCTCGCCGATGGTCCGGTGATCCACGCTGCCGGCACCGCCGCGCTCCGGGCCGGGGTCAACCTCGACAGCGTGCTCGGCGTGGCCGCCGGCCTCGCTGGCGCCGTCCCGGTGGTGGTCATGTGCTACGCGAACGTGATCCTGGCCCGGGGGCTCGACCGCTTCGCCGACATGCTCGTCTCGGTTGGGGCGAGCGGACTGATCGTTCCCGACCTCCCGTTCGAGGAGGCGCCCGCCGCCCTCAAGGCCTGTGACCGCCGGGGCCTGGCGCTGGTGCCGCTGGTGGCGCCGACCACCCCGGAGGAGCGCCTCGCCCGCATCGGGGCGCAGGCTCGCGGCTTCGTCTACACCGTGTCGCTGACCGGGACCACCGGCGAACGCGCGAGCCTCGATGGTGGACTGGCCGCGATCGTCTCCCGGGCGGCAGCGCACACCGAGGTGCCGGTGGCGGTCGGGTTCGGGATCAGCACCCCCGAGCAGGCCGCCGCCGCTGCTGCCGCGGGGGCCGACGGCGTGATCGTGGGCACCCGCCTCGTCCGAGCCGCCGCCGAGGCCGCGGACCCCGCAGCGGCGGTCCGGGAGCTCGTGGGAAGCTTCTCGAGCGCACTGCTCGAGGAGGCGGTCGGTTAGCATCTCGACCCGATGGGTCTGATTCTCACCGGCACCGCCGGCCTCTGTCTGTGGATCGTTCTGTGGGCGCTCAACATCAGCGGCTTCGACGCGATCCTCATCGCCGTCCTGATGGTGCTGGTCGCGATCGGAATCCGCACGTTGATGCCGTTCCTGCCGGGCCGGCGGGATTAGGCCGCCAGGTCGTGCGCCGTTGGGCGGTTCTGGGCGCCTGCGTACTCTCGTTCGCGGCGGTGACGACGGGCGTCAGTAGTTGCGGCTCGACCGGCGGTACCTCGTCGGTGACCGCGACCGGCTCGACGCTCACGATCTACGCCAGCGCGCCCGCGAACGCGCCGTACAGCGCTGATCTGCTCGACGCCGAGCGGCTCGCCTTCCAGCAGTTCCAGTCGTCCGGAACAAAGATCTCGAAGTTCACGGTGAAGTTCGCGGCCGCGACTGCGAGCAAGATCTCCGATAACGCGCGGACCGCGATCGAGGACACGGGCGCGGTCGCCTACATCGGGGAGCTGTGGCCCGGAGCATCGGCGGAGACGATGGGCATCACCAATGCCCAGGATCTGCTTCAGGTCAGCCCGACGGACACTGCGATCGAACTCACCCAGACGACTTCCGCTGTCCCCGGGGCGCCCAACGACTACTACGAGTCGCGCAAGACCTACGGGCGCACCTTCGCCCGGGTCGTTCCCGACGCCGCACGCGAGGCCAAGGCCCAGGTACAGGCGATGTCCTCGCTCGGCGTGAAAAGCCTGTACGTGACCAGCGACGACAGCCCGTACGGGGCTGCGGTCGCCCAAGCCGTCAAGAGCGACGCGAGCGGCGCCGGCCTCACGGTGTCCCCGAGCAAGGCCGGCGCCGACGGCATCTTCTACGGCGGCGGTGCGAGCTCCGCCAGCGCCTTCGACGCACTCGCCTCGGCGAATCCGACGGTGAAGCTGTTCGGCCCTTCGGGGCTGGCCGCAGCCGGGCCGCCCGCGGGCGATCACAACGTGTACGTCTCCGTGCCCGGCTTCTTGCCCAAGGAGCTTCCCGCTCCTGGCAAGACGTTCGTCAGCGACTTCACGAGCGCGTACGGCCATGCCCCCGCGACCGAGGCCGTGTTCGGCTTCGAGGCCGTCCGGGCGGTGCTCACCGTGCTGCAGGAGGCCGGCGCGAAGGCCAGTGATCGCGCCACCGTGGCCCGCGACTTCTTCGGCCTGAAGGCGGGCGCGAACTCCGCCGTCGGGCCGTACTCGATCAACTCAAGCGGCGACACGAGCATCTCCCCGTTCGTGCTCACCCGGTCTCTCGCGGGCAAGCTGGTGCCGTTCCGCTCGCTCCAAGCGCAGGGGTGAGGCGGCCCGGCGCCGTCATCGCGCTGGCGCTGGTCCTGGCGGCCGCGCTCACCGGGTGCGGCGGACGCAGCGCCGGCCAGCAGCAGACGATCCGTGGCACCACCCTGACGATCTACTCGAGCGTGCCGCTGCACGGTGCCTCGCGGATGAACGCCCAGGCGCTCGTCAATGGCGAGCAGCTCGCTCTCCAGGAGGCGCACGGGCACGTGGGCCGCTACCGGATCGCGTTGCGCTCGCTCGATGACTCAACCGTGCAGCGCCAGGCATGGGATCCGGGCAAGACGACCGAGAACGCGCGTACCGCGATCATCGACCCGAGCACGGTGCTGTACATCGGTGAGCTCAACTCGGGCGCGAGCGCGGTGTCGATCCCGCTGCTCAACCGGGTGGGGATTCCCCAGATCAGCCCGACGAGCACCGCGGTCGGCTTGACCTCGGCCGACGCGGGTTTTGTGCCCGGCGAGCCGCTCAAGTACTACCCGACCGGAATTCGCACGTTCGCCCGGATCGTGCCCAACGACGCGGTCCAGGCCCGCGTCCTGGTGAAGCTCCAGAAGGCCGCCGGTTGCCGTCGGCCCTACGTCCTCGACGACGGCGAGGTCGACGGCGAGGACCTGGCCGACAGCTACCGGCTGGTGGCGCGCTCGGCCGGGCTGCACGTGCTCGGCGGGCAGGCGTTCCTGCGCCGGGCCACCGACTACACCGCGCTTGCCCGGAGCGTCGCCCAGACCGGCGCGGATTGCGTCCTGATCAGCGCGCTGACCGAGTCCGGCGCCGCGCTGGTGACCCGGCAGGTCGCCGCGGCGATGCCGGACGCGCAGCTGTTCGGCTCAACCGGGGTGGCGGAGAGCACATTCGTGGATCCCGCTCAGGGCGGGATCCCGGTGTCGCTTGACCCGCGGATCCTGGTCACGAGCCTGACGCTCGCGCCGACCGTCGACCCACCCTCCGCTCGCACCTTCTATGCCGCGTACGAGCGCCGCTACGGCTTCCCCCAGCCCTACGCCATCTTCGGCTACGAGGCGATGAGCCTGGCCCTGAACGCGATCGCGCGCGCCAGCGACGGCGGACGCGAGGTCGTCCGCCGTCCCAAGGTGCGCGAGGCGCTGTTCGCGACCCGCGACCGTCCCAGCGTGCTCGGCACGTACAGCATCACGCCAATGGGCGACACCACGCTGCGCCGCTACGGCGTCTACCGGGTCGTCGGCGGTCAGCTCGTGTACTGGAAGTCGGTCGACGGTTGAGGCCAGGCGGGCAAGCGTTGAAGGACGCGTTGAGTTTTCGTTAGTCCGCATGTCTTTATCCGTGCGGATCTTGCTGAGGTCCGACCGCGTCACTAGTCTGCGCGCAGCCATAAGGGGTTTCGTGGAACCTCGGCATCGACACACAGAGGAGGCGTATGCGTTTAGTGGGCAAACTTTCAATGGGCTGCATGCTGGTCGCTGCGGTCGTGGCTCTCGCGGCGTGCGGGAGCAGCAGCAAGAGCAGCAGCGGGAGCAGCGGTTCGTCCGGCTCCAGCGGCGGCTCGAACGTCATCGACATCTATTCGAGCCTGCCGCTCCAGGGTGCGACGAGCGCCCAGACGGGTCCGACCGTGAACGGTATGAAGCTCGCGCTCTCGCAAGCCGGGGGCAAGGCCGGTCAGTTCACCGTCCATTACACGTCGCTTGACGACTCGACGGCCGCCAAGGGCAACTATGACCTCGGTCAGTGCGCCGCCAACGGACGGAAGGCAGCCACCGATCCGAAGGCGGTCGCCTATCTCGGCGAGTTCAACTCGGGGTGCACCGAGGTGTCGCTGCCGATCCTGAACCAGGCGGGCCTGCCGATGATCAGCCCGGCGAACACGTACGTCGGCCTGACCACGGACCAGCCCAAGTCGATGGTTCTCTCGGGCGAGCCGCAGAAGTACTACCCGACGGGTCAGCGGACCTACCTGAGGATCGTGCCCCGCGACTCGATCCAGGGTGCGGCCGACCTGATGGCGATGAAGCAGGCCGGCTGCTCCAAGGTCGCCGAGGCCAACGACAAGACGCCGTACGGCGCCGGTCTCGCGCAGGTGATCGAGACACTCAAGGGCTCGTACGGGCTCACCGTGGTCTCGAACACCGGCATCGATCCCACCGCGCCGAACTTCCGCTCGTACGCGGCCACGATCAAGGGACAGGGAGCTGATTGCTTCTTCTTCGCCGGCGTCACCGCGAACGGCGGCGTGCAGATCGTCAAGGACGTCAACGCGGCGATCCCGACGGCCAAGATCTTCGGCCCGGACGGCGTCTGCAGCGGCGCGTGGACGAACGCGAAGACGGGCGGTGTCCCGGCGTCGATCGACCCGCTGATGCAGTGCACCGTGGCCACGCTGGACATCAAGGGCCTCCCCGGCGGCAGCTCGTTCCTCTCCGCCTACAAGGCCAAGTACGGCGTGTCGAACCCGGACCCGTACTCGATCTACGGCTACGAGGACATGAAGCTCGTGCTCGACACGATCAAGAGCCTCGGGTCGCAGGGCAACAGCAAGTCGGCGGTGCTCAAGGCGCTGTTTGCGATCAAGGCCCGCAAGTCGGTGCTCGGCACCTATGGCTTCGACGCCAACGGCGATACGACGCTCAAGGCGTACGGCCTCTACAAGGTCGGCTCGGATCACAACCCCGAGTTCGTCAAGGCGCTGACGCCTCCAGTCACCTCGTAGTGGATCGGAGTGGAGGGGGCGCCCGTGCGCGTCCCCTCCACTTTGTTTAGGCTGCCCTCGGCCGTCACCGGGACCGAGAGCTCAGAGCAATTTGGAAGCCCACACGATTTCTCCAGGCGTGCCGGCGGTGTCCCGCCCGCTCGTCGCGGCTCGCCAGCATCTTGGCCGCTGGGGCCTGATCGCCGCGCTGCTGGCGCTCCCGCTCTATTACGGGATCCGGGACCTCACGGTCGGCTATGGCGCCGGATTCGTCCACGGCCACCACGTCGTCCAGCACGACCTCTCGCAGCTAGGTTTCAACATCGTCTCCGGAATCTCCAACGGGGCGATCTGGGCTCTGGTGGCGATCGGATACACGCTCGTCTACGGGATCATCGAGTTGATCAACTTCGCTCACGGCGACGTGTTCATGATCGGCTCGTTCACCGCCGTCGGGATCTGGGGCAGCATCGGGCTCGGCCTGACCACCGGGCCGCTCGGACTGGTCCTCGGCCTGATCGTCACGCTGTTCGTGGCGATGGCGGTCGCCGGCTCGTTGAACGTGCTGATCGAGCGGGTGGCCTACAAACCGCTGCGCAAGGCTCCCAAGCTGGCGGCGCTGATCACTGCGGTCGGGTTCTCGTTCATCCTCCAGAACGTCGGCCTGTTGTGGCGCGGTCCCGCCCCGCAGGGCATCTCAGACCTGCTCCACGAGAACGCCACCGTCTTCCAGATCTCCGGCGTGGTCGTCCACCGCGCCGACGTGCTCGCGGTCGCGGTGACGATCCCGCTGGTGTTCCTGGTCACCACCTTCATCAACCGAACCCGGCCCGGCCGCGCGATGCGGGCCACCGCTCAGGATCCGGAGGCAGCACGGCTGATGGGGATCAACACCAACAACACGATCTCGCTGACCTTCATGCTCGGCGGGATGCTCGCCGGTGCCGCCGGCCTGGTCTACGCGCTCTACGAGACGACGGTCTGGTACTTCCAGGGCTTCGAGGCGGGGCTGATCGCGTTCACCGCAGCGGTGATGGGCGGGATCGGCAACATCCGCGGTGCCCTGCTCGGCGGGCTGATCATCGGCTGCATCCAGCAGATCTCCGACTCGCGGATCGGGCCTCAGTGGACGCCCGCCGTGGTGTTCGGATACCTGATCCTGGTCATGGTGCTGCAGCCGCGCGGGCTGCTCGGGGAGGAGACCCGGGAGGCCGGATGAACGAGCTGATCACGCAGCTCGCGGAATGGCGCGACGCGCTCCGGGCTCGGCGCGAGGCAATCGGGGCGCGGCTTCCGCGCTGGTGGAGCCGGGCGCTGGCCCTGATCCTGATCGCGGTCGCGATCGTGCTGCCGTTCTTCTTCTCGCCGGCCAGCGGCTTCCTGAACGCCACGATTCTCGCTTTCGCGTATGTAGTGATGGCGCTCGGGCTGAACGTGGTGGTCGGGTTCGCGGGGCTGCTCGACCTCGGCTACGTCGCCTTCTACGCGTTCGGCGCCTATTGCGTTGGCTGGTTCGGCTCGGGTTTCTTCTACAAGGCGAACGTCCACGTCGGCGTGTCGAGCATCACGGGGACGTTGCCCGGCATCCACCTGAACTTCCTGCTGATCCTGGTCGCCGCGGTGCTGGTCACCTCGGTCGCGGGCGCGATTATCGGGCTGCCGACGCTGCGGCTGCGCGGCGACTACATCGCGATCGTGACGCTTGCGTTCGGAGAGATCATCGGCGTCGTCGCGGTCAACGGGCAGAGCATCCACCTCAGCGGCGGCGAGACGCTCACTGCCGGCAACTTCGGCATCTCCGCGCTCGACCTGCCCTACTTCCCGGTGATCGGGCGCTTCAACCTGCTCGACCTCAGACCGTGGTACTGGCTGATCCTCGCGATCATGATGCTCGTCCTGTTCATCAACCTGCGGCTACGCGATTCGCGCCTCGGCCGGGCCTGGATCGCGCTCCGCGAGGACGAGGTCGCGGCGGTGTCGATGGGGATCCCGCTGGTCCGGACGAAGCTCTACGCGTACGCGATCGGCGCGACGTTCGGCGGCATGTCCGGCGCGTTCCTCGGCGCCTACCACACCGACGTGACCGGCGACGACTTCGCGTTCTCGTTCTCGATCTTCGTGCTCGCGATGATCATCATCGGCGGCCTCGGATCGATCTGGGGCGCGGTACTCGGCGCGCTGCTCTTGTCCTACATCAACTACTACGTGATCCCGGACGTGCTCAACTCGCTTCCGCACACCTTCGGGCTGAACTTCGACCTCAGCCAGCTGTCGTTCGGGATCTTCGGCTTCCTGCTCGTGTTGGTGATGATCCTGCGCCCGCAAGGCCTGTTCCCGGAGCGAAGACGCAAGCTCGAGCTGACCGAGGCGATCACCGCCACCGACGCGCCCGGCCTGGTCGAGGAGGCGTGATGGCGACCACGGAAACGACTGCGCCGCCCGTCCCCAGCGTGATGACGGCCGAGACCGTCACCAAGCAGTTCGGCGGCCTGCTCGCGGTCAACAACGTGACGTTGGCGATTCCCGAGGGCGCGATCGTGTCGCTGATCGGCCCGAACGGCGCCGGTAAGACGACGCTGTTCAACATGCTCACCGGCCTGTACAAGCCGACGACCGGGCGGATCCTGCTCGGGGAGCGCAACGTCTCGCGGGCGCGGCCCGATGTCATCACCAGCCTCGGGGTGGCCCGAACCTTCCAGAACATCCGGCTGTTCGGGGCGATGAGCGCGCTCGAGAACGTGATGATCGGCCGCCACGCGCGGATGCGCGCCGGCGTGTTCGGCTCGATCCTGCGGACGCCGTGGGTCCGCAAGGAGGAGCGGGACGTGCGCGACAAGGCCTGCGACCTGCTCGCCTACGTGGGGATCCACCGCGACTCCTTCGACCGCCTCGCCACCCAGCTCTCCTACGGCGACCAGCGGCGGGTCGAGATCGCCCGGGCCCTGGCCTCCGATCCGAAGCTGCTGCTCCTCGACGAGCCGACCGCCGGGATGAACCCGCACGAGTCGGACGCGCTCACCGACTTCATGCGCAAGCTCCGCACAGAGCTGAAGCTGACGATCCTGCTGATCGAGCACGACATGAAGGTCGTCATGGGCGTCTCGGAGCGCGTCACGGTGCTCGACCACGGCGAGAAGATCGCCGAGGGGGAGCCTGCCGAGGTGCGCGTCAACCCGCGCGTGATCGAGGCCTACCTGGGAAAGCAGGACTGATCGCGGTGGCGCTGCTCGAGGTCGACGACATCCACGCCCACTACGGGGCGATCGAGGCGCTCAAGGGCATCTCGCTCACGGTCGAGGAGGGCGAGGTGGTGACACTGATCGGCTCCAATGGCGCCGGGAAGTCGACCACGCTGCGCTCGATCTCCGGGCTGACACCGGCGAGCGCCGGAAAGATCACCTTCGACGGCGAAAACATCACGCGGGTGCCGCCGCACGACATCGTCACCCGCGGGATTGCGCTCGCGCCGGAGGGCCGCCACTGCTTTCCGCGCATGACCGTCCGCGAGAACCTCGACCTCGGGGCCCATCGCCGCCGGGGGCCAGAGATCGCCGAGGACCTGGAGCGGGTGTTCGAGCTGTTCCCGCGCCTCCAGGAGCGCGAGAAGCAGAAGGCCGGCACCATGTCCGGCGGAGAGCAGCAAATGCTCGCGATCGGCCGCGCGCTGATGGCCCGCCCGAAGCTGATGATGCTCGACGAGCCCTCGATGGGGATCGCCCCGATCCTCGTCCAGCGGATCTACCAGACGATCGGCGAGATCAACGCCACCGGCGTCGCGATCCTGCTCGTCGAGCAGAACGCCAACTACGCGCTCGACGTCGCCAGGCGCGGCTACGTGCTCGAGACCGGCCAGGTCGCGCTCTCCAACGACTCGGCCAAGCTCCGCGACGACCCCGAGGTGCAGAGGGCCTACCTGGGGACATGACCGTCTTCGCGTTCATCGGCGCCACCGCGCTCTACCTGCTGTTCATCTGGCTCATCTCATCCGCGGCGGCCGCGTGGCTGGCCGAGCGCAAGGGCTACGGCGAGCGCGTCGGCCTCACCTTCGGCCTGCTCCTGTCGGCGATCGGGCTCGCGATCGTGCTGATCCTGCCCGGGCGGCCCGGGTCGGCCTGGAAGACCGAGGGTCGGCTCCCGCGGCGGGCGCCGAAGCGCGAGGCGTAGCGCGCCGACTTTTATGCGGCGGGCCGCTCGGCCGCCGCGAGCCGCTGGGCCACCAGCGCCACCGTGGGGAACCGCTCGCCGTTCACCTGGCGCCAGGTGAGCCGGTTGACATCGATGCCGGCCTGCTTGAGGGTGGCGTCCTTGCGGTGGTCGTTCTCGAACGCGCTCTTCGTCGAGTGGAATCGGTAGCCATCGAGCTCGAAGACCACCCGCTGCTCCGGCCAGTAGAAGTCGACCTCGAAGCCATGCACGCGGGCGTTGACCAGCGGCAACGGGAGGCCCGCCTGGCGGAGCAACTCAAGGAACAGCTCCTCGAGCTGGGATCTCGTCAGGGTCGCGTGTTGGCGTTGTTCGATCAGCTGCCTCAGACGGGCGGCGTGCAGCCGGCCCGGAAGCCGGTCCAGCGCCTCAGCGATCTGGTTCAGGCGCACGATGTTCTGGACGAGCGCCTCGTCCAGCGCCCGCTCCAGCTCCCGGTCTGTGAGCTCGCCGTTGTCGACCAGGGTCCGGGCAGGGGAGGTGACGGGGAGGCCGTGGCGCAGGCGGACGTCGATCGGATCGAGATGGAGGGTGCAGTGGGTCGCGATGCCCGCTTGCGGCCGTTTCTTGTGGGTGGTCAGGACATCGATCGGGGCGCTTGGGTTGGCGGGATGGATCCCCCACACACCAGCCGCGCTTCGATGACTCAGCACCGCGCCCTCGCCGCAGGCGAGTAACGCTGAGGTCTCACGCCCAAACTGCACCGGCGCCTGATGGCCAACCGCGTAGACACC
>DASXOS010000087.1:0-9502 GCA_036494115.1 Solirubrobacteraceae bacterium | reverse complement strand
CTGGTCGCCAGTGTTCCCCTTGTCGCCCTGCGGACCCTGGGAACCCGTGTCGCCCTGATTGCCCTGCGGACCCTGGTCGCCGGTATTGCCCTTGTCGCCCTGCGGACCCTGGGAACCCGTGTCGCCCTGATTGCCCTGCGGACCCTGCGGGCCAGTGTCGCCCTGCGGACCCTGAATGCCTTGCGGACCCGCGGGGCCGGCCGGGCCGGTGTCGCCCTTTGCGCCCTGCTCGCCGGTATCGCCCTTGTCGCCCTGGGGACCCTGCGAACCGGTATCGCCCTGATTGCCCTGCGAGCCCTGCTCGCCGGTGTCGCCCTTGTTGCCCTGGGGACCCTGCGAACCGGTGTCGCCCTTGTCGCCCTGGGGACCCTGCGGGCCGGTGTCTCCACCTGGATCGCCCTGCGGCCCCTTGTCGCCAGTGGCGCCCTGGTCGCCGGTCGAGCCCTGGTCGCCGGTCGAACCCTTGTCGCCGGACGAGCCCTGGTCGCCGGTCGCGCCCTTATCGCCGGACGAGCCCTGATCGCCGGTCGAGCCCTTGTCGCCGGTTGAGCCCTGGGGACCCTGGTTGCCGGTCGCACCCTGGTTGCCCACCGGACCCTGGTTACCGACCGGGCCCTGGTTACCGACGGGGCCCTGGTTGCCCACCGGACCCTGGGGGCCCTGTGAGCCCTGAAGACCTTGCGGGCCGGCGGGGCCTGGCGGTCCCTGGATGCCCTGGCCGCCCTGCGGGCCCTGCGCCCCGGTCGGCCCGACATTGCCCGTGGTGCGCTTCTTGGTCGTCGACTTCTTCTTTTTCTTTTTCTTCTTCGCCTTCGAGACGTGGCTCGAATTGTGGTTTGCGGAAGAACGGCTGCTCGCGGCCGAGCTCGAAGCCACACCAAAGGTGAGTACCGAGACTGCGGTCAGCAGCACGAGAAGCTTGGCCAGTCCTCTATGCATGAGTCCTCCGTGTAGCCCTGCCCCGCACGAAGGCGAGAGCGCAGTGGGCGAATCCGTTCGCTGGTTTGCGAGTCCCCGGTCCGTCAATGAACCGTCCGGTTCCGAACATAACCCGAGTTAGGTCATTTGTCCATATTCGGACGGAATCCCTCAACCGGGTCACTCAGGGGGCGCGAAATCCCTGCAAACGACGGAGCCCGGAAAAGAGGGGCTCAAGAGGTCGTGTCGAACGCCGATATCTGGAACTGGGTCCTGTCCGTTCGATTACCGATCATCCCTGAGGTCCAGATGCCTGCTGCCAACTTGCTCAAAACTCGTCGCGCCGCGCCACTGGCGGCCATCGCCGCCATCGCGGCTCTCGCCCTCGCCGGCTGTGGCGGCGGCGGCTCCAAGAGCAGCGCCAGCACCACCGCAAAGCGCGCCCCCGCGGTCGCCGCGTCGGTGGCCGATCTGAAGAACGTGCAGAGCTCGCTGGGCCACCCCATCTACTGGGTCGGCTCGAAGTCGAGCTTCACCTACGAGCTCACCAAGACCAACGACGGCAACGTCTACGTGCGCTACCTGCCCTCCGGCGTGAAGGTGGGAGACAGCCGGCCGGAGTTTCTTACGGTCGGCACGTACCCTCAGACCAACGCGTTCCAGAACATCCAGACCGCGGCCAAGCGCAAGGGTGCGCACGAGACCAAGCTCTCCGGCGGAGGGCTCGCGGTGGAGAACTCGGCCCGCCCCACCAGTGTGTACGTGGCGTACCCGAACTCGAGCGTGCTCATTGAGGTCTTCGACCCGTCGGCCAAGGTCGCGCGCTCGATCGTGCGGGCCGGCCAAGTTCGCCCGCTCGGCTGATCCCGCCGCCGCGCAACAGGGCGGGCGAGTGACAAGAGCCCGGCGATGAGCATGCTTGCCTCGTGGGTGCTGTTCCCGGTCCTGCTGGGGCTGCTGTGCCTCGGTTGCGGGCTGCTGCTCGAGCTCGTGGCGGGCACGCGCATTCCGCGGCCGCTGCTCTTGCCGGCTGGTCTCGCTGTCGTCGTGGTGGTGGCGCAGCTCGCGATCTCCACCTCGGCCACGATCCCGCTCGCGCTCCCCGCCGTGCTGGTGGTGGCGGTCGCGGGCATCGTGCTCGGCCGGCGGCGGATCGGGGAGCTGCGCGCGCTGCACGGCGCGCGCTGGGGGATCGCCGCGGCGGCCGGCGTGTTCGCGGTCTTCGCCGCGCCGATCGTCCTCTCAGGCCAGGCGACCTTCGCCGGCTATATCCGGCTCGACGACACCTCCACCTGGTTCGCCCTCACCGATCACGCGCTGCAGCACGGCAGGAGCGCGGCCAACCTGCCGCTCTCCACCTACGGCGCCACGCTCAACAGCTATCTGCACAGCGGCTATCCGCTCGGCGCCTTCCTCCCGCTCGGCATCGGGCACAAGCTCACCGGTCAGGACATCGCCTGGCTGATCCAGCCCTACATGGCCTACATGGCGGCGATGGCGGCGCTCTGCCTCTACTGGATCGCGCGCCGCGCGCTCGACTCACGCCGGCTGGCGGCCCTCGCCGCGTTCACCGCGGCGCAGGCGGCCACGCTCTACGGCTACGTGCTGTGGGGAGGAGTGAAGGAGGTGGCGGCCGTGTGGCTCGTGGGAGTGACCGCCGCGCTCGGGGCCGACGCCGTGCGGCATGCGCGCACAGGGCGCGCCGTCGTGCCCGTTGCGGTGGCGTTCGCTGCCGGGCTGTCGGCGCTCAGCATCGGCGGCGTGGTGTGGCTCGTGCCGCCGCTCGGCGCGGCGGTGCTGATCGGCTTCCGCTGGCAGCGGATCACCGTGCCGGTGCGCCAGGCGCTCGTGTTCATCCCGGCGGCGGCTGTGCTCGCCATACCCGCGATCGCCACCGCCAGCTCGTTCATCACGCCCGCGAGCACCACGCTCACGAGCGGCACCGAGCTAGGCAACCTGCGCGAGCCGCTCAAGGCCCAGCAGGCGCTCGGCATCTGGCCGGCGGCCGACTTCCGCGACGCCACGGTCCACCCCACCGTGACGAGCGTGCTGCTCGGGCTGCTCGTGGCCTCGGCGATCCTCGCGGTGGTGCTCGCCTGGCGCCGGCGTGCCTGGGAGCTGCCGCTGTTCGTCGTGACCGTCGCCATCTCGTGCGCGGTGGTGGCGGCCGTCGGCTCGCCCTGGGTGGACGGCAAGGCGTATGCCACGGCGTCGCCCGCGATCGTGCTTGCGGGGATGGTGGGGGCGGCCATGATCTTCACCCGCCGCAAGGGCTTCGCGCGCCTGGGCGGCGGGCTGCTCGCCCTCGTGATCCTGGGCGGTGTGCTGTGGTCGAACGCCCTCGCCTACCGCGGCGTCGACCTCGCGCCGCGCGCCCAGCTCGGCGAGCTCGAGCAGATCGCGACGCGCTTCGCCGGTCAGGGGCCGACGCTGATGAACGACTACGAGCCCTACGGCGCGCGTCACTTCCTGCGCGGGATGGACGCCGAGAGCGTGTCCGAGCTGCGCATCCACGTGATCCCGCTTCGCAACGGCGCCCAGGTGCCGAAGGGCTCCTCGGCCGACCTCGACCGGTTCCCGGTGTCGAGCATCCTCCCCTACCGCACGCTCGTGCTTCACCGCTCGCCTATCGCGAGCCGCCCGCCCGCGGGCTACGCGCTCGCCTGGCGCGGGCGCTACTGGGAGGTGTGGCAGCGGCCGGTGGCCGCCGGCCCGGCGATCGTGTCGGATCTGCCACTCGGCACCGGCTTCCAGCCCGGCGCCGTGCCGAGCTGCGCGTCGGTGCTCCGGCTCGCGCAGCACGTACCGCCCGGCGGGACGCTCGCGGCCGTCCCGCGCGTTCGCCCCGCCGTCGTCGACCTCACCCGCGTGCAGGTCCCAACCGGCTGGCTGGTCGACCCGGCCCGCACGGGCGCGATCGAGCCCACGAGCGCGGGCTCGCTCGAGTTCGGGGTGCTCGTGCCGCGAACGGGCCGCTACGGCATCTGGCTCGGCGGCACGTTCAAGTCGCGGGTGCGGGTGTACATCGACGGCAAGCTCGCGGCGACGAAGCGCGGCGTGCTCGAGTGGGAGCCGCTCGTGCAGCTCGGCGACAGCCGGCTGAGCGGTGGCATCCACCGGGTGCGCATCGTCTACGACGGCCCGAGCCTGCTGCACCCGGGCAGCGAGGGGCTCGAGACCGGCTTCGGGCCATTCGCCCTGAGCAGCGAGACGGGCAACCAGCCCGTCAGCTATCTGACGCCGGCGAAGGCCCGCTCGCTGTGCGGCAAATACCTCGACTGGGTCGAGGCGATCGGGCCGAGCGGCGGGTAGCCGAACGGCCACGCGCGGCCGCGAAGGGTAAACAAGTCCTAAGACCTGGCCGCAGCCGGGCTCCCCAGCCGCTCGACGTACTACCTTTACCAACCTTGAGCAGTAGGAAGGAACAGAAGGAGCAGCTCCGCAAGGAGCGGCTCGAGCGGGAGCAGGCGGCCAAGGCCTCGGCGGACCGGAAGCGGAGGCTCCAGATCGGCGGGGGTGTGGGCCTGCTCGCCGCGATCGTCGTCGTCCTGGTCGTGATCATCGGGTCGAGCGGTGGCGGTGGGAGCGGCAGCTCGACCGCCTCGAGCGGCAGCAGCTCCAACAGCGCCGCGGACATCGGACTGAGCGACGGGGCGGCGCCCTGGAAGCCCGAGTACAGCTTCCTCGCCCAGCGCCTGGCCGCGTTCAACTTCCCGCAGCAGACCGACGTCGGCTACCACGTGCACGCCGAGTTGAAGGTGTACGTCAACGGCAAGCAGACGACGGTGCCGGCCAACCTCGGGATCGACCCGCAGGGCCGCTTCATCTCCCCGATCCACACGCATGACACCACTGGCGTGGTACACATGGAGTCGACGGCCTACTACCCGTTCACGCTCGGCGAGTTCATCAACATCTGGGGCGTCGACTTCACGAACCAGCAGCTCGGCGGGTACAAGGCCGGCAACGGCAACGTGCTCCAGCTATGGGTGAACGGCAAGCAGATTGCCGACCCCGTGAACTACAAGATGAAGGCCCACGACATCATGATCCTGGGCTACGGCAAGCCGAACTCCTTCCCGCACAAGGCCTCCTACAACTTCGGGGACCTGTAGCGGCTCACCAGTAGCCGGACGGCGTGCCTCGCCCGGGGCGCGGCCGCTCTGACCGCGCCCTCGGGCTGAGGCAAGGACCTCCCAGCTAGCCGACCGTGTACTCGTACGGGATCGCCAGCTGCTCGTTGCCGAAGTCGAGGATGCCGCTCCACGAGTCCACGTAGAGGGTCCCTCGCACCACGCGACCCGAGCGGCCGCTCGGCGTGATCGTGACCTTGAGGTTGCCGCTCTTGCCCGGCTTGACCGTCACCGGGTTGAACGGTCCGGCGTTCGGATCGACGGCCTGCTGCCAGATGTCGCCCGACGCCGGGTTCGTGTCCTCGTCGAACCCGCGCGTGTGCGCGAGCATCCCGGCGCTCACCGTCCCAGGCGTCACCGGGCCGCTGAACGGGCCGACGGCCGTGGGAGCTATGAACCACACGCCGGGCGACGCCTCGGGCACCGAGAACGAGCTCGAGGCCGAGTTGCCGGAGCGCACCGCACCGAGGTCCGGATCGCCGAAGCCCCAGTCGAACGTGACCGGCTCGCTGGCCTGAGTGGCGGCCAGCACCTGGTTCGTCTGGGTCGGCATCAGGAACAGGGGCGGCAGCGAGCCCGGGGACAGCGGCAGCCGTATGTTCGACGCCGGCGTGAGCGAGAGCAGCGGGAAGTCCTGCCGCCCAGGCAGACGCGGGTCGAGGAACAGGTCCTCGGAGGCGGGTCCGTCGTTCGCCACCTGCACCGTGACATTCAGCGGCTTGCCCGCCGGCAGGACCTTGCTCGAGCTGTTCGGCAGTCCCTTCGCGGTGGCCATCGGCGCCGCGAACGTCACATTGCCCGAGTACGGCGCCGACAGCGCGTTGCCGCCGACCGGGTTCGTCACGTCCACCACGAAACGCCAGCGCCCGGCCTGCGGGTTCACGTGGAACGCCTGCAGCGCGTTCGTCGGCGTCGGGTTGCCGGCCGCATCGAGCCGCGACGTGCTCTCCGCCGCGATCGCCTGTCCGTGCGGGTCGATCAGCCAGCCGTTGATCGACGTGCCCTGGTCGTCCGGGAACGTCACGTTCACGCCGAGCTCCGGCTTGCCCGCGGGCACGTCGAAGTCGAACGTGTTGAGCTGGCCGGGCGACGACGCCCGTCCGTTGCCGCCGATCAGGGTGCCGGAGAAACTGCCTCCCCGGGCACCGATGTTCACCAGCGAGCGCAGCTCGATCGGCACCACCGACTGCTTGCCGCTCGATGAGCTGAGCACGAGGTCCTGGTTCGAGTCACCCGCGCTGTGCGGGAGCGTCGGGCTGACGCTGAAGCTGCCCGTCTGGCCCGGCGCCAGCGTCAACGCCGACGGCGTGACGGCGGCCCCCGAGCCGTACTTCTGACTCGTCGTCTGCCAGTGCACCGGCCCCGAGAAGGTGCCGTCGCGCTGGAAGATGATCGCCGTCCAGTTGCCCGCAACGGGCTGCTTGACGTCGACCTCGCCGTGGTTGCCGTTGCCCTGCGGCCGCGTGAACGCGGCGTAGTCGCCGTTCGGGTCGATCAGCGCCACGCCCACCCGGGCCAGGGGTCCGGGCCACGCCAGGAACGCCACCAGCCGGTCCGCGCCGGAGGGAACGTTGAAGTTCACCTTCGCGTACGGACGCTGCGAGCCGAACTGGTCGACGAACACCGGGCTGCTGGAGTTCAGCTGCACGGTGCCGGTCTGGTTCGACAGGGTCGACCCGACCGCGCGCGTTCGCGCATGCACGATCTGCGTCGTCGTGCCCACGTTCGTCACCCGCAGCGCCGGTACGTGCGGCGAGCTGCCCGCCTGGCCGGCGAGATCGATCTGGCTCACGCTCGTCAGCAGGTTGGCGCCCGTGGGCGTGCCCGCTCCCTGCGAGTTGGAGACCGAGCGTGCCGCCTGCACCGCCGCCAGCGAGTCGACCTCGCCCGCGCCCTGCTCCGAGCTCGGGAAGTCGAGGTCGTTCGCCGTGCTCGTCAGAAGCTGCCTGACCAGCGCGGGCGACGGCGTGTGCCCGCCGTGCGTCTGGCGGTACGCCTGTACCACCAGCGCCGCGGCGCCGGCGATCAGGGGCGCCGACTCGCTCGTGCCGCCGAACTGCTGGAGGTTCGAGCCGTGGCCCGAGAAGTCGGTGCACTCCTCGTAGATCGCCGTGTTGCTGCTGCACAGCGACCACCCGACCTCGCCAGGCGCGACGAGGTCGAGCACGCGCCCCTCCTGCGTCGGGCCGGCCGACTCGATCGACGAGATGTTGTCGCTCAGCCAGCTGTGGCTCGAGAACTGGAACGCGTACGACTCGCTCTGCGCGTAGCCGCGGAAATTCGTGCTCGCGCCTGCCGCGATCACGCTCGGGTCGCTCGTCGCCGAGCTCACGCTCGACTCAACGCCGGAGTCGCCCGTGCTCTCCACCACGGTCGCGCCGGCGGCCACCGCCTGCGCGTTGAACTGACGCGTGATGTCCTGGGTCGAGTCCGGGATCGGGTACTCGCCGAACGACTCGCTGAGGATGTCCACGTGGTCATGCGACACCGCGTAGTCGAGGCCCAGCAGGATCGTCGAGTTGAACGAGGAGTTCGAGTTGCCGAACACCTTGATCCCGACGAGCGACGCGCCCGGCGCCATGCCGCGCACGTTGATGTTGCACCCCGCCGGCAGCGGGTGCGCGGGGTTGTTGAACTGCGAAATGTCGTAGGTCACTCGACCCTGTGCCGCGATCGAGCTCGCGTCGCCGAACGCCTCGGCCGCTCCGGTCGGCGCGTTCGGGCCGTCGCCGCTGAAGTCCTGGTAGTCCGTGAACACGTGCGAGCCGTCCGCACGCACGAAGTCCGGGTTGTTGATGTCCAGGCCGTCGGCGAAGAACGCCACCTTCACGCCGTCGCCGGAGGCGAGCTGCTGGGCCTGCGGCGTGTTCGGATCGGTGAAGGCGGTGTGTGTGGTCTGCAGCGCCTCCGGCTCGAGCAGCGGCTTCGACGGGTCGCTCGGGCAGGTGCCCGGCACCGGGGAGCCGTTGGGCGCGACCGGACCGGCGGCCGACCTCGCGGACGGCCGCGTGGACGCGGCGTTCGGCAGCCTCACGAGGCTGTCGGGGATCACGCGCGCCACGGCGCTGTTGCCGCGCAGGCGGCCCAGCTCGCCGTTCGACGCGCGTGCGGCAAACGCGTTCAGGACGCTGTACTGGTGGCTCACGTCGCCGCCGGAGCGGGCCACCTGTGCGACGAGCGGAGCCTGCTCGGCCTTGGCCGCGCGTACCCGCGCGGCTGCGCCGTGCACGGTCGCCGGGAGCGCGTGGTTCTGATTGCGCAGAACCACGATCACGCGGCGCATCGTCGCCCGGTTCGCGCGCAGGATGCGCGCCTTCGAGAGGCCCCGGTAGCGCGGGCTGGTGGGATGTCGCGAGGGTCCCCGTGCGAGGGTCACGCCTGTCACGGCCACCCCCACGATCAGAACTGACAGAGCAATCGCGGGCAGCCGCCAGCCGCCACGGAAACCGTGCATTTCTGCTACTCCTCCCTGACGATCCGGCCCCTAGCAGCCGGAAGCGCCAAGGTATATATCACGCGTTACGAGCTTTGAGGAGACGCTCTCCCGCGGGGCACGGGATTTACCCCCAAACGGGCTATGCGGGCAAGGGCTCGGCGCCCGGGCCGGGCGTGACCTCGACATCCTGGGAGTGCAACAGCTCGCCGCACTCCGCGCAGCGGATCTCAGCGTGCGTGAGCTCGCCGCAGGTCTTGTGGCGGAACAGCGCCGGAGCACCGGCGTCGCCGGCGGTCCAGCGGTCGCCCCAGGCGCTGATCGCGAAGAGCACGTCGGAGAGCTCGCGGCCCTTCGGCGTGAGCGCGTAGTCGTGGCGCGGCGGGTGCTCGGAGTAGGCGCGTCGCTCGAGGATGTCGTTCTCCACGAGCCAGTCGAGCCGCTGGGTGAGCACCTTGCGCGAGATGCCGAGCGCGCGCTGGTGATCGTCGAAGCGCGTGATGCCGACCATCGCGTTGCGGATGATGAGCGGCGACCACGGCTCGCCGGCGATGTGGAGCGTGCGGGCGATGGAGCACGCCATATCGCTGAAGTCCGTTCTCTGCATGAGCTTCATCCTAGCTTAGTTCCTTTACGGAACTGTCTGTGATACGGTGCGTTCCGTTAAGGAACTTAGGCCTCGAGCAAGGAGAGACACCGAGATGCAAGTCCCCCAAGTCGTGTCGCCAGAGGAGTGGCAGGCCACGCGCGACGAACTGCTCGCGAAGGAGAAGGCGCACATGCGCGAGAGCGACGCGCTGGCCGCCGAGCGGCGCCGCCTGCCCGCCGTTGCGTTCGACAAGGACTACGAGTTCGAGGGGCCGGACGGCCGCGCCGGGCTCGCCGATCTGTTCGACGGCCGCCGCCAGCTCGTGGCGTACCACTTCATGCTCGACCCGGGCGCGACGCCGTGCGTCGGCTGCTCGTGCTTCGTCGACAACCTCGGCCACCCCGCGCACCTGAACGCGCGCGACACGAC